>NZ_NRIQ01000055.1:0-50137 GCF_020224095.1 Enterobacter sp. CCUG 70166
TAATCGTGGGGGCAGGTCAGTCCGATGTAAAGGGGTAATTGGGGCGTTTTCCTGAATATGTGAACAACTGGGGTAGAAGACGTTGTACAGTGCAAATTGCGAACGTCTGTTTATCGCTCATCGCGGACATGCCTTACCGTCTATTCTCTACGTACCAAGACTATAAGCCCAGTATATTAAATGCATTAAATGATCATGTAGGTTTGAGCCCTAATCGCGGTTGAGGTTATTGAGAGAGCCGAGCCTCAAGGTGCAACGGTCTCGCCTTTTCACCTCACTGCGTGTTGATGCCGAGAAGGTTAATTAACTGCCCGACAATCTTGTCCTCATCGAGAATCAGATCCACACTAGCCACCTGTAATTGTTCCTTGCCTGCTAGAATCCTATAGCCTGCATTCAGAGGTTGCGTTCCCAGACCTGCATGATGTGGATAGAGAAGCAAAACTTGTGGGCAGTGATAAATCCGTGCATAGGCCATCATCTGGTAGACATCAGCCTGCGATATGCCATGCCTGGCATCTTCGGGATGACGCCCAATACGCTTCCATTTAGTGTCTATGATCAT
This sequence comes from Enterobacter sp. CCUG 70166, assembly GCF_020224095.1. Classification (NCBI taxonomy): domain Bacteria; kingdom Pseudomonadati; phylum Pseudomonadota; class Gammaproteobacteria; order Enterobacterales; family Enterobacteriaceae; genus Enterobacter; species Enterobacter sp. CCUG 70166. The sequence continues at coordinate 566 of NZ_NRIQ01000055.1, forward strand.
AACAATCTGATGGTCCCGCTCGATAAGCATATCCGGTCGGGTCTGGAAGCGTGGTTTGCCTTCTTTTACGTCCTCGATCAGACAGTATAATCTGCCTGCCTGTGCACGAACCGTCCATTCCGTACCGCGTACAGCACGCTTCGCCAGCGCCGCTATATATGCCTCGAACAGGTCGTTCATTGGAAAAAGCAGTGTAATCCCGTTTTGCGCTCGTTTATCGTAGTGTGTAGCTTGCCAGTCGCGTCGCAGGAGAAGACGTGCCAGATTGTAGAGGGCTTCCCAGCGATGATTGGTTCGGTCGATCCGTACCTGTGACCACGGCAGATGACTGAAAGGGACGTCGCTAACACCCGCTAATAGGATGCGCAATTCATTCAGACGACGGAGTGTATCAGCAGCGCGGGCATAATGGTGAAGCAGAACTACACAAGCCTTCATTATTCGAAGCAGGGCGGTATCAGCCGATAGTTCGTCGTAACGACAGGCGAGACGGTCGGGGCGGACGGCAAGCGTAGTGAATTGTCTTTTGATATTGAGCCTTCCGCGCAATGAGGGCAAATCGTCTTCCTGTGCCAAATAGGTGCGCGGTAATCCTCGATGTACTTCAGATAAGAGTCGTTCGGCGAACAAGCGGATGAGTATCTCTAGCAAGCTTTCAGCTTGTCTCGCCATTGTTGCAGCCTGTCCATTGCCGAGTTTAAGGCCGAGGGCGACATCAAGCATACGTATCAGGCGACTGCGTATTGTGGCGTCCGGTTCTATCGTCTCGTCGTCGAATTTGGGCAGGATCTCAAGGCTACATCCCGGAGCGGCAATGACCCCAACCATTTGCCCGGCAATAATTTTGTTATGGCGATCGATTAAGATATTGGTACCGTGCTGATTTGCCAGCGGATGCTCGCGCGCCGCCGTTAGCAGCGCGTTAGCCTGAGGGCGGGTAAAAGCATGAGGAGCGTTTATGCTGCTTTCTGTGTTCACACAAACACCACCCCATTCGCGAACCGTGAGGTGCGTCATTCTTTCGATTCACCAGCCACCTCAAGAGCAGTGACATTTAACGTTCTGGCTTTGCCTATCAGTCGATCAAAGGCGTCATTTCTGAACGGTGCACGTACCGACCAGCTTGATAATGGTTCCCCCTCTATTCCGGGTGGCGGTAAAATCTGCTCTTCCTGCATAAAACCATCGCCCAGCACTGCCGCGATTCGGCTCCAGTCCTCGAAGAAATACTCTTGTAACAGCGGTATGACCTTATTGCGCACTGCATCTTCAACTTGTGCCCTGGATTCACAATTGATAAAGAAGGCGTGTCCAATGCGATATTCCCGGCCTATAAGATATTCAATACGCTGGTTGATGGTGCTAAGAACGGCTTTGAGATCGATCCCCTCTACTTCACTTAGCAGGGTCGCGTCGGGAGCTATTTCCCGGAAGTTGAATCGCCGCCTTAATGCTGTGTCGAGCAATGCGATGGATCGATCGGCGGTATTCATGGTGCCTATGATATGAAGGTTGGCGGGGATGCCAAAATCTTTCTTTTTCGAATAAGGCAGAGTTACGGTGAGTGCATCAGGCATTCCAAGACGTTTATCCGGCTCAATTAACGTAATCAGTTCACCGAACACTTTCGAGATATTTGCCCGGTTGATCTCATCAATAATGAGGACGAATTGTTCTGGTTGTCCTTTAACATCGGAACTATTATCCAGGTTCTCTGTACTTGAGAGCAGTCTGCCTAGCGCCGGGATATTCACACGACTGGTGGCAATGGAATAGAGCGTCCGCATGGTGAAGTTACCATCGATAATTGTATCGAGTGGCAGTGGTTCTTCAAGGGTCAGTAGCCAGCGAACTGGGCGGCGGTGGGCATAGTAACCTTCGGCTTCAGGAACGAAATAGTAATCACCAGTTATTTCAGCGATAGCGCGAAACGCAGTGTTCCCGTAAGGGACAATCACGATATCACCAGGCTTCATTTCGCAACGGAAGGGATAGGTTTGCGTCCAGTTACTAGGCGTCAGATTCCCTGGATTTTGCTTGATCCATTCATCATGGATCGCGTTGAACGATGAGAATCTATCCGCGCTCCAGTCTATGGTCCCACCCCAACCCAGAGCGATATACCCATTGTCGCGGGCATCTTCATACACATCGTCTTCGGTGCCAATTGTCCCTTGCCCCATTTTCCAGAAGCGTTTTTGGGATAGTTGCAGTGCCGAGGCATCTGTCTGTGCACGGGGTTGTGTTCTGGCCTGATCGGCAAGGGCACAAATTTCTCTGAAGAGCCCCGGCGTAGGCATGAGTCTGAATCCAGCAGACGAAGACTCATCTTCACCGATTTCTGGACGAAGGCCCTCAACGAAGGTTTCGTAGTCATAACTCTGGTGGAATGTGACGAAAGAGATTCTCTTTTCTGCCATCAGTTCGTTATAGCGCGCCATCAGGGCCGCACGCCCATCTTTTGAGTTCGGATAGGCATCTTTGCCATCGCAGAGCGCTACGGCTTCCCTCGCCGTGTGATAGGTCTTTCCGGTACCTGGAGGACCGTAAAAAATAAGGTTAGTCGGAGTTGGTTTAGTGTGGGCCACCAGTTCGCTTCCTTCCGTAAGGATGAACGTATATTTCCGGGTTGTGCTCTTTTTAGGCCCTTCCGTCACCGGAGGGGGAACATCCGCTAGTTCCTGAAATTTTTGACCATCAAGAGCCTGACAGATGTTCGGCCATCCCTTGTCGAGACCCATTTCAGTATTCAGAGGACCAACTACCAGGGTGACACTTGTGTCACCTCGCTCTCTGGCTGGGGTGATGTAGTTTTCAAGGACATAATCCCGAATTTCGTCGGCCTGAGAGTCATCACCGCTCAGAAAACGTCCATATTGTCCGAGCCAGCTATTCCAGTTGGACAATCGGTTAAGCGGTTGCTCTGATTCAGGCATTAGTAACCGATAGTCATTGCCGTTGTCTTTGGCATCACGGCGAATCTCTTTGATCCGCTGCCGCAATTGCGCAAATCCATCCGCCTTGTAGGCTGCATCCAGATCTGCATGAGGAGAACCAAGTGCTGCGAGATTTTTTTCTATAGTTTTGACAGCATAAATACGGGAATTGAGGCCTGCTTGCGTTTTGGCGCCTTTGCTCTTCAACCATTCCTGAAATTCAACTTCGAGCATTTCCGATGCCCTCTCATTTTCGTTAACTTACTGATAGCTATCATTGTGGATGATGGAAGGGGCAGTACTGCAACTCTTCGTTACAGATTGCCAATACTATTAATCTTCCGTGCTGATTGTCTCGCTTGCGGGGCGAAGGGTTTGACCAACCTGACATAGCAGACAGGCATCATCCTCGAATGTCATGGTCCCTCAGGAGTGCAGTCCAAGCGCTGTGTCGCTTACCGTAAACATAGCACTATGGATGCCTCGGTCAAGGTATGTTTTTCCATAATTTATTGATAAGAAACAATAATAGTTATTATGTAATGATTTGAACCTTTATGAGCCTTTTAATAAATCGTCATGTCCAAAGCTATGTAGCAGCTGAAGGTACAGGCATTGAGAATGGGCATTTTAGCTTCGTCTACCGGACGTTCTGAATGTAGGTATCGGTAGACCGTAAAGGGTGCTGCGGACGGATTTGATGGAATTGCCAATGCATATGACCAAACGTTCCCCCACTCCAAATCCCGCACTTCTCTCCCTTACCCTTAAAGGCCTTTAAAGGCCCTTTAGCGAGCTTTTGCGGGCGTAGCATTATTCGAGCCAAAGTTGGCTAAAATCCGGCCATCCCAGCGTATTTAAATCCCGCCAGGTAAATGACTTCTCGGTCGCAAATTCCATCCAGTGATGCAGCAAAGGAATGACATATCGCTGGTGGGTCATCTCATGGAAAAAGGCGGCGATGGTGGCGAACGCCTTTTCATCGTCACTGTTCAGAATGGTCGGTAGCAGGGCGTTCAGGTTTCGTCGCTGGGCTTCAGGCAAGCGCGTAAACAGCGCGGTGGACGCCAGCCATTCCAGAAATGCCGGAACCGAAAGGGTATCGAGCATAAAGTTGCTGAGCCAGATATCCGCAGGAGGGCGCGGCTGGCTGTTGAAGTTGTCAAATGCGTCGATTCGTATCTCGGCGCGAATATGCCAGCGTTCAAGCAGGATGCGAATCGCTCCGGCAAGCTCCACCAGTTCCGGCTGCTGAAAGGTGCTGATGATCACCGGCTGACGCAGGTTAAACGGCGCGGTGATCCCGCCGAAATCCACCGGGCGGTGGTTCCACTGCGGCAGCATACCCTGAGCAATCGAGAGGATGCGTGCGTATTCGTCGGGAAGCTGTGTTTGGCTGAGGAGTTCGACAGGCTGCAGCAGGTAATTGATAAACCGCCTTCCGGCCTCATCCGCAAAGGCTCCGTCACCGTCGAACAGCACAAAGCAGCATCCCTGCTCCAGACTACGCTCGTTGAGCGGGCGATCATCCTGCGCCTCCTCACCCCGCAGCAGGGGAATAAAGCTCATGCTGATATGCTCCGGAGCCCAGGTGAAAATGGTGATCTCATCCAGTCCGGGCCGCGCCTGGTGCCAGTGTTGATTGCGCCGCAGGACCATAAAGTTGTCGCTGTGCTCCTGCAGGTGGAAAGCGCCGGTACAGCGGATGTGTCCGTGCTGGTAATCAAACAGCATCGTTGGCTGGGTAGCGAGCAGGCAGTCAAGCCTCTTCACCGGATGATACGTTTCAATCACCAGATGCCAGGGGGCGTCAGCGGTGATGGTCTTGATTGGGCTGAAAAGCGGCGCGAACTGCGGGCTCTGGCTGGCGGCGAGCAGGCAACGCTCAACGGCGCTGGCATTCAGCTCGCTGCCATCCGCAAAGCGTGCGGTAGATTTCAGCCAGAACTCCCAGTGGGTAAAGTCCTCGTTGTGGGTCCAGTAGTGGGCAATATCGGGGACGATCCTGCCCTGAACGGCGTCATAGCGCGTCAGCCCGCTCAGACACTGGCGCAGGAGATGACGTTCGGTTCGTCGCAGGGGAACGAGTGGATTGAGAGGATCCAGATTGCGGTAGTAGGGGATGCGCACCCGCGTTTCGCTGCTTTTATCCTGCACACCGAAGCGCCACAGGCTCAGACGATCCAGCAGATACTTGTCGTTGCCGATAAACCGTAGCACGTTGCCGTAATCCTGTTTCTCCAGCAGCTTATTGACGTTCTGGCTGAACAACTTTTCCGGCGAGGTTAACAGGTGCAGCCGTGAGCGCTTGCCGCGTCCGCGCTGGGGCTGCCAGTCGAGCCATTTTTCCTGATGCATCTTTTTCAGCGCAATACGGCAGTTACGCACCGAACAGCCGAAGATGGCGGCGATCTCCTTCATCTGTAATTCGTGCGTCTGGCCTGCGCCATAGCGGGCGTGCAGCCTGCGAAAATGCGCCTCGAAGATGTTCATGTGATGGCCTCCCGCCGAATGCGATTTCCTCTTTTATCCCTTTCTCACGGTTTTCGGCGTGATTTCCCTCATAAATTTTCCGGTTTTAGGCGAAAACCGGAAATAACTTTCGTCTTTGGTTGCTGTTTTTTTAATCACCTCAGGTTTGGATACTGAAGGTGTTCGGAGCAGAACCTGCTGTTGTGCGAATCCCTGTCATAAAGACGCGCTCAGGAGATCGAGATGAAAAGATTCAACCTTCTGCAAATGTTACAAAGCATCGGGCGATCGTTAATGATCCCCATTGCCATGCTGCCTGCCGCCGGTATTTTGCTGGCCTTCGGCGTCAGCTTTCAGGATCCCAATATTGTCGCCAGCCTGCCGTTTCTCGGCGCTGACTGGCTGGTTCACGTGCTGAAGCTGATGGCGGAAGCGGGGAGTGCGATTTTCGCTAACCTGCCGCTGCTGTTTGCGGTCGGCGTGGCGGTGGGACTTAGTGATGATCAGGGCATTGCCGGGCTGTCGGCGATCGCCGGGTTTCTGATTATGAACGTCACCATCGGCCAGTTTCTGGGGATCACGCCCGAGTCGGTGGCGCAGGTGCGTGACTACACGATGGTGCTGGGCATCCCTTCGCTCCAGACTGGCGTGTTTGGCGGCATCATCATTGGGATTATCGCCGCCTGGCTGTATAAACGCTATTACCGCATCCAGCTTCCTTCGTGGCTGGAGTTCTTTTCCGGCAAGCGTTTTGTGCCGATTATAACCTCCTTCGCCGCGCTGTTCGTCGGGCTGGTGATGGCGGTGGTCTGGCCGCCTGTTCAGCATCTGATTAATGGCCTGTCGAATACCATGATGGTGCAGGGGCCGGGCGTGTCCGCCTTCCTGTTTGGTTTTGTCGAGCGGCTGCTGATCCCGTTTGGTCTTAACCATGTCTGGTGGCCGACCTTCTGGCTGCAGTTTGGCGAGTACGTGAATAAGGCTGGGCAGGTGGTGCATGGCGACCAGCTTATCTTCTTTGCCCAGTTGAAAGACCAGGTGCCGATTACCGCCGGAACCTTTATGGCCGGGCTGACGCCCATCAAAATGTTCTGTATTCCGGCGATTGCGCTGGCGATCTACCGCTGTGCCAGCCCGGAAAACAGAGCGCGGGTGAAGGGCATTATGCTCTCTGGCGCGATCACCTCCATTGTCTGCGGCATCACCGAGCCGATTGAGTTCTCCTTCCTGTTTGTTGCGCCCGTGCTGTATGGCATTCACGCCGTCCTGGCGGGACTGGTGTTCCTGCTGATGGAGTGGTTCAGCGTGCATATCGGGCTCTCTTTCTCTGGCGGGCTTATTGACTATCTGTTCTTTGGCGTCCTGCCGCGCGCGCCTCACTGGTATATGGTGTTCCCGGTCGGGCTGGTGATGGGGGCGCTGTACTACGCCCTATTTACCTTTGCTATTCGTAGCTGGAATTTGCTGACGCCGGGGCGTGAGGTTGAAGAAAACGCGGTGGCGCAGGAAAGCGAACAAAACGACCTGGTGAGCGGCATCATTCTGGCCTATGGCGGGCTGGGGAATATGACCAGCATCGAAGCCTGCATGTCGCGTCTGCGCATTGACGTGACGGATAAGTCGCTGGTGGACAAAGCGCTGCTGAAACAGCTTGGCGCGGCGGGCGTCGTTGAGGTCGGGAACAACATTCAAAGCGTCTTTGGCATGAAATCCGATCGGCTGAAAGAGGCGATCCGCGCAGCTAACGCGTATACACAGGAGGCAAAATGAAACAGCTACACCACAGCGGGCTGCCGCTGTATCTCGATGATGATGGCGTAATGGCGCTGAAACCGCCGCTGAACTATCTCGGCTTTGGCCGCAAAAGCGCCGGGCAGATGGCGGTGGTCTTACCGGAGTTCACCGAGGCGCAGCGGGATGAACCGGCTTACGATGTTTACCGCGGGCTCAGCTTTGCGGAGGATCAGGAGCGGCTCACCGCTGACCAGTACCAGTATGACATCACCATCATCATGCCGGGGACGATTGGCAAGGAGCGCAAGAAAACCAGCGGTCACTATCACGGCTATAACGACACGCGGCGCAACACCCATCCGGAAGTGTACGAAGTGATTAAGGGGACAGCGGCGTATATCCTGCAAAAGTCGCCGGATTTTGCCGTCTCACCAAAAGATCTGCTGGTGGACGATCTTATCGTGGCCGTCGTGAAGGAGGGGCAGAGCATTATCGTGCCGCCGAATTACGGCCATTGCTCCATCAATATCGGCGTCGGGCCGCTGGTGTTCAGCAACCTGGCGTATAAACCCTGTGCGGTTCACTACGACACGGTGCAGTTTTACCACGGTATGGCCTGCTACATCGTGGAAGAGAACGGGCAACTGTGCGTGCGCAAAAATCACTACTATCCGCATATTCCGCACATCAAATTCGCCACCGTCAAAGAGAACCCGCATCTTGGCATTACCTTTGATACGCCGCTTTACCAACGCTACCGCGCCGCGCCGGAACGTTTTCACTTTCTGGGGCATGTCGATAACTATGTCCGGGAAATCATGGGGATGCTCGAGTATCAGGATGATTTATTCCCGCTCTGCCAGGAGGACGCATGATGGAAACGCAATCTGTTGCAGGCGTTGCCTGTAGCGACCTGAATCAGGCGATGTCGCGGATTGATGGTGCTGCGCTGGCGCATCTGGAGCAGGCCATCGCTGACGCGAACGCGATATTTGTTTTTGGCGCAGGGCGTTCGCTGTTGATGCTGAAAGCTTTTGCGATGCGACTGATGCATATCGGCCTGCAGGTGCATGTTGTCGGCGATGTGGTGACGCCTGCGCTGCAAAAAGGCGACCTGCTGCTGCTGGCCAGCGCATCGGGTGAAACGGCTTCGCTGGTGAATGTGGCAGCGAAAGCGAAGAAGCTGGGCGGCACCGTGGCCCTGCTGACCATTTTCCCCGAGTCCACGTTGGGCTGCCTGGCGGAGGTGGTGGTCAGGATCCCGGCCTATACCGACAAACTGCCGGATGGACCCGAGAATGTGAAAGGCATTCTGCCCGGTGGCAGCCTGTTTGAAGAGGCGGTCATGGTGCTGGGCGACGCCATGATTGTGAATCTGGCGCAGTCGACGGGATATCGCTTAACCAAAGGTTTTGCGCTGCACGCCAACCTCGAATAGCCATTCGACACAAGGAAACCAACATGAAATTACAGCTTGCCCTGGACGAGTTAACCCTGCCTGAAGCGCTGGCATTTATTGATAAGGTGGTTGACGACGTTGATATTATTGAAGTGGGCACGCCTTTTCTTATTCGGGAAGGCGTGAAGGCTATTAAAGCCATTAAAGAAAAATATCCACACAAGGAAGTACTGGCGGATGCGAAAATTATGGATGGCGGCCATTTTGAGTCGCAGCTGCTTTTCGACGCCGGGGCAGACTATGTCACGGTATTAGGCGTTACCGACGTGCTGACGATCCAGTCGTGCATCCGTGCGGCGAAAGAGGCCGGAAAGCAGGTGGTGGTGGATATGATCTGCGTCGACGATCTGCCCACGCGGGTTCGTCTGCTGGAAGAGGCGGGGGCGGATATGCTAGCGGTTCACACTGGCACCGATCAGCAGGCGGCAGGGCGCAAGCCGATTGATGATTTGATAACGATGCTTAAGGCGCGCCGGAAAGCCCGTATTGCCGTGGCGGGCGGCATCAGCAGCCAGACGGTGAAGGACTATGCGCTGTTAGGCCCGGATGTGGTGATTGTGGGATCAGCGATCACGCATTCGGCGGATCCGGCGGATGAAGCGAGGAAGATTTCACAGGTGTTGTTGCAGCATCATTGAGGTTAGACGAACAGAACGGCATCTGGCGCGACTGTGTGCAAGATGTCGGAATATTGAATCCCACAGCATTGATCCTGATGTCCTGCTGACTTCCACGCTGGCAACGCACGATCGTGACTCCGGCAGCATTGCCATCAGGATGGCTGTTGACACTTATATCAATCTGCGGGCTGATGCTCTGCCTGAAAATATTGCAGATGATGCGACACGATGGGTGGTCCTTGCCATGCTGAAAAGAGCATTTTGACAGGGGGGAAATCTACACTCCGGTCGTTTACTCGGCCAGAGTGTAGAAGTATCACGGAAAATGCATCCAATAGCCAAATCCTGAGATGAACATCACTCTTTAGTTACTTAAATCCATGCTAAAGCCAGGTCCAGATGCCTAGGACTGGGAAAATTTCAAATGTCGGCTGAGTACGAGAAGTGGACGTAGCAAGCCTCACGTTATGTTAATTTATAAAGTGCATATCAGTCTCACGGCAAATATCTTAGGGCAAACCCCTTTTCCTTCTTTTGTTTTTGACGTATAAATACTATTCTCTTCATTCGAATCATGCTTTCAGCAAAAAACCTTTCAACTTATCTATTTATAAACATAACTAAGAGAATACTACAAATGGATTTAGGTGAAATTGCGATAAAAAATTCTGGCTGGATTTGGAGTACATTAAGAGAGGCAAAAAAACTAAGCTATCAAATTGGAGAGGAGTCAATAACTGACTTTCTTGTGCTTAATATAAAAAAATGGGGCAGGGGAAAAATTATTATTAATACGTTTACCCGCCACAAAGAATCAGTGAATGGCTCCGACTGGGAGTGGTGGTTTACAGGTCGAAGTGGTAAATGGTTAGGCATGCGTATTCAAGCAAAAGTTCTCAACTTAAATTCTGAGAAATATGAACACCTTCATCACACAAATAAAAATGGGCATCAAGTTGATCTTCTCATTGCGGATGCCAAGAAATATGACCTTATTCCCTTGTATTGCATGTATACAAACTGGAAATCGGGGAGTTATAAAGTTAATTGGGAGTGTAAAACCTACAAACGTAGTATCCTTCATTATGGGGCAGCAATTCTTAATCCTCTTAAAGTAAAACATCTCCAGCAAAATAGAGCAAACCATTTAACTGATGTTATTGATGATTTAAGGCCGATGCATTGTTTGTTCTGCTGCAAAGGCTTCTCGCAAGGGGATCTTCCTGAAAGAGCTCTGGAATGGTTAAGTGGCGTTGGTCTCCTAATTGAGCAAGACGCTCCTTCACTTGAATATTTTATAAAGGATGCACCACCATACTATGTCACTCAAATGTTAGAGGGAGGTATACAAGAAGATGTTATCGATTTACATGATGATAGGCTCAAGCGTGTGACAATTTTCAACTTAGTAGGTGAATAAAATGATTGTCACTACTGCCAGGCATTATGAATTCATGCCACAATATCTTGGCTGTGATCGTTCAACAATTGAGAACGAAGCCGCAGTCATACTGGAAGCCAAATAGTATGCGGACGTACATCGTTCAAAATTGGCTAAGAAATACAGCCGGCCTACTGTTAGGGAAGGGCTGCAAGTTAAACTGAGTATCGCAAGGAGGGATAATGAGCACTAATAGCGCCAAAGATAATGTGATAACAACACCTAAAGAGCTGGGTAAAGCTATTAAGGAAGATCGAGATACGATTACAATTGAAGGTAGTTTAGCTAAAACTACGGTGAAAATTCATGCGACAGGAAAAGTTGCATGGGCTATAGCATTTGCAGCCATCGGTATTGCGGTAGTTGCCGCCATGGCAACTTTAGCTACCGGAGGAACCAGTGCTCCAGCTACCGGTACTACTGCTGCATTATCTGCTGGGGGAGCAGCGGCTATCCTCGGCAGTTCGGCAACAAGTGCAGCAATCTATATTGCTATTGCAGCAGGTGGTGTAGGCGCTTTAACGAAGCTTCGTCGTTATAAAGTAGTAGAAAAAAGTGACTCGAGATTAGTCTTAAAAAAAGGTTGATAGATATTAAAAATTTGAGTGTCCGGAGGCTATAAATATTGGTTTCCCTTTGTTTTTCTTATGCACCACTGTCAAATTAGAATATTTCTGCCTTATCAGCGAGCAACTGGTAGTACAAGCTGGTTGCTCAAAAATGTACCATTTTAACTACCGCTACATTGGATTAATTCGCTCTCCTTAGTAGTGAAAACTATTTCCAACTTCTGCTCCTGGCTAAAATCTGACCATATTTTCTAATGATTCCTGCGCTTTATCTGGTTTGCAGGGCTAAGGGCTTTACTAATCTGACATAGCAGAAAGGTACAGCCCTTGAAGTTATGGCATTATCGTGCGTTCAGGTTTCCCGCTTTCCAGACTGCGATGCACTGCTTCGCAAATCCGGCTGACCGCCAGGCCGTCCACTGCGGTGACCGGATACGGTGACCTGTTCCTGACCGCCCCCACAAAATCATTGATGGGGTCGATACCGAAACCGCTGGCAACGCCGTTGCGGTAGTTGATGAAATAGCTGTTGGGCGTGAGCGTCATGGCCGGCGTGGTGATTTCCAGCCCGCGATGCTGTGAAGTGCTGCGGATATACGTTGCCTCGCAGAGAATATCGATACGCCCGTCGTTGTCCTTCGGAAAGCCTTCCGGCAGCACCCACGAGTTTTCCACCATCCACGAACTGCCGTCGGCCATCGTCAGCAGGCTCTGCACGCTGTCAAAAGTATCGAGGCCGCATTCGGTCATCAGCCGTTTCTGCCCGACGGCATACACCGACACCACCTCCTGTCCGGAAAGGTGCCGCACCAGGTCAAAGCAGTGTGAGCCGAGAAACCACACCGGGGAGCTTGCGCCCGCCCAGTCCAGCCACTCCGTCGGCACGCTGATAACGTCATCCATGCTGATATGGCCGCGCAGGATGCGCCCGGCTTCCGGCTTCTCCAGTTCAGCTTTGATGCGCATCACCGCCGGGTCCCAGCGCTTGTGGAAATCGACGCCGACCAGCAGGCCCCGCTGCTGCGCCATCTCCACGATAAGCTCACATTCGCGTACCGAGGTGGCGAGCGGTTTTTCCGCCAGCACATGTTTGCCGTGGCGCAGGGCGGTGAGGATGGATTCGGTGTGGTACGGGTCAGGTGTCGCCACCGAAACCACGTCGATGGCTTCCTCCTGCAGCAGGACATCCAGCCGGGTATAGCCCATCACGCCACAGGCCATGGTAAGGTCGTCACAGCGCTCTGTGTCGGTGTCGCAGATGGCGACCAGCACGGTGTCCGGGTTATGGCGGTACGCATTCATATGGTGTTTGCCGTAGATGCCCGCGCCGACCACGGCGGCTCTGATTTTGTTCATCGTTATGTCCTCAGAATAAACCCAGGGAAAACAGCCAGCCGATGATGACCGCCAGCGGTCCGGTCAGTTGTCTCGACAGCAGAAAGGCAGGGACGCCCTTCGCGATGGTCTCCGGTTTTGCCTCCTGCATGGAAAGGCCTACCGGCACAAAGTCGCAGCCGACCTGCACGTTGATGGCAAACAGGGCGGGCAGGGCGAAGGCCGGAGATATCGCCCCTGCGCCAATCTGTGTGCCTATCATCACGCCAATCACCTGCGAGATGGCCGCGCCCGGCCCGAGCACCGGGGAGAGGAACGGAATGCCACAGATGAGCGACAGCAGCACCAGTCCCCACAGCGAGTTCGCCAGCGGCGTCAGGGCGTGGGCAATCAGGCTGCCGAGCGCGGTTTCCTGCACCAGGGCTATCAGCAGCGAGACAAAAGCCATAAACGGGATAACGTTGCGCAGCGACACGTCCACCGCCTCGCGGCTGGCGGCGAACAGCAGGGCGATAATGTGGCCGACGGCGGTGCCGGTCTGCTCGACCATGCGTACCAGTTTCTCCGCGCCACGCGGAGGTGGCGGTGTGGTGGTAATGACTGGTTCCGGAGCAGGAAGTGGCTCAGGCCCGCAGTCCGGCGCTTCAGCGATATCCACCAGAACCAGCTGCTCCATCGTCACGCCGGAAACGTAGTTATCCTCGTTAATAAAGTGCGCCAGCGGCCCGGCGCGCCAGGTGGGCAGCACGTTGACGGTCGGAATGCCCTTCTGCGGATACAGGCCGCAGCGTAGTGAACCTGCGCAGTTAATCACCACGCACAGGATGTCGTTATCCGGTGGAATATCGGCGAAGCCGTTGACGATTTCCGATTCGGTGAGCGCGCCGATTTCTATCGCCACCGGATGGATTTCGCGCCCGGTCAGCGACAGCACCTTTTTGCCGCTGCCAACAGGCAGCCACAGCCCTTTACCGTAGCCACCGGGACCGGGAGGAATAAGCACCGTGTTCATGGGCGTCCCTCCTCTATCACCAGGTTACCGTGCAGGTCATGGAGTTTCGGCACCGGGCCGGAGAGATGAACCGCGCCGACGTGGCAGGGATTCAGGTCACCATTGAACACCAGCGTCAGGTGGCCGAGTTCAGACAGCGCCTGCTGTGCCCCCTTGCCGACGGCAGTCACCAGATAGTCGTGTCCTGCGAGCATCAGGCGGTCGCCGGGGAGTATCATCAGGCTCTCTTCCCGGAACGATGGCTCCAGAGACAGGGAGTAATCGAGGCAGTCCTTCGGTCCGTTGCTGTCGAAGGTGATGAGCATTTTGTCGGTGAGGCCGTCGGCGACAAACAGCCCGATGGCAGTAATGCGTGCGCAGTAAATCATCATGGCGCATTCCCCCGCCTGCTGAGCCGCAGAAACAGGTATTCGGTGATAATTCCGCGGATTAAACCAATCAGCATGGCAGCGGCGATATAGCGCAGCGCCAGCGAGGTGACGGGCAGGCCGAGCGCCTTTACCCCGGCTGCCACGCCGAGCCAGACGAACAGCTCCGACGGCACCACGTGGGGAAACAGGCTGGTGAGGGGGTGGGCAGTGGTGCCGAGTGCATCTTCATAACCAGGCTTGCTCTTTTCGGGCAGGAGCTTGCCTAAAGTGAGCGCGCCCGGGCTGCTCATAAAGAACCAGCCGAGCACCGGCAGCACGCCGTAGGTGAGGATACGCGAGCGGCCAAGCAGGGCAGCGACCTTCTCCATTCTGACGGTGCCGACCAGTTTCATCAGGAAGTTGATGGCCAGCAGTAGGCAGATAAGCATCGGGATAAGCCCGGTCATCATGTCGAGGAAGATTTTGCCTGCGGTCTGGAATACATGAATAAACGCCTCAGCGAGGCTGACTGTCCACATAAGGAGTCCTCCGGGTAAAAGGCCCGGAGCGCACAGACTTATCGGACAGAAGTTAAGACATGACAGGCGTAAGCGTCTGGGGCTCCGGTAATGGCGATAAACAGCTGTGATTCATACTGCTTTCTTTGTTATCCCCGCTTGTGGCGTGTTTTTATGAACTGAGCGGTTTTCAGGACGAGCGGATGCGTGGCAATTCAGCCCTGAGTATGCGATGCTCAGCAGTTGGGTTTGCAGAGGGTGATAGTCTGCAATTTGTACAGATAAGTTATCACATGATTTTGTGAATTTAAAGATCTGTTTTTCACAATATATTGTGAATTTATTTTTATTGAATTCAACAAAATCAATTGATTACTGATTAGTGGCGTCTAATGTCTAAAAAAGATAATCAATTTTTTGATCAAGATAACAATTTTCAGTTTGGCACTCGCCTTGCCGAAGCGATGTCGTTATCTGAAGACACAGTCAGTTCTCTGGTAGATAAAACCGGTATTCCCAATTCAACCATTCGAAGCTATCTGAAGGGAGAATCCGTTCCCGGAATCATGCAACTTCGGAAGATAGCTGCTGGTATGGGCATCAAAGCGGGATGGTTTTTAGGTGATGATGAAGAGTTTGCCTGTCCAAAGGACGGGATGTCAGAAATTGAAAAGGATCTTGAGCTACTCAATAACCTATTCAAATACATGGCCCCTGTACAGCGAGGGCGGGTACTGAAACGCGTTCTGGCAAGTGTGGCGCGTCAGATCGACCATAATGTTGACGGTGACAATAATACTGAGCAATAGAACTAACGATCACTATCAGTCTGTATCTCTCATGGCTTTTGCCCTTTAAGGGCAGGCCCGTTCCCCTTATTCTCCCTTCCTTTCAGCCTTTGCCGTTTCAGTCCCTTTTCGCCATTTTCAGTTCTTCTGTTTTTGAGGTGGTACAGGTGGGACAAGTGGTACAACCGCGCCAGCCGTGGCTTTGCGCTGTACCACCTGAAAAATGCCAGTCTGAAAAGTGGGACAGAATCAGCACCGGCTGTCCCACCCTGTACCACTTTTTTTAAACTAGATTATCTAAAGTGGGACGCTGTAACCCGCGCCAGCTCTGCGTGTACCACTTGTCCCACCCTGTACCACCTTTTTTTAAAGCACGCGAGACTGTACTCAGACACTGAGGATGCGGGAGGTGAGTCGGTAGACCCTGGCTTTGCCGATCTCCGGCAGGCGAACCTGCGACTGGTATTTCCCGTCACTGCCGGGCAGCAGGCACTCTGCTTCCTGGCATAATCTGGCCGCTCTGGCGGGACTGAATCCCCGGCACATTTCCCGCCAGCCCTCCGGCAGGATGTGAAACAGTGTGTGCTCTTCACCCGTCAGCGGATCTTTATCCACCCGGCGAAAGCCCACCATATTCAGCGGGCGGTCCGGGCCGTCCCACGAGGCAAAACGGCTGTACTGGTGCGCGGTAATGAACCGCTTGATCTGCGCCAGCACACCTTCATCCTCCTGGTTAGCAATATGGCCGCGTTCGTTCAGCCAGGCGTGCAGGCAGATCTGCACCGCCTCATACGCCGTGCCTTCCTGCCAGCCCGTGATGCCCTGCAGCGTCGCTATCTCTCCGGCCACCGCCAGCAGCGCAAAGCGGGCCACGATGCGCTGCACCTGGTTTCCGGCGTTGTCCGGCATCAGGGCGGTCTGGTAGCGGCGAAGTAACTCTCTTGCCAGCGTGGTGCTGGCGTCCAGGTCGTGGGTGAGGAAGGCCAGCCAGGCACGAAAGGCGGTGCCGTGGAAGCGGGCCACCCGGTCGCAGAGAGCATCGGCGAACTGCTGGCCACTGGCAAAGCCGTGTAGCTGCTCAAACGCGCCATGCTGCCCGGTGTTGCTGGGGATTTGTACCATGCGCACGTCCATTCCGGCGTAGAGGCGCTCCCCGGCGCGTTCGGTGTGTTCTGCCAGCGACAGCTCCCCGGTGGAGAACAGCAGCAGCGTCCAGTGCCTGCGATTACGTACCTCGCCGTCGGTGCGGGCGCGCCCCTTGCCCTGGCCGTTCGCCAGCATATAGGCAATCATCCCGGCTTCACGCGGGTCCACTTCGTGTAGTTCATCGAGCGGCAGCAGGGCATCGTTGTGGCGGCTGGCAATTCCCTCCAGCGCATTCCCGGTGGCCCGCCAGGAGTGCCAGTAGTCCGTGCCACCGCAGACGGAGGCGGCCACCTTCATCACCGTGGTCTTGCCATCGGTGGACTCACCGCGCAGGTGAAAACCGCCACCGCCCGTTCCGGTCAGGCGCAGCAACGGGGCGGCCAGCGCACAGCAGACGGCAAAGACCAGCCGTGAATTGCCTGCACAGAGTGCGGCGACCTGCTCCTGCCACTCTGCCAGCGTACCGGCCTGCGCAAAGCCGCCGGTCAGGTAGTGGCTGCCCTGAAGGATGACATTGTCGCCACCGGGACCGATAACCTCATCCGGCAGTACGTAAACGCCGTTGTGCCAGCCGGTTTTCTCCACGCAGGTGACCCGGCGTCCGGGGAGTGACCGTGAGATGTATTCGCACAGCAGGCTGCGCAGGGCGGGGCGGGTGGAGATGTAGGTCAGGCCGTTCTCCAGCAGGATGCGCCGCAGCTCCTCGCCGTTTCCGCTGAGCATTGCCATCGGCATGGCCCAGCGCCGCAACTGCCCGGTGGTCGTGTGCCATTCCAGCAGGCGGCCATAGCTGCCGTCATGGCTGTCGCAGGTGATAGCGGTGACGCGCAGAGGGGAACAGATGCGCTGGGGCTGGACATCGCTTTCACCGTCCCGGCGTTCGGTGAGCTTGTCAAACCACAGTGCCTCTTCATCGAGGCGGAAGTGCTCCGGCAGGATGTCAGAGGGCCTTTCCTGTCGCAGGCGTTCAAGCTGCCCGGTCCAGTTCTCCAGCAACTCACCGTCAGGGCTCATCAGCCGGGCCATCTGTACGTTCGTGTGCGCCAGTTTTACGGCGATTTTCAGCAACTCCTCCTCGCGGATATCGCCTGTGCGAAGTACCCGGACGTAGAGCGCGTCAGGTCTGATTATGGTCAGGTTGTCCAGATCGGCCAGTTCATCCGGGCCGAGTACCACCGGAGGAATATCATCTTCCCGGTCAGGATCTTTTCGCCAGTCGCGTGAGGTCTCCCATGCCAGGCTTCCGGCAAGGATCACCACTTCGAGCGTGCGGTCCGGAGACTGCTTACAGAGAAAAGGGGCGCGTTTCATGATGGGGTATCAGTCGGCTCATCCCTGAGCGTGGATTAACGGATGGCGGTGCGGCGCTGTTGCCACTGGCGGATTTCAGCGGCATCGAAGACCACCAGTCGGGAAGAGAGGTGGACGGGGCGGGGAAAGTCGGTGTCTTTAATCAGGCGGTAAACCGAAGATTCGCTCATCGCCAGAAACTGGACCACCTGCCGCATACGCACGTTACCGCTTTCGGGAAAAGCATCGTTACTGTCAACACGGGTTTTCATGATTGCACCTCACGGGAACAGAGTGTCGGAGCGGTTATAGCGCGGAACGGGAAGGGGAGGTATAGGTCCGGGTGAAAAATCGTAGTCCGGATAGAAAGTAATGAGTCCTGGAAGAACTTATTTACTGGTAAAACTGATGTCTTTTAGTTAATTAATTGAAAGTAAATGATTTTTATCTTCTAATGCTTAATCAAGACCCTACATGATGAGGTTAATGAATGGCAACGGACGACTATAAACACTTCGCATTAGCTATCGCAATCTCACCCTCAGCTATGAGCGAAAAAACCGACATTACCAATCCTTAGGGTCTTTTAAGGCGATGTTTATTAATCAAATGGAAAGGAAATTATGATGATCTTGAAACAATCTTACATACCTGTTTGCTTTTTAGGAACTTCTTGTAATAACGCGGATGCTCCATAATAATTTCTTTGATAATTTATAGTATTGAGGTACCATTTTATTAGGGAATAGCTAATTTCTCTTTTTCGTAATTTATTCTAATGATGAACTCGAATGGATGATTATGCGAAATATAAATTCAATAATGATGAGGCTTGCTAAGAGGGCAGAGAAACTTCAGCCAGACCATCTGATCAGATCCTTTGTTGACGTTGGCCCCACATATACCCTATTGTCCAGTAATGACAATCAGATAATGTTCGGTAGAAGAGGTACGGGGAAAACGCACTTCTTGGCTGTTCTTTCCAACAATATTCAACAAAGTGGGATCATTTGTGTTCCTATAGACATGAGGTTGATAGGATCTACTGGAGGGATTTTTTCTGACCCCAATATTTCATTAAGTGAAAGGGCCACCAGATTACTTTCTGACACGTTATGTAATATACATGAAATAATTCTAGACTATATTTTTGAAAAGGATCTTGAAAATACGACTGAAATAGCGCAATTACTTAATGATTTTATTGATAAGGCAACCTCATTAAATATAGAAGGTACCACGGAGGAGGAAAATTGTTCGGTAAGCCATAATTCTATGAATTCTTCGATAGGTTTAATGGTAACTAATACCAACATATCTGCCAATTTTTCACGCTTAGATAAAATATCATCAGATAATACGGAAAGAAAAAAAGTATCTGGAAAGAAAACATTAAGGATTCACTTCGGAGAAATCACTAAGCTACTCAGCAATATAGTTTCAAAATTACCAAAAAAAGAATTATGGGTACTGATTGATGAATGGTCTGAGGTACCAATGGATCTTCAACCTTATCTTGCAGAACTTCTTCGTAGAATTCTATATCCCATCTCTGGTATTACAGTAAAAATAGCAGCAATAGCCCATCGATGTAATTTTTTACTACATGATCAAGACACTGGTGTTCGTGTAGGAATTGAACTTGGTTCTGACGCCTCTTCCGTTATTAATTTAGATGAGTATATGGTTTTTGATAACGATCGTGATGCTGCTAAGACTTTTTTCAAAAATCTGCTTCATAAACATGCCCAAGCAATAGATAAAAATTCAATATGTGATGTTGAGGCAAACTTGTTTATTAATGATGTGTTTACTCAACCATCAGCGTTCGATGAGTATGTCCGTGCGGTAGAAGGGGTTCCTC
Source organism: Enterobacter sp. CCUG 70166 (assembly GCF_020224095.1). Classification (NCBI taxonomy): domain Bacteria; kingdom Pseudomonadati; phylum Pseudomonadota; class Gammaproteobacteria; order Enterobacterales; family Enterobacteriaceae; genus Enterobacter; species Enterobacter sp. CCUG 70166. The sequence continues at coordinate 20,100 of NZ_NRIQ01000055.1, forward strand.
GAGATGCTATAAATATCATTTCACTTGCGGCACAGTCAGCACTGGAGAACAAAATATCAATTGTACATGTCCGTAAATCTGCGCAGAAATGGTTTCAGGTAAATAAACATGCGGCCCTAAATAGCAAACCTGAAGCAGTTGTTTTACTTGATAAAATAATAAACGAAGTCATTGGACATAGAAAAACACGTGGTTTTTTAATAAGTAATGAAAACAATAATCCTTTGATTGATTATCTTTATGATATGCGGGTTATTCACGTTTTAAAACAAGGAGTTTCAGCTCGAAACGCTATAGGAAAAAAATATACACTCTATACTCTTGATTATGGTTGTTATGTAGAACTTATGTCCTCAAGTTCTGCTCCATTAGGCTTAATAATCGAATCAGATGAAAATGATGAGTTAAAGTACATTGAGATTCCGAAGTCAGATTATAGATCAGTTAAAAATTCAATTTTAGATTTTGAAAGTTGTCAACAATTAAGATTAAATTTAGTGACATCGACAGAGCATCTGCAACTTCCTATTAATAATGGTAAACATAAACACGTAGAGAAGCCAATTGATAGTAAAATAATAAATTCAATTCCAAAAAATATTGGTTCATTGAAAATAGCAGGAACAATTTATATTCCTATAATTATGGTGGCATTGGCATTAAGAAAAGCAAGAGGTTTTGATAAAAGCCATGCTGTGGAGTTGACGAAAATAATAAATGAGCACATTGTTATTGATGTAAATAGACCAAAAATAGCAACCAACAATATGTCAAGAGAACTTAGAAAGGATAATATATTGGATCTTCCTTGGCTAGAGTTCCATGAAAATGGTAGAAATCCACAATTTTCTTTGCGCTCTAACTGGAAAGATTACTGGTATCAGTATTTTGGGAAAAAAGCTCCAGCATTTTGATAAAAAAGTGGCATTTACAAAATAGCTAATGCCACTCTAATGTTTAATGGGGGAGAAGGTAGCAAATAATCTTTAAAGTATATAAGAATTTTCATGACGTAACAGTCTGCCAAATTTGTTATTTGTTAGACGTGTGTGTTTCCGGCACGATATTGACTATACGTCAAAGGTTTCAGAGCTTAATCGGTTCGCTACACCCGACACTGGGAGCGCCAACCTATGTTCTCTTCTCCCGCCCCATCTTCATCACCTCATAAAACGTCCCCCGTCCAAGCCCATCAGACGGTAATTCCCGCTCCTGCGCCAGCGTCTTCAGCTTACGAAGTATCCGATCCGAAGTCGGTTTATCAGACGTACCATAACGCCCGTCAGTCTCCTCAACCAGAAGCTGAACCAGTAACCAGCAGAGCCTGGCAGTATTCTCCCGAGCCTTGTCGCGTTTATGCATCCCACGCTGGGAAGGTTGTGTGGAAGCAGTGAGATCCGGAAGCGCGTCGTCGCCGAGTGTCTTCAGCCACTTGCGGCCGCGACTGTGACGCGACAGTTTCATCACCGCCTTCAGGCTCCGGGCCTTAATTTCTGGCGGCGTGAGTTCGTCATCAATGAGCCGCCAGGCCAGTGCGAACATTTCATCGGCATAGAACATGCGTTTGTTCGCCGGGGCGCTGACCATGCCCGTTGCTTTGATGGTGCGGCTGATGGCGTCGTGCAGGATACGGTAATTCTCCTGATGTTCTTCCGGCAGGGCGTTTGCAGGTTGGGAAGCATCGAGGCCGAGAAGCAGGAGGGCAAGATGCCGCGCTTCCAGCAGCGGCATATCGCATTCCCGTTCAAACAGACTCTGACGAATGGGACTGGTCACATTATTCTCCTTCCACGATTTGCAGCGGTTCTTCTGCACCGAGCAGCACCTGCCGTCTGGCGGCATCAACGTAGTTTCCCCACCACTGCATCAGCGGTCGCCTTTGTTCCAGATAGTCGCTGCGGTTGTAGGCCGCTTCGATTTCGTCTTCTTTCTGGTGTGCCAGTGCAGATTCCAGTACTTCACGGGGAAAATGACCTGCACCCGCCGTTCTGGCGATGCTGCGCATACCGTGGGCAACCAGCTCACCGCCGAACCCCATACGGATAAGCGCGGCGTTCGCGGTCTGCTGGTGCATGTGCTCCAGTGGTTTGCGGATGCTGGGGAAGACCCACGGGCGATGGCGGCTGATGGGCTCCATGATCTGAAGAACGCGCAGCGCCTGTTTGCTGAGCGGCACCGCGTGCGAACGGTTCATCTTCATAAAGGTGTCGGGGATGCGCCATTCCGCTTTTTTCATATCGATGTCGCACCAGCGGGCGCTGACGGCTTCGCCGGGGCGAACCCAGGTCAGTAGCTCCCATTCGATAAGGCAGCGGGTTTCCTTGCGGATAGAAGCGTTCTGTAAGGCCAGCATCAGCCTGCCCAGTTCACTGGGGTGAAGGGCGGGCATGTTCTGCTTTTTCGGTTTCTTGAAGCGGGCGACCAGGTTGTCTGCTGGGTTAAACTCGATGAGCTCTTCGGAGATGGCGAAGCGGAAGATTTCATTGAGCCGTGAGATAACCCGGCGCAGCGTTTCGAGGATACCCTGTTCTTCCAGCGGTGTGAGGTGCTCCTTGAGCATCTTAGGGCGGATCTCGGTGACGGGCGTACTGCCCAGAGAAGGGAAGACGTGCATCTCCAGCGAACGCCAGACATCTTTGGCGTGATCTTCGCTAAGATCGCTGGTCCGTTTCTTCTCTTTGAGCCACTGTTCCGCAACTTTTTCCAGCGTGCATTCATTCTGGATGCGTTTTTCTTCAGCTATTCCTGCTAAGTGTTGACGGGGATCGATGCCCTGCCAGAGCAGTCGTCTGTATTTCGTGCGAGTTTCGCGGGCCATCGCCAGTGTAACGACCGGGTAAGGGCCAAGGCTGGTTTTGGTGCGCTTTTTGGTGACGGGATGATAATACTCGAAATGCCAAGCCTTCCTCCCTGAAGTCTTAACCAGCAAGTACAGGCCTTCACCGTCCCGTAGCTCATAGTCTGTGCTACGGGGCTTCGCGCCAGCGATCTCCACATTTGTTAAGGGTTTCAGTTGCTTAGGCATGTTTTAGCACCACGCTTTTTTAGCCCCACGATACCGTGGTGCTAAACATGGTGCCAAAAGGTTAAGATTCATACAGAGATCATGACCACACATGCAACAAAAAGCCTGCAACTCGTTGAAGTTACAGGCTTTTTTAAGGTTCATGATGCATCATGAATGAATGTTTGGTGGAGCTGGCGGGAGTTGAACCCGCGTCCGAAATTTCTACATCCTCGGTACTACATGCTTAGTTTGTCTTTACATTCGCACGCCAGCTGCGGACAAACACGCCACTAACGAACTAGCCTGATTAGTTTTAACGCTTCAACCCCAGGCAGGGTTTCCACGCGATCTCTTTTGGGTTTGACCTCTCTTTGATCCCCGTCTTAAGAGCGGAAGCTAGGGAGAGAGGGCTCTTAGCAGGTTATTAAGCTGCTAAAGCGTAGTTTTCGTCGTTTGCGACTATTTTTTTGCGGCTTTTAACGAGGCAAACCGCCCCTCGGCATGCACCTTGGGTTTCGCAAATCCCGTCGAATCCAGAATCAGCCCCAATAGTGTTGAACTCAGTATACCAGATTTCACTTCCTCGATACCAGCCCGAAACGCTAACTTATTGAATAGTACAATAAGCGCGCAGAATCAACGTCCTGCGTTTTTCATGATACGTGCTTTGTCGAGCTGCCACTCGCGTGCTTTCAGGTCAGTACGCTTGTCGTGCTGTTTCTTACCTTTCGCCACGCCGATTTTCACTTTGCACCAGGCGTTTTTCCAGTACAAAGAGAGCGCAACTACGGTGAAGCCTTCGCGGTTGATGCGTCCGTAGAGGGATTCCAGCTCGCGCTTGTTCAGCAGCAGCTTACGGGTGCGGGTAGGATCGCAAACGTAATGTGAAGAGGCGACGGTCAGCGGCGTAAAGTTCGCGCCGAACAGGAAGGCCTCACCGTCTTTCAGGATCACGTAGCTGTCGCCGATATTGGCTTTCCCGGCACGCAGCGATTTTACTTCCCAGCCCTGCAACGCAAGGCCAGCTTCGAATTCTTCTTCGATGAAATACTCGTGGCGAGCACGCTTGTTGAGCGCAATGGTCGCCGAACCAGGTTTATGTGCTTTTTTCTTCGTCATAAGTGTCGTAAAGCCGTCGGTAATCTGATTTTAAAAAGTCACCTCATTGCGTCCTGTGAGGTCTAACGCGCTATCTTAGCACGAGATAAGGCTTAGCGTTTTTTTAACAGGTGATAAATGTTATTATTTGTCTGTTGTGTGACCATGGAAAATGCTATGCCTCAGATTAGCCGTACTGCGCTTGTTCCCTACAGCGCGGAACAAATGTATCAGTTAGTGAACGACGTTCAGTCCTATCCGGAATTTATTCCAGGATGCACCGGTAGTCGGGTGCTGGAATCCGGCCCGACGCAGATGACTGCGGCCGTGGATGTCTCCAAAGCGGGGATCAGCAAAACGTTCATCACGCGCAATATCCTGACGAGCAATCAGAGTATTTTGATGCATCTGGTGGATGGTCCGTTTAAAAAACTGATGGGAGGGTGGAAGTTTACGCCACTGAGCGCTGACGCCTGCCGCATTGAGTTTCATCTGGATTTTGAATTTACCAATAAGCTGATCGAACTGGCGTTTGGCCGAATCTTTAAAGAGCTGGCCTCGAATATGGTTCAGGCGTTCACCACGCGCGCCAAAGAGGTTTACAGTGTCGCATAAGATTGCTGTTGAGGTGGTGTATGCGCTGCCGGAGAAGCAGTATTTGCAGCGCGTGACGCTTGAAGAGGGCGCCACCGTTGAGGCGGCTATCCGGGCCTCCGGCATCCTTGAACTTCGCCGTGATATTGACCTGGCGAAGAATAAAGTCGGCATTTATAGCCGTCCGGTTAAGCTCGGTGATGTGCTGAAAGAGGGCGACAGGGTTGAAATCTATCGTCCGCTGATTGCCGACCCGAAAGAGTTGCGCCGTCAGCGAGCAGAGAAATCCGGTAAGTAGCCAAATAAACATACACAAAAAAGGTGCTCATTGAGCACCTTTTTGCGTTGCTGACGCCTGATTATTTGGTCAGGGCAGGCTTGTTGTCGATGTTGGTCAGCACTCCGGCACTGCTGAAGGTCAGCGTCAGGGTTTGCTGGGTCACATCTTCATGACCAGGCTGCTGGCGGAATACATAGAACCAGGTGTTTGTGCCGAACGGATCGGACATCATCGGGGTTCCCAGGGCATAAGCGACCTGCTGTTGTGTCATACCTACGCGGATTTTGGACACATCGTTAGGAGTAAGGTAGTTCCCCTGGTTGATGTCAGGACGGTAAACCACTTTCTCCAGAGTGGAACAGCCTGCGGTCAACATCAGAAGAACCGCTGCGGCAGCGGTCAGCGTTTTACAGCGCATAGTGATTTGATTCCTTTTCGGGCCCGAGCAGTACGCGGCTCATATGTAATATGCCGATGATAATAGACCTTGCCCCACTTTGAAACTGGTCTGGCGGCGTTTTTGTTGTTCTGTATGACCCTGAGATCCCGAAAAAGTTTATGCCGCCAGCAGTTCTTTCGCATTCGCGAGCGTATTACGGGTGACTTCACTGCCCCCCAGCAGGCGTGCCAGCTCCTGCAAGCGTGAGCGTTTATCCAGCGGCTTCATGTGCGTTTCCGTCATTTCGCCATCGGTTTCCTTGCTAACGATAAAGTGGTGATGACCACAGCCGGCGACCTGCGGCAGGTGAGTCACACACATAACCTGCGTCGATTCACCCAACTGACGCAGCAGTTTGCCGACAACGGCCGCGGTCGGGCCGCTGATACCCACATCCACTTCATCGAAAATCAACGCCGGGGTTTCCATTTTACGGGCGGTAATCACCTGAATGGCCAGGGCGATACGCGACAGTTCACCGCCGGAAGCCACTTTCGAAATCGCCTGTAAAGGCTGGCCCGGGTTGGTGGTGACGCGGAATTCTACGCGGTCTGCGCCTTCCGCCGTCAGGTGATGCTCTTCAAAGCGAACATCAATAGTGAACACCCCATGCGGCATCGCCAGCGTATGCATGCTGTCGGTAATATGCTGGCTAAGCTCCAGAGCATAGTGCTGTCGCACGTCGTGCAGCCGTTTCGCCGTTTCCAGCGCCTGCTGATGATGCAAATTAACCGCCAGAGACAAGGTTTCAAGGGAATCGGCCTGATCGTCCAGCTGCTGCTGTTCCTCCAGCAGAGACTGATAGTAATTCGGCAGCTCTTCCGGGGTAACGTGATGCTTACGCGCCAGTGAAATCTGACGGGAGATGCGTTGCTCAAGCTCGAACAGACGGTTCGGGTCGAGATCCAGACGTTCACAGTAGTGGCGCAGCTCATCCCCGGCTTCTGAAATCTGAATTGCGGCCTCTTCCAGCATTTCCAGTACGCCAGAAAGCTTATTGTCCATGCCGGTCAGTTCGGTCACAAGCTGACGCACGGTATATAGTTGGCTCTGCAAATTCACGTCTTCGCCATCCGCCAGCATGTTCAGGGCATTCTGGCTGATGGAAAGCAGCTGACCGCTGTTGGCCAGACGCTTGTACTCCTCGTCGATTTGCTCAAATTCACCCGCCTGAGGGTTAAATTCGTTCAGCTCTTTCAACTGATATTCCAGCAGCTCGGCGCGCGCGGTACGCTCCTGGCTTTGCTGTTGATGCTGCGCAAGTTCGCGGCAGCTTTGATGCCACTGACGATAGTGCTCCGCCATGAGTTGAGTAAGCGCGTACTCACCCGCGTAGCCATCGAGCAGGGCTTTCTGCTGTTCGGGTTTGATTAGCTGCTGGTGCGCGTGCTGACCATGGATCTGGATGAGCAGCTGGCCCAGCTCGCGAAGCTGGGAAAGGGGAACCGCTGTACCATTGATAAAACCGCGGGAGCGGCCGTCACTGCTGATAACGCGACGAAGTAAACACTCACGACCATCTTCCAGCTGGTTCGCTTCCAGCCAGCGCAGGGCGGCAGGCGTGTCTTTTAACGAGAAGCGGGCGCAGAGATCGGCACGGGCCGCACCTGTGCGCACCATATCACCCTCTGCACGACCCCCGAGGCACAAGCCGAGGGCATCAATGGCAATGGATTTACCTGCACCGGTTTCACCGGTAATCGCCGTCATTCCGCTATGGAAGTCGATCTCAAGCTCACGAACAATGGCAAAGTTGCTGATGGTCAGTTGTGCCAGCATAATTGTTTTCCTGTATGAAAAACCATAACTGTGTTTGTATACAGTATAAACTGGTTTTATATACAGTAAAGCGCTGGATGTAAAATCAGAACAATTTTTTTGACCAGCCGAGTTTTGAGCTTAATGTATTGAAATAACTGTAATCTTTTGGATGGATAAGGTTCAGGTGATAATCGCAGCGGCGAATGAGGACATCTTCTCCTTCCTGAATGGGAAGCGCAATCTGGCTGTCGCAGCTGATCTCCAGGTCGCTGCGGCGATGTGAAAAACGCAGGCGGATGGTGCTGTCGCCGTTTATCACCAGCGGACGCGCCGAGAGCGTATGCGGGAACATCGGCACCAGGGTGATCGCATCCAGCGAGGGCGTCAGGATTGGGCCTCCGGCTGAAAGCGAGTAGGCAGTTGACCCCGTCGGGGTTGAAATAATCAGCCCGTCAGAGCGCTGCGAGAAAGCGAAGATTTCGTCGATATAGACTTCGAACTCGATCATGTGCGCCACTTTACCAGGGTGGAGAACCACCTCGTTAATAGCGGTGCTGATGCGCTTCTGGCAATCCTGCTGGCAGACCTGGGCTTCAAGTAAAAACCGTTTTTCACTGATATAGTGACCTTCCAGCACGTCCGCCAGCTGCTGTTGCGCATTGTCCGGGTCGAGGTCGGTCAGGAAACCAAGATTGCCACGGTTAATACCAATAACCTTAATATCATAGCGAGCCAGCGTTCGCGCCGCGCCCAGCATATTGCCGTCGCCGCCGACCACCACGGCGAGATCCGCCTGCTGGCCAATTTCCGCCAGCGTGCCGGTTCTGACGCTTTTAAGCTGCAACTCCTGGGCGATCTGCTGCTCGACCATCACTTCATAGCCTTTACCACACAGCCAGCGATACAACATTTCATGTGTCGTCAATGCGGTAGGGTGACGCGGATGGCCGACGATCCCAATACACCTGAAATGATTATTCATTTTCTGGAGGTCCTTGTGCCTGATGAATGATGACAATCTGCCTTGTTCCCTTGAATCCAGGAAACTGATCCCCATAATAAGCGAAGTTAGCGAGATGAATGCAGAAAAACGCGGAGAAATTCATGAGTAGTAAAGAACAGAAAACGCCTGAGGGGCAAGCCCCTGAAGAAATTATCACGGAACAGCACGATGAAGTTGAGGCAGTAGAGCCAGACACGTCTGCTGAGCAGGTGGACCCGCGCGATGAAAAAATTGCCAATCTGGAAGCTCAGTTGGTAGAAGCGCAGAATCGCGAACGCGATGGCGTACTGCGTATCAAAGCGGAAATGGAAAACCTGCGCCGTCGTACCGAGCTGGACGTTGAAAAGGCGCACAAATTTGCGCTGGAGAAATTCGTCAACGAACTGCTTCCGGTGATCGACAGCCTGGATCGCGCGCTGGAAGTGGCGGATAAAGCTAATCCGGATAACGCGGCGATGATTGAAGGCATCGAGCTGACGCTGAAATCCATGCTGGATGTGGTGCGTAAGTTCGGTGTTGAAGTGATTGCCGATACGGATGTACCGCTGGATCCAAACGTTCACCAGGCCATTGCGATGGTGGAATCCGAAGACGTTGCCGCGGGTAACGTGCTGGGCGTGATGCAGAAAGGGTATACCCTGAACGGTCGTACTATTCGCGCTGCGATGGTGACCGTGGCGAAAGCGAAAGCGTAATTTGCCGACCCGTAGTGCCGGGTGGCGGCTTCGCCTTACCCGGCCTACAACATTACTCGGCGATACTTTCGCGTAAAGGTTTAACGGGCAGGACCTTCACCTGCTTAATCATGTTGTCCTGAACGTCCAGAATATCAATATCATACTGCTCAATGCGCACGCGCGTGCCTGCCGCCGGGATCTCTTCCAGCGCTTCCAGGATCATTCCGTTCATCGTCCGCGCTTCGTCTTCCGGCAAATGCCAGTTGAACGCTTTATTGATTTCACGAATATTGGCGCTGCCGTCGATAAGCACTGACCCGTCGTTTTGCGGGGTGACTTCTTCCGCAAGGGAAGGCGACATCGACGTGGTAAAGTCCCCGACAATCTCTTCCAGAATATCTTCGACCGTCACCAGCCCCTGTATGTCGCCGTATTCATCCACCACCAGGCCGACTTTCTTCTTGTTTCGCTGGAACTTCACCAGCTGCGTGCTGAGTGGGGTGCCTTCCGGCACGTAGTAAATTTCGTCGGCGGCGCGCAGCATCACCTCTTTGGTGAACTCGTTTTTCTCAGTCATCAGACGATAGGCCTCGCGCACACGCAGCATGCTGATGGCATCGTCGAGAGAATCGCGATAGAGGACGATACGCCCGTGCGGGGAGTGCGTCAGCTGGCGGACAATGGCCTTCCAGTCGTCGTTAATATCAATCCCGACGATTTCATTGCGCGGCACCATAATGTCGTCAACGCTGACCTTTTCCAGATCCAGCACCGACAGGAGCATGTCCTGATTGCGACGGGAGATCTGCGAGCGGGATTCGTTCACGATGGTACGCAGTTCGTCTTTGCTGAGCGCGCTACTGATGGTGACGTCTGCCTTTATACCAACCATGCGCATCAGCACCCGTGTCACCATATTCAGCAGCCAGACCAGCGGCATCATCAGAATAAGCAGCGGTGCTAACAGGAAGCTGCTCGGGTAGGCGACTTTTTCCGGGTAAAGCGCCGCGATGGTTTTGGGCAGCACTTCCGCAAACACCAGCACCACAAACGTGAGCACACCTGTGGCAATCGCCACGCCTGCGTTGCCGTACAGACGCATCCCGACGATGGTGCCCAGTGCAGAGGCGAGAATATTGACCAGGTTGTTACCGATAAGCACCAGGCTAATCAGACGGTCCGGCTTACGCAGAAGCTTTTCGACACGACGCGCGGCACGGTTACCCTGCTTGGCGCGATGACGTAACCGGTAGCGGTTCAGCGTCATCATGCCGGTTTCAGAGCCAGAGAAATAAGCGGAGATGACCACCATGATGACCAGAATGACGATCAGCGTGGTGGTAGAGATGTGTTCCAGGGGGAACTCCTTTTGTTACTTAGCCAGCAAATTGCTGTATGAAGCGGCTACCAAAATAGGCAAGCGTGAGAATGCCCGCACCCGCAACGTTAAACCAGACCACGCGACGACCGCGCCAGCCTTCATGATAATGGCCCCATAACAGGACAATATAGACAAACCACGCGATGATGGAGAGGACCGCTTTATCGATATTCTCCACGCTGAACAGGTTCTTCATATAAAACAAGCCCGTGCACAGCGTCAGCGTCAGCAGAACCACACCGACCTGGGTGATGTGGAACATCTTACGCTCAATCACCATCAGCGGCGGCATTTCATGGTTGAACGCCAGCTTTTTATTTTTCAGCTGGTAGTCAATCCAGGCGAGCTGCATGGCGTAAAGGGCGGCGATGATCAGCGTCGCGTAGGAGAACAGCGACAAGCCGATATGCACCAGCATCCCCGGCGTGGCTTCCAGATGGGTAATAAACTCATTGGGCATGAACGTGGCTAACGCCAGGTTGATCAGCGCAAAGGCGTAGACTATCGGCAGCAGCAGCCAGCCACGATTTTTAGACGCGACAATGGTCATGACCGTACAGATCATCAGGCTGACCAGCGAGCCGACGTTCAGCACGCTTAGATTTTGCACGCTGCCGTCGCCGGGAATGATGCGTGATTCCAGCGCAAACGCATGGCTAATCAGTGCGATCACTGCCGAAAGAATAGCCATGCGCCGCCAGCCGCTGTTTTTTTGCAGCAGGCCAGGAATGATCAGCGCGAGGCTGACAGAGTAGGCAACAAGGGCGATCAGTGCGAAAACAGGCATATAGGCGTCGACAGTTGTCTTAATAAGAAAGAGAAGCAGTATAACGTTACGTGACGCCTGCTCCAACCGTTGCATAACAACAAAGGCGCCTTCATGTTATACTCCGGCAAAATTCTGTGTATGTGTCGCCCAGGCGACCTAACGTTTCTACCCCAGGCGAGAGACAATGTTTGATAATTTAACCGATCGTTTGTCGCGCACGCTGCGCAACATCAGCGGCCGTGGACGCCTCACCGAAGAGAACATCAAGGAAACGCTGCGCGAAGTGCGCATGGCGCTGCTGGAAGCAGACGTTGCGTTGCCGGTCGTGCGTGATTTTATCAACCGCGTGAAAGAGAAAGCGGTTGGTCATGAAGTTAACAAGAGCCTGACTCCGGGTCAGGAGTTCGTCAAAATCGTCCGTAACGAGCTGGTTTCGGCGATGGGCGAAGAGAATCAGGTGCTTAACCTGGCGGCTCAGCCACCGGCCGTCGTGCTGATGGCGGGTCTGCAAGGTGCGGGTAAAACCACCAGCGTCGGTAAGCTGGGGAAATTCCTGCGCGAAAAGCACAAGAAAAAAGTGCTGGTGGTTTCGGCGGACGTGTATCGCCCGGCGGCGATCAAACAGCTGGAAACGCTGGCCGAGCAGGTTGGCGTAGACTTCTTCCCGTCCGACGTGGCGCAGAAGCCTGTTGACATCGTTAATGCGGCGCTGAAAGAGGCGAAGCTGAAATTCTACGACGTGCTGCTGGTGGATACCGCCGGTCGACTGCACGTTGACGAAGCGATGATGGACGAAATCAAGCAGGTTCATGCTTCTATCAATCCGGTAGAGACCCTGTTTGTTGTCGACGCCATGACCGGTCAGGATGCGGCGAACACCGCGAAAGCGTTTAACGAAGCCCTGCCGTTAACCGGCGTGGTGCTGACCAAAGTCGACGGTGACGCTCGCGGCGGTGCGGCGCTGTCTATTCGTCATATTACTGGTAAGCCAATTAAGTTCCTCGGCGTGGGCGAGAAAACCGAAGCGCTGGAGCCGTTCCACCCGGATCGTATTGCCTCCCGTATCCTCGGCATGGGCGACGTGCTGTCGCTGATCGAAGATATCGAAAGCAAGGTTGACCGCGCGCAGGCTGAAAAACTCGCCAGCAAGCTGAAAAAAGGTGACGGTTTCGATCTGACCGACTTCCTTGAGCAACTGCGACAGATGAAAAACATGGGCGGTATGGCAAGCCTGATGGGTAAACTGCCGGGTATGGGGCAGATCCCGGACAACGTCAAATCCCAGATGGATGACAAAGTGCTGGTGCGTATGGAGGCAATCATCAACTCGATGACGCTGAAAGAGCGCGCGAAGCCAGAAATCATCAAAGGTTCCCGCAAGCGCCGTATCGCAGCCGGTTGCGGCATGCAGGTCCAGGACGTTAACCGCCTTCTGAAACAGTTCGACGACATGCAGCGCATGATGAAGAAAATGAAGAAAGGCGGCATGGCGAAGATGATGCGCGGCATGAAAGGCATGATGCCGCCCGGTTTTCCTGGGCGATAATCGCTTTTGAGATTGCTTTTTGCCCGAAAATGAGTAAAATTTTCGGGCTTTTAATATGACACCCGGGCTCCGTTCCTCGATGGGGCCCGGTTGTTTTATTCACACAAGAGGATGTTATGGTAACTATTCGTTTAGCACGTCACGGCGCTAAAAAGCGTCCGTTCTACCAGGTTGTTGTGACTGACAGCCGTAATGCACGCAACGGTCGCTTCATTGAGCGCGTTGGTTTCTTCAACCCACTGGCCTCTGGCGCAGAAGAAGAAACTCGTCTGGATCTGGATCGTATCGCTCACTGGGTTGGCCAGGGCGCTACTGTTTCCGATCGCGTTGCTACGCTGATCAAAGCAGCAAACAAAGCAGCTTAATCTGTCACGGTGGTCATGATGAGCAATAAAGCACCTGTTGAACCGATCGTATTGGGAAAAATGGGTTCTTGCTACGGTATCCGTGGTTGGCTCAGAGTGTTTTCCTCCACTGAAGACGCTGATAGCATTTTTGATTACCAGCCCTGGTTTATCCAGAAAGCCGGTAAGTGGGAAGAGGTCGAGCTGGAAAGCTGGCGTCACCACAATCAGGACATCATCATCAAGCTGAAAGGCATTGACGATCGAGATGCCGCGAATGCGCTGACTAATTGTGAAATTGTCGTGGATTCGTCGCAGTTGCCGCAACTGGAAGAGGGTGACTACTACTGGAAAGACCTTATGGGTTGCCAGGTAGTGACCACTGAAGGCTACAGCCTGGGGAAAGTCATCGACATGATGGAAACCGGGTCAAATGACGTTCTCGTCATTAAGGCAAACCTGAAAGATGCATTTGGCATCAAGGAGCGGTTGGTCCCGTTCCTCGATGGACAGGTTATCAAGAAAGTCGATCTCACTACTCAAACCATTGAAGTAGATTGGGATCCTGGTTTTTAAATTCTCCGGATAAACGGTAAAAGACGGCGCTATGTGGATTGGCATAATTAGCCTGTTTCCTGAAATGTTCCGCGCGATTACCGATTACGGGGTAACTGGCCGGGCAGTAAAGAATGGCCTGCTGAGCATCCAGAGCTGGAGTCCTCGTGACTTCACGCATGACCGGCACCGTACCGTGGACGATCGTCCTTACGGCGGCGGACCGGGGATGTTGATGATGGTGCAACCCTTACGGGACGCCATTCACACAGCAAAAGCCGCGGCAGGTGAAGGCGCGAAGGTGATTTATCTGTCACCTCAGGGACGCAAGCTTGATCAAGCGGGCGTGAGCGAACTGGCGACGAATCAAAAGCTGATTCTGGTCTGTGGTCGCTACGAAGGGATAGATGAGCGCGTAATTCAAACCGAGATTGACGAAGAATGGTCTATCGGCGATTACGTTCTCAGCGGTGGTGAGCTACCAGCAATGACGTTGATTGACTCCGTCGCCCGGTTTATTCCGGGGGTTCTGGGCCATGAAGCTTCGGCAACGGAAGATTCCTTTGCCGATGGATTGCTGGACTGTCCACACTATACTCGTCCTGAAGTGTTAGAAGGGATGGAAGTCCCGGCAGTGTTACTGTCTGGAAACCATGCCGAGATACGTCGCTGGCGTTTGAAGCAGTCGCTGGGCCGGACCTGGCTTAGAAGACCTGAACTTCTGGAAAACCTGGCTCTGACTGAAGAGCAAGCAAAGTTGCTGGCCGAGTTCAAAACCGAACACGCGCACCAGCAGCATGAACATGATGGGAAAGCGTAATACGCTCCCGAATATCAGTTTACCCAGGATAAGAGATTAAATTATGAGCAACATTATTAAGCAACTTGAACAAGAGCAGATGAAGCAGGACGTACCTTCCTTCCGTCCAGGTGACACCGTGGAAGTGAAAGTATGGGTTGTTGAAGGTTCCAAAAAACGTCTGCAGGCATTCGAGGGCGTGGTTATCGCTATTCGTAACCGCGGTCTGCACTCTGCATTCACTGTTCGTAAAATTTCCAACGGCGAAGGCGTTGAGCGTGTCTTCCAGACTCACTCTCCGGTAGTTGACAGCATTGCTGTTAAACGTCGTGGTGCTGTACGTAAAGCTAAACTGTACTACCTGCGTGAGCGTACTGGTAAGTCTGCTCGTATTAAAGAGCGTCTGAACTAAGATTCGCTTAAGCGACATCCTGTCAGAAAGGGCTGGCCGAAAGGCTGGCCCTTTTTTTATCTCATCGCAACTCTCGCGTTAACCCTTCCGTCATAAATCATTTACAATGTTCGCCTCTTGGGTGGAGGGTAAGTGGATAACGTACTGCATCAGCATAGCTGGAAACGCGCAGCGGCATTGACCGCGCTGTTTGCGATCCTGCTGATCGTCGTGGCGCCGCTGATCTCCGTCTCGCTGCAAAAAGATCCCATGAGCGCCATGCCGGGCATGCACCATGACATGAGCATGATGTCGATGGACGAGCATCATGGGGATATGCCGCATTCCATGCCAGTTGACCATGCGGAAGCCTGCGGCTACTGCGTGCTGTTAGCGCATGTGCCGGGCGTGATGCTGGCGCTTATCGTTCTGCTCAGCGTGGTGTTGCAGCGGCTGCGCATGAAGCCGCCTCGTCAGGCGGTCAGCCACTGGCACTTTTTCCCCTGGCTTTACCCCGATACCCGCGCGCCGCCGCGTCGGTCTGCTTTCTCCCTTTAAAACAAAATCACTCACTTTTTGCCTTAAAAAGGAAAAGTATGACTACCTGCACTCCGCGCGCGGCATGGGGAAACCTGCTGCGTCGCCTCCATTTCTATATCGGGCTGTTTGTTGGTCCGTTTATTTTCTTCGCAGCGCTGACCGGTACGCTGTATGTCGCCACGCCGCAGCTTGAAAATGCGCTGTACCATCATGCACTCCACACGGATGCCGTGGGTGAGGCGCAGCCTCTTGCTGCACAAATTGCCGCGGCCGAAAAGGCCGTAGAATCAGACCTGCGTCTGCATGCCGTTCGTCCGGGGCTGGAAGAGGGCGAAACGACCCGCGTGATGTTTGCCGACCCGGCGCTGGGTCCCTCCGAGCATCGGGCTATTTTTATTGATCCCGCCAGCCTTGAGGTTCGAGGGGATATGACCGTCTAAGGCACCAGCGGGATTTTACCGCTGCGTCAGACTATCGATTACCTGCATACCTCGCTGATGCTGGGCAACCTCGGACGCCTCTATAGCGAGTTAGCCGCCTCGTGGATGTGGGTTGCTGCCCTGGGCGGGATCGCGCTGTGGTTCTATACCCGACCGAAGCGCCGTATTAACAATCGTTTCCAGAATCGTCGTCGCCTGCATGTGATCTTAGGCTGGACCTTACTGGCGGGAATGCTGCTGTTCTCAGTCACCGGGTTAACCTGGTCACAATGGGCCGGTGGCAACGTCGATAAGCTGCGTGCAGAGATGAACTGGCTGACGCCGCAGGTAAACACCACCCTTTCCGGTGCGCCGGAAATGATGGATGAACACGCCGAACATCGTGGTCATCACGGCGGAATGTCGATGCCTGAAATGCCTGTTGAACTGTCGCTTTTTGACAGCGTATTGCAGGCCGCCCGCCAGTCAGGAATTGATGCGAACAACGTTGAGATCCGTCCGGCAAGCAGTGTCGACCAGGCCTGGACGGTGACGGAAATCGATCGCCGCTGGCCGACGCAGGTTGATGCCGTTGCCGTGGACCCCCACTCTCTGAAGGTGCTGGACAGGACTCGCTTTGGGGATTTCCCGCTGATGGCTAAACTCACCCGCTGGGGCGTGGATTTCCATATGGGGATCCTGTTTGGTCTGGCAAATCAGCTGCTGCTCATCGCGTTTGGCGTTGCGCTGTGCGTGCTGATTATCTGGGGATACCGGATGTGGTGGATGCGTCGTCCTGCGACGTCAGCCGCGAACCCGGTACAGACGCTCTGTCAAAGCTGGCTGGCATTGCCGCTGTGGGGAAGAGGAGTGACGTTCATGATAAGCCTCCTGCTGGGGCTGGCGTTGCCGGTAATGGGCGTCAGTCTGGCGGTATTTATCGTGATTGACTGGCTGCGCTGGCGAGCGGCTTCAGGCGTGTCGCTCGCCGGCACATCCGCTAAATAGCCTTAAGGCGTGCTGATAACTACCGCAACACGGCGGTTTTCAGCGCGCCCTTGCGCAGTACGGTTGCTGCTGAGAGGGTATTTTTTGCCTAAACCCCGCGTAGTGAGGTTGCTGCGCGGGATGTTCGCGCCCTTCGCCCAGGCATCCGCTACAACATTGGCACGTTTTAACGAAAGCGCTTCGTTGTAGCTCTCTTCGCCATAGTTATCCGTATGGCCGTCCATCCGGGCGTGATTCAGACCGGTTGCCGCCAGACGTGAGGCCATAGTCTGGATCTGCGTTTCACTTTCCGGACGCAGTCTGGCGTCATTTTTATCAAACAGGATCTTATCCGACAGGCCCAGGGACCAGTCGCCATTCAGTTCGTTAAAGCCGTAGGACTTCATGGCCGCGATTTGCTCTGGTGTGAATTTACCCTCCGGCGTCTGGCACCCGGACATAACCAGAGATGCCAGTAACAACGGCGCGAAGTATCGCTTCAACATATCGTCTTCCTTTCAGGGTATTGGTTTCGAACGCTGGTTTTTGACCAGGTACATATTGCGATCGGCTTGCTCAAGCAATGCCTCGACGGAGGCATTTTCCCACGCCAGAGCAAAGCCAATGCTGAGTGACATTGATGCTGTGTGTCCGTTATGCAGATCAAACGGACGGATAAATTGCTGCGACAGCGCAGCGCAAATATATTCGACCTCACGCGCTGTGTGGACGCCATAAAGGATCATGGCAAACTCGTCGCCGCCAAGACGGTAAGACTGATGACGTTTTTCGCCAAATTCGACCATCCTTTTTGCGGCTTCGACCAGTACGCAGTCGCCCGCGGCATGGCCCCAGGTGTCGTTAATAAACTTGAAGTTATCACCGTCCAGGAAGAGCAGGGCAGAATTGGTCTTTGCCGAAGCGTCATTCATTAAGGCCGCAATGTTGTTGCGAAACGCGGCGCGGTTTGCAAGCCCCGTGAGCGGATCGTGCATGGCGGTACGCAACAGTTGAGCGTTTTTCGCCTGTAGCTTGAGCTGCCACTCTTCCATTTCATCCAGCAGGCTGTTGAAGTCTTCACCAAACTGGTGGAACTCTTCAATGCGGCCTTCCGTTACCCGGCGAGAGAAGTTGCGGTTGGTACGGACGTCATGCACAACGTCAGTGATGTTTTGCATTTCAACAACCATGCCATGATGTAGCGAGCGGGTGATGGTCAATGCGACGGCAGAGGCAAAAAGAATGCAGCCGGTGAGGACCGCAAATGAGAGCCAGATAAAGTGGCTAATCAGGCTGTCTCGTGCGGTCAGACGAATTTCGCCAATCACATTACCGTTATGTATGATGGGCTGTGCGACAGGAACAGGGAACAACCACCGGTTGACCAGCGCGCCCAGCGTGTCGGTATTATCCGCCGGGTTCCACGACCACCAGGCAAACCGTTTATGATGTGCATTAAGCACTTCCGCCACGGCAAATTGCCCCTGCTTGCCGAGGGTCGCCAGCGTTTCATTTGCCGCCACGGCATCGTTGAATACCAGAGAGGCCTCAAGGCTGTGGCTCATGGTGGCGCCGGTGAGTTCGAGGTTTTTTTGCGCGTATTGCTTTAATGTCACCACGGAAGCGAAACACAGCAGCAACCATATAAACGTCATCGTTATAATGACGCTTATCATGTTGATTCGCCGCAACGTTCTTTTAAACGTCGGACGCGGTGTTGGTGTGACTTCCTTATTCATGCTTCTTATTCCGTGCGAGCATTAATACATCCGGATTGACTCTTACGCCACTGCGCGTCAGCGCATCCAGATTTACGGAAAACCTGACCTTGTTGTGCTCTATTATCAGACAAAATGCGCTGCCAATAACGCATTCAGGATTTTGCTCTGACATTAATAGCAACGCCTGGCCCTGATATTGATTTATTATTTCCTGTTGTTTTGCCGGTGATTCGCTCCCGAAATAGAGGGCATCGCACCTTGCTGTGAGTGCTTCCCGATCGCTATGCACAATGACAGGACTATAGGGCAACGGGTTATTTACATCTTCACTGCTGAGCGCCTGTCTGTAACGGGAAGAGGCATAAATACAGAGCTTAGGCTGGCCGGAAAGTGCTGGCCATCGGGTGTAGCTTACAATACCAGAAACAATCGAACGTACCGATTTATCCGTTTCCGTGAGCGAGCCTGCCCTTGCAGGGCTCACCAAAATGAACAGCATTAGCGCCAGGGGGAGGTGAAGCAAAGCGATCAAGAATGTATTTCTCATCAGAATCCGCCAAACCGCCCCGGAAATAGATGCCCTTATGAATTTCCGGCAGAATACCATTCTTTCTCAAAGCCGTCATTATGTCAGAAATATCCCTGTCTTGACCTAAGCTAAATCTTACAGAGCACGATATTCAAAGTAATTTAGGCAGGTTCAATTAAGTCTGCTGGAATTCATACTTTTATTCATTTTTTGTTGCCAGGATTTATGTAGCCACGCAACTTTCCCTCAATTCACCCGAGGATAATTAAGCTAACGGCCAGCGCCGGGATAGCGTGCCTGGTGTGAGCGTAGACTGACGTTAAAAGCGTATGTGTAATTTTATGTTTACGATTTTAACCTGTAATTTGGCATTTAAATGGCTTCTGTAAAATAATCTGTACGTATTTTGGATTGAAATCTTTACTTGATGTGTTATCGTTGTGTCACCTCTTCGAGGAAAACCACTATCGCAAACGAGTTTTACAGGATCGCAATCATGCAAAAAGACGCGCTGAACAACGTACATATCACTGACGAACAGGTGTTAATCACCCCGGATCAACTGAAGGCGGAATTCCCGCTGAGCGTCGCGCAGGAAGCTCAGATTGAGCACTCTCGCCAGACCATTTCTGACATTATCGCAGGCCGCGATCCGCGCCTGCTGGTGGTATGTGGTCCTTGCTCCATTCACGATCCTGAAACCGCCATTGAGTACGCTCGTCGATTTAAAGCATTAGCGGAGGAGGTCAGCGATAGCCTCTATCTGGTGATGCGCGTCTATTTTGAAAAGCCACGTACAACGGTTGGCTGGAAAGGGTTGATTAACGATCCGCACATGGATGGCTCGTTTGATGTGGAAGCGGGCCTGAAGATTGCGCGTCGCCTGCTGGTGGAGCTGGTCAGCATGGGGCTGCCGCTGGCAACCGAAGCGCTGGATCCGAACAGCCCGCAGTACCTCGGCGATCTGTTTAGCTGGTCTGCGATTGGGGCGCGCACCACCGAGTCACAAACCCACCGCGAGATGGCGTCTGGCCTGTCTATGCCGGTTGGTTTTAAAAACGGTACCGACGGCAGCCTGGCCACGGCGATTAACGCCATGCGCGCCGCCGCCATGCCCCATCGTTTTGTCGGGATCAACCAGGCGGGCCAGGTATGCCTGCTGCAAACGCAGGGCAATCCGGACGGGCATGTGATCCTGCGCGGTGGTAAAGCGCCAAACTACAGCCCGGCGGATGTCGCGCAGTGTGAAAAAGAGATGGAACAGGCGGGACTGCGTCCGGCGCTGATGGTAGATTGCAGTCATGGTAATTCGAATAAAGATTACCGTCGCCAGCCTGCGGTTGCAGAATCTGTTATTGCTCAGATTAAAGATGGCAACCGTTCCATTATCGGCCTGATGATTGAAAGTAATATTCATGAAGGCAATCAGTCATCGGAACAGCCGCGTAGCGCGATGAAGCCCGGCGTCTCGGTCACCGATGCCTGCATTAGCTGGGAAACCACCGATGCGCTGCTGCGTGAGATCCACAAAGATTTGAACGGCCAGCTGGCGACGCGTCTGGCATAAGAGGATAGTTATGGTTGCTGAATTGACCGCATTACGCGATCAAATTGATGAAGTGGATAAGGCGTTGCTGGACCTGCTGGCGCGCCGCATGGCACTGGTTGCTGAGGTCGGCGAAGTTAAAAGCAAATACGGCCTGCCAATTTACGTTCCGGAGCGTGAGGCCTCTATGCTCGCCTCCCGCCGTAAAGAGGCACAGGCGCTGGGCGTTTCACCGGACTTAATTGAAGATGTCCTGCGTCGTGTGATGCGGGAATCCTATTCCAGCGAAAACGACAAGGGCTTCAAAACTCTCTGTCCGTCGCTGCGTCCGGTGGTGATTGTCGGTGGCGGCGGCCAGATGGGGCGTCTGTTTGAAAAAATGCTGACGCTTTCTGGCTATCAGGTGCGCATCCTGGAAAAAGAGGACTGGCCGCATGCGCCGGAACTCATGAAGGATGCCGGAATGGTTATCGTCAGCGTACCGATTCATGTGACGGAGCAGATTATCGCGAAACTTCCTCCGCTGCCGGAAGATTGCATTCTGGTGGATCTGGCGTCCGTTAAAAATGGCCCTCTACAGGCAATGCTGGCGGCGCACACCGGGCCCGTGCTTGGGTTACACCCGATGTTTGGCCCGGACAGCGGCAGCCTGGCGAAGCAGGTAGTGGTTTACTGCGACGGTCGTCAGCCGGAAGCGTATCAGTGGTTCCTGGAACAGATTCAGGTCTGGGGGGCACGTTTGCACCGTATCAGTGCGGTTGAGCACGATCAGAACATGGCGTTTATTCAGGCGCTGCGCCACTTTGCAACCTTCGCCTATGGTCTGCACCTGGCGGAAGAGAACGTTCAGCTTGAACAATTGCTGGCGCTTTCCTCGCCAATCTATCGTCTGGAGCTGGCGATGGTCGGGCGACTGTTTGCCCAGGATCCACAGCTTTACGCCGACATCATCATGTCGTCTGAAAATAACCTGGCGCTGATCAAGCGCTACTATCAGCGTTTTGGCGAAGCGATCACCTTGCTGGAACACGGCGATAAACAAGCGTTTATCGACAGTTTCCGTAAAGTGGAGCACTGGTTCGGTGATTACGCCACGCGATTCCAGAGTGAAAGCCGCACGCTGTTGCGCCAGGCAAATGACAGTCGCCAGTAATCTGATGATGTATATACTAAAAGCCAGCAATGCTGGCTTTTTTCATTTTGGGGAACTGTCATGGCTGAACCGCAGCTGCTGTTGAACTATACCGGGCATCTGCCCGAATGCCCGACGTGGAGTGCTGAAGAGAAGGCGCTCTACTGGGCGGATATTCTGGAAGGGGAGATTCATCGGTACCATCTGCCCACCGCGGAACACTCGGTGCTCTCATTCCATGAAGAAATTGGGTGTTTTGCCCTGCGTGAACGCGGCGGATTTATCGTCGCGATGCGAAACGCCATCTGGCTGACCGATAAACACGGCCTGCTCCAGCGTAAGGTTTGCGATAACCCGTCCAACCCGCAGCTTGCACGCTTTAACGATGGAGGCACCGACCATCAGGGACGGTTTTATGCGGGCACGTTCTGGGGGCCGGGAGATTATAACGGCGCCATGTTGATGCGTATCGACAACGACCTGACACCGAAAGTGATCCAGTGCGATATTCAGGGGCATAACGGTTTAGCGTTTAGTCCTGACAAACGGTGGATGTTTACTTCTGATACGCCGAACGGTGTGATCTACCGTACGCCGCTTGATAAGCAGGGGGAACCCGGTAAGCGCGAAGAGTTTCGCCGTTTTAGCGAGGGAGACGGTATACCCGACGGAGCGGCAATGGATGAGGAAGGCTGCTACTGGAGCGCACTGTTTGACGGCTGGCGTATCGCACGGTTTTCACCGCAAGGCGAACAGCTGGAAGAATACCGGCTGCCGGTACGCTGCCCGACAATGGTCTGCTTTGGCGGCGACGATATGAAAACGCTGTTTATCACCACCACGCGGGAAAATATGGAGGCGGAGGAGCTGGCGAAATACCCGCTTTCCGGTGCCATCTTCACCCTGCCTGTAAATGTGGCAGGGATGAAGAAAAGCCGCTTTATCGAACATTAAGCCGGATCGACCGGGACCACGTTTTCGCTCGGATAGCAGCCCAGTACCTTCATGGAGCGTGTGATCTCGCCCAGTTCGCGCAGGGCTTTCTGCATGGATGCAGACTCCAGGTTGGCCTGAACGTCGAGATAGAACATCTCTTCCCACGGGTTGCCATGTATTGGGCGGGATTCCAGCTTCGTCATGATCAGGTTGTGATTACGCAGCACCAGCAGCGCTTCAACCAGCGCACCCGCCTGCTGGCCGGTCGCCATCAGCAGGGTGGTTTTCGCCGGGACCTGGTCCGACACGTTGATGGCCTTGCGGGCAAGAACCACGAAACGGGTGATATTTTGCGTCTGGTTGGCCAGATTGCGTTCCAGCACCTGTAAGCCATACAGCGCGCCGCCCGCTTCGCTACCGAGTGCCGCGACGGCAGGAGAGTTTGCCTGCGCCACTTTTTCCATCGCCGCCGAGGTGCTTTCGGTGTACTCAATTTTCCAGTGCGGATAACGGTTCAGGAACTGGCTGCACTGCTGGAACGGCTGCGGGTGGCTGTACACCGTTTCAATCTGACTCAGATCGGTTGAGCCAGAGACCAGCACGCAGTGATCGATAGGAATAGTCAGCTCACCGACCAGCGACAGGCTGGTGTGCTGGAGCAGATCGTAAACATCGTTGATGGCGCCGGAACTGGTGTTCTCAATAGGCACCACGGCGTAATCTGCCTGGCCGGTTTCGACCTGGTTGAAGATGTCTGCAAATTTTGCACAACCGCTCTCAATGAACTCTTCGAAATGACGGGCTGCGTACTGGCGAGCCGCCAGGTGAGAATAAGAACCTTTCGGGCCGAGGAAAGCGATCCGAGCAGAGTGCGGGTTGGTTTTGTTCAGATGCTGCTGGAGCAGGGCCTGTTGCGTCAGAACGGAATCTTCAATGATGAGCTGGAACAGGCGGGTGATGTAGTGGGCATCAAGATGATGCGCTTTGCCGAGCTGTATCAACCGTTCCAGTAAATCACGCTCGCGATCGATATCGCGCACCGGCCGATGAGAATCCAGCTTGGCTTTGCCCACTTCAATGGCGAGCGCGCGGCGTTCTGCCAGCAGGGCCAGTAACTTTTCGTCGAGTGCACTGATTTTTACGCGTAAATCCAGGAGCGGGTTTTCCGGTGTCATAGTGTTGTCTGTCTCATTTTATCGTTATCAATAAAAAAGGCCTCCCGGTGTGGGAGGCCTTGTTGTTCGTCTTCGCATTCTTTATCACACGACGAAACGCCTCCCGGTCAGGGGAAGGTAAAAAAGAATGCGAAGAAAAACGGCGTCTGTTTCATTAGGTCATCCTGAAATTGATAGGGTTAAAGTACCTGTACTGTTTTGATCCTGTCAATAAAAAACGCGCCCGAAGGCGCGTTGTCGGTACACTCAATTTAAAGGATTACTCTTCTTCAACTTCTTCCGCGAAGCTGGCGTCTTTCACCGATGTTGTGGCGCGACGGGCTTCACCTTTGTGTTGCACTTTATTGAGCTGCCGTTCCAGCTTGTTGATCAAATCGTTAATTGCGGTGTACATATCCTCGTGTTTAGCGCTGGCGACCAGATGGCCGTTTGGAGTATTGATAGTTGCATCAGCGACGAAACCCTGCGGCTCCTTGGACAGGATGATATGTGGATTAATCAAATGTGTTTGCCATTTATCCAGTTTGGCGAGACGGTCTGCGACGTGCTGGCGGATTGCCGGAGTAATTTCCATTTGTTTACTGGTAATGTTCATTGTCATAAATTTTACCTCTTGTCTTTCCGTCTTGGTGATTCCAGCATACCCGACCTAATGTCAAAATGTGTGATTTAGATCACGTTATTTTGTCGGTTTTTGTCAGGGAATCTTTTTTGTGAGGCAGGGCAGGAAGAGGTGAGATTTACCTTGTCGAAGCCAGCAATTGCGGTCATAGTTGACTGGATGTGTTGAAGCTAAACCGCTTCAGCGTAAGTCTGAAAGAATAAAAAAACGGCAGCCTGCGGGCTGCCGTTATGCGTTGTAGCGGTATCAGGTATTGCTGCTGTTCGCGGCAATGATTTTCGCCACTTTGTCAGCCTGAGCCGTCATCTGCATCTGGCGATACGCATTCTCCATCAGCTTCAGGCCATCACGCGTGGCCTGCGTATCCGGATAATCACGCAGCATGCCTTCTACACGGTTAACCACGGCAACCCATGCGCCACGGCGAGTGTAGTATTCCGCAACGGAGTACTCGTATTTCGCCAGACGATCTTTCAGGAACACCAGACGCTTAGTGGCATCGGTAATGTACTGGCTGTTCGGGTAGCTACGCACCAGTTTGGAGAAGTCATTGAAAGCATCACGCGCATGTTGCGGGTCACGGTCAGAACGATCCACCCCGAAGAAGCCCTGCAATGCACTGTCATCCAGCGCCATGTTAGTCAGGCCGCGCATGTACATCACGTAATCGATGTTAGGATGGGTAGGGTTCAGACGCATGAAACGATCGATCGTTGCCTGAGCCAGCGGCAGATCGGCATTTTTATAGTAGGCGTAGATCAGATCTAACTGTACCTGCTGTGAATACGGACCAAACGGATAGCGATTATCCAACGCTTCCAGTTGCGTTATCGCCTGTTTCCAGTTACCGTCCTGCAACTTTTGTTGTGCAGTCGCATAGATTTCATTCGGCGGATTGTCAGGGACCTGTTCATTCGAACCGGAGCAGCCCACCAAAGCCAGGCTCAACGTGGCCGCTGCCACCAGATATTTCATGCGCGTCATGACGTTTTGACTTTCCTCAAATGTTTGTCCGGGAGAAACTCAGTTCCTGCTCCCGATTAAGACCAGCTACAATAGCACACTATATTAAACGGCAAAGCCGTAAAACCCAACGTTAAACGAAGAAGCAGTTTATGGCACAACGAGTAGAACTCACCGCAACAGTCTCCGAAAATCAGCTCGGTCAACGCTTAGATCAGGCTTTGGCCGAATTGTTCCCTGATTATTCGCGTTCACGTATAAAAGAATGGATCCTTGACCAGCGCGTGCTGGTAAACGGCAAGATCTGGGACAAACCAAAAGAGAAAGTGTTTGGTGGGGAAGCTGTCGCCATCAATGCTGAAATCGAAGAGGAAGTCCGCTTCGAGCCGCAGGATATCCCGCTGGATATCGTCTACGAAGATGACGATATTCTGGTCATCAACAAACCGCGTGACTTTGTCGTCCATCCGGGCGCGGGTAATCCTGACGGTACGGTACTTAACGCACTCCTTCATTATTACCCGCCGATAGCTGACGTACCGCGTGCCGGTATCGTTCACCGTCTGGATAAAGACACCACGGGTCTGATGGTGGTGGCGAAGACGATCCCCGCCCAGACTCGACTGGTGGAATCTTTGCAGCTGCGCGAAATCACCCGTGAGTATGAAGCGGTGGCGATTGGTCATATGACCTCTGGCGGCACGGTGGAAGAGCCGATTAGTCGTCATCCAACCAAGCGTACGCATATGTCCGTGCACCCGATGGGTAAACCGGCGGTAACCCATTACCGCATCATGGAACATTTCCGTATTCATACGCGCCTGCGTCTGCGTCTGGAAACCGGGCGTACTCACCAGATCCGCGTGCACATGGCGCATATTACCCATCCGCTGGTGGGTGACCCTGTTTACGGCGGTCGTCCGCGTCCACCAAAGGGCGCATCGGATGAATTCATCTCCGTGCTGCGTAAATTCGATCGCCAGGCGCTGCATGCGACGATGCTACGTCTTTACCACCCAATCACCGGAATTCAGATGGAATGGCATGCGCCTATCCCACAGGATATGGTGGAACTTATCGACGCGATGCGCGCAGATTTCGAAGAACATAAGGATCACGTGGACTGGTTATGACCAAACTGATTGTCCCGGAGTGGCCGCTGCCTGAAGGCGTGGCCGCCTGTAGCTCGACCCGTATCGGTGGCGTGAGCCAGGGTGCGTGGGCGTCTTTGAACCTCGGTGCGCACTGTGGCGATAACCTGGAGCACGTCGAAGAGAACCGTAAACGTCTGTTTGCTGCGGGAAACCTTCCTTCAAAACCGGTCTGGCTTGAGCAGGTGCACGGTAAAGCGGTGCTGAAGCTTACGGGTGAGCCCTATGCGTCTAAACGCGCCGATGCTTCGTACAGCAATACGCCGGGAACGGTTTGCGCGGTGATGACCGCTGATTGCCTGCCGGTGTTGTTTTGTAACCGTGCCGGTACGGAGATTGCAGCAGCGCATGCGGGCTGGCGTGGCCTGTGTGAAGGCGTGCTGGAAGAGACCGTTGCCTGCTTCCAGGACGATTCTGCAAATCTCATCGCCTGGCTTGGCCCGGCGATTGGCCCGCAGGCATTTGAAGTGGGGCCTGAGGTTCGGCAAGCTTTTATGGAAAAAGATCCTCAGGCGGTTAATGCGTTTGTGGCATCCGGCGATAAATATCTGGCCGATATTTATCAGCTTGCCCGCCAGCGCCTTAATAATGTCGGCGTGACCCAGATCTTCGGCGGCGATCGCTGTACATTCACCGAAAAGGGTGATTTTTTCTCCTGGCGCCGTGACAAGACGACAGGCCGTATGGCAAGTTTCATTTGGCTGATATAACCTAAAGAATCAAGACGATCCGGTACGCGCCGTTTTCTTTTCACATAATTCAGGTTATTAACCTTGAATAATTGAGGGATGACCTCATTTAATCTCCAGTAGCAAATTTGACCTGTTATGGGAGGAGTTATGCGTCTGGATCGTCTTACTAATAAATTCCAGCTTGCTCTCGCCGATGCCCAGTCCCTCGCACTGGGGCACGACAACCAATTTATCGAACCTCTTCATTTAATGAGCGCCTTGCTGAATCAGGAAGGGGGATCGATACGTCCTTTGTTAACGTCCGCTGGCATTAATGCCGGCCAGTTACGCACCGCCATCGATCAGGCGCTGAGTCGTTTACCGCAGGTAGAAGGTACCGGTGGCGACGTACAGCCGTCACAGGATCTGGTGCGTGTACTGAACCTTTGCGACAAGCTGGCGCAAAAACGTGGGGACAACTTTATTTCGTCAGAGCTGTTTGTTCTGGCGGCGCTTGAATCACGCGGTACCTTAACCGACCTGCTGAAATCCGCCGGTGCAACCACCGCTAATGTGACCCAGGCGATTGAGAAAATGCGCGGAGGTGAAAGCGTGAACGACCAGGGAGCCGAAGACCAACGTCAGGCTTTGAAAAAATTTACGGTCGATCTGACCGAACGTGCCGAGCAGGGCAAACTTGACCCGGTAATCGGTCGCGACGAAGAAATTCGCCGGACTATTCAGGTACTGCAACGCCGTACCAAAAACAACCCGGTGCTGATTGGTGAGCCTGGCGTCGGTAAAACCGCCATCGTTGAAGGGCTGGCGCAGCGTATCGTTAATGGCGAAGTGCCCGAAGGGCTGAAAGGCCGTCGCGTACTGGCGCTGGATATGGGCGCGCTGGTGGCCGGGGCGAAATACCGCGGTGAATTTGAAGAGCGTCTGAAAGGCGTGCTGAACGATCTGGCGAAACAGGAAGGCAACGTCATCCTGTTTATTGACGAACTGCACACTATGGTGGGGGCAGGTAAAGCTGACGGCGCAATGGATGCAGGGAACATGCTGAAACCTGCGCTGGCACGTGGTGAACTTCACTGCGTCGGTGCCACTACGCTGGACGAGTATCGTCAGTACATTGAAAAAGATGCCGCGCTGGAGCGACGCTTCCAGAAGGTGTTTGTCGCAGAACCAAGCGTTGAAGATACCATCGCGATTTTGCGTGGTCTGAAAGAGCGTTATGAGCTGCACCATCATGTGCAGATCACTGACCCGGCCATCGTTGCGGCGGCGACGCTTTCGCATCGTTACATTGCCGACCGGCAGTTGCCGGATAAAGCCATCGACCTTATCGATGAAGCGGCGTCCAGCATCCGTATGCAGATTGACTCGAAACCGGAAGAGCTGGACCGACTCGATCGCCGCATTATTCAGCTCAAGCTGGAACAGCAGGCATTGAACAAAGAGTCTGATGAAGCGAGTAAGAAACGCCTCGATATGCTCAACGAAGAGCTGGATGAGAAAGAGCGTCAGTATTCTGAGCTGGAAGAAGAGTGGAAAGCTGAGAAAGCCTCCCTCTCTGGCACCCAGACAATCAAGGCGGAGCTGGAGCAGGCGAAAATTGCCATTGAGCAGGCGCGTCGCGTAGGGGACCTGGCGCGGATGTCCGAGCTACAGTACGGCAAGATCCCTGAGCTGGAAAAACAGCTTGAGATCGCCACGCAGTCGGAAGGCAAAACCATGCGTCTGTTGCGTAATAAAGTGACGGACGCCGAGATTGCCGAAGTGCTGGCGCGCTGGACGGGGATTCCTGTAGCTCGCATGATGGAAAGTGAACGCGAAAAACTGCTGCGTATGGAGCAGGATCTGCATCAGCGCGTCATTGGCCAGAACGAAGCGGTCGAAGCGGTATCTAACGCCATTCGTCGTAGCCGTGCGGGGCTGTCCGATCCGAATCGTCCCATCGGCTCGTTCCTGTTCCTGGGGCCAACCGGTGTCGGTAAAACCGAGCTGTGTAAAGCGCTGGCTAACTTTATGTTCGACAGCGATGACGCGATGGTGCGTATCGATATGTCCGAGTTTATGGAGAAACACTCTGTCTCGCGTCTGGTCGGTGCGCCTCCGGGATATGTCGGTTATGAAGAGGGCGGTTACCTGACGGAAGCGGTTCGTCGTCGTCCTTATTCCGTCATCCTGCTGGATGAAGTGGAAAAGGCTCATCCTGACGTGTTTAACATTCTGTTGCAGGTGCTGGATGATGGACGCCTGACGGACGGGCAGGGAAGAACGGTCGATTTCCGTAACACGGTGGTGATCATGACCTCGAACCTGGGTTCCGATTTGATTCAGGAACGCTTCGGTGAGCTGGATTACAGCCATATGAAAGATCTGGTGCTGGGTGTGGTCAGCCAAAACTTCCGTCCGGAGTTCATCAACCGTATTGATGAAGTGGTCGTGTTCCATCCGCTGGGTGAGAAACACATTGCGTCGATTGCGCAGATCCAGTTGCAGCGTCTGTACAAGCGTCTGGAAGAGCGTGGGTATGAAATCCACATCTCGGATGATGCGCTGAAACTGCTGAGCGAGAATGGTTACGATCCTGTTTATGGCGCGCGTCCGTTAAAACGTGCAATCCAGCAGCAGATCGAAAACCCGCTGGCGCAGCAAATCCTTTCCGGGGAGCTGGTTCCGGGCAAAGTTATCCGTCTGGAAGCCAACGAAGACCGAATTGTGGCAGTGCAGTAAGTCACAAAACGCAAAAACGGGCCGCTTGCGGCTCGTTTTTGTTTAAAAACCAGGCAAGAATTAAGGTCTGAGATGTGTTTTGCCTGGAAAGTGAGCAGTCAGTAAATAATTTTCACTTTGCACTTGCAGCCTCAGAATAACTCCCTATAATGCGCCTCCACTGACACGGAACAACGGCACGCAAGCCGCCGGGTCAGCAGAGAAAAGCAAAATAAACGCTTGACTCTGAAGCGGGAAAGTGTAATATGCACACCCCGCGC
>NZ_NRIQ01000056.1:0-22405 GCF_020224095.1 Enterobacter sp. CCUG 70166
GTATCGCTGTACAGGTGTTATCGGGAGAATACTTGATTGCATTGGAAAGCAGGTTACTGAAAGCACGGCGCAGCATATCGCTGTCTCCGGCAACAACGCCCTCTCCTTCAACCGTGATTGTCTTTCCTGTTTCGTCTGCCAGGGGCTCGAATAACTCACGTAATTCATTCAGTTCGGCGGTCAGATCCACATCATGTTTATCCAGCTGCAGCAGACCATGCTCTGAACGTGCCAGAAAAAGCATGTCACTGGTCATTCGAGACAGCCTTTTCAGTTCTTCCAGGTTAGCGAATAAAATTTCGCGATAATGCGAAACATCCCTTTCCTTAGCCAGTGCAAACTGCGTCTGCATCATCAGATTACTGACCGGGGTGCGCAGCTCATGCGCGATGTCAGACGAGAAATCTGACAGTTTCCGGAATGACCCCTCCAGGCGATCGAACATGTTATTGAACTCCTGCATGGTCTCAGAGATTTCCGGCGGAGCCAGATCGGGATTAAGACGCTGATCCAGGCTGTGTACGGTCATGGAGGAAGCCAGACTGGTCATTTCCCGTAACGGTTTCAGACCAATACGTGTGGTCAGCCAGCCCAGAAAAACAGAAATAAAGACCAGACCGATATTGAACCAGAACAGCCAGGTACTGAGCTTATCCATAAACAGGGTGTGATACCCAGTATCCGTGGCAACCGTAATGATGAAATGTTTGCTTTTACCCTGTTCCGGCGTCACGGCAACCCGCCGCGAGATACTGCGGTACACGGTATTATTTTCTTCCGTCTGGATCATATAATCGAGAATATCACCCGATTTATTAAGCAGGATCGCTGGAACAACAGAATTTTTGGCATACAGTTCCACAATTTTTTCATTTTCCATATTTTTTATAGAAATAAATAAGCCATTGTGCCCCACCATCGCATCGTTTATTTTTTCTGATAATGACTTAATATCCGTTTTGTTCCTGAACGTCTCCGTTTTAAGGAATTCTTCGGTGAGCTGAAGTTTACCTGTCAGAAAATCGCGATCCTGATTATCGAAATAGCCATTAAGGGTGCTAATCAGGATAAAACTTGATAACCACCATACCGTAAGCATCACTGCAGAAAAAATCAGGCTCAGGCGTGTGGTCAGGGAAATTTTGAACCTCACTCTTCTCTGATCTCCAGGACATATCCGGCACCGCGAACGGTATGGATCAGTTTTGGCTCAAAGTCATCATCAATTTTACTTCTCAGACGTCTCACGGCGACATCAATCACATTCGTATCACTGTCAAAGTTCATATTCCAGACCAGGGACGAGATAAGACTCCTGGGTAACACTTCTCCGGTGCGTTGCAACAGCAACTCAAGCAGAACGTATTCTTTACCGGTGAGATGGATCTTCTTCCCCGAACGGATCACGGTCCGGCGCACCATATCAACGGTCATATCAGCGATGGTGCAAACCGTGGCTGCCTGCGAGCGTGCGCGGCGCAGCAAGGTTCTTACACGTGCAACCAGCTCCGTAAAATCGAAGGGCTTAATCAGGTAGTCATCTGCACCAAGCTCCAGTCCTTTCACTTTGTCCCGCACGTTGTCCTTTGCGGTTAAAAACAGGACCGGCTCTTCGTGCCCGGACGCCCTCAGGGCACTGATGATTTGCCACCCGTCGAGGTAAGGCAGCATCACGTCCAGTATTATCAAATCATACTGTCCCTTCGACGCGGCCCCGAGACCATCGCGGCCATTATTAAAGAGATCGGCCTGATAGCCTTCCTCAACCAGTCCCTGCTGCAGGTAACGACCTGTTTTTTGTTCGTCTTCAACGATTAAAATACGCTGCATGGTCAACTCGCTGATATGAAAGTAAAAATCTCACGCATGAGCGTTGGCTGTCCCCTAGCTGACCTGAGACGGAGCAAGCATTCCGAGCCACGCTACGGCGCCCAGAATGATAATCGCAACAACGAATTCTGTCAGGATGCTGTTTCGCATCAGGGAAACGCTGCGATCATAATTCCCTTCCCTGACCATAACTTCAAGCCGGGGACCAAGATGAAACCGGTTTGCTGCAGCCAGAAGAAGCATCAGTCCAAACAGAGCCGTCTTGGCAAGTAATATCCCCCCCCATGAGCTGTTGAATAACGGGGTTAAGTTACCTTCAGCAATATACAGATAGTTGACCAGCGCGCTCAGGATCAGGGCCACAACAATCACCGTACCTGCCGTGGCAAATTTTGCTAAGGAGTCAGATATCACAATGACGCTCTGTGCATTATGCGCGTTTCTGCGCATCAGCAGGATAGCAAATGCAACCAGAGCACCTGTCCAGGCACCTGCAGCGCCAAGATGAGTCAGATCGCTCAGTAAATGGAGATAGTAATGCAGACCGTCATGCATGACGGCGTGTCCTCCCCAGGCAAGTGTGGCCAGCGCCACGCCCCCACTCATCGTCATCAGCAGGCAGGACAACACTCTCTTGTTAGTGTAAAGAAACAACGCGCCGAGTGTAGCAAAGAGTGCACAGAGCCTGACAATCCAGCTAATACCCACATCGGTTTCTTCTATAACCATCTCAATAATATGGATGGATAATTCTCTGAAATCAGTTACTCCGCTCATGGCATTAGATACCAGGAGCATATTAATGCCAGTAAGAATGATGCCTGTAACAACAGCAAAGGTTATAAACGACCTGAAATTAGTCAGGTTATAGGTTTCATGTCTGACACCGCTTATTCCGTATATCTGAAAAAATGGCAATCCAAATATTACCATCAAATCAAGATAAAGAAGAAAACGAATAACAATCATAATCAGGTCGTTCATAATATTACTTCACTATAAAGGTGTAATTACCGGTAATAGGGTGCGTATCTGAAGAAACCGCGCGCCAGTCAACACGATAAGTGCCAGCGGGTAAAGGCTCTCGCGGAATAATAACCATCGATTTAGGGTCAGCGCCTGGTGCCACTTTTGCCGCGACCGGCATCGGAGAATGTGATGACATGCCTTTCATACCCGTCATCGTTAATTTTGCACCTGAGAATTTCACGGTCAGATTTTCCGAGAAATTGAGCTGAATCTTTTCCGGGGCCGCTACGGCTGAATCTGCCTGTGGCACAGAGCTTTTTAATTCCGGATGGGCCATGGCAGAAAAAGCGACGCCCATAACCAGGCCACCTGTAATAATGGCTTTATTTAAAATCGACATGTTATTTACCTGTTTAGTTTAGTGTTTTAAGTTAACGTATTAAAACCAGATTCTGGCTCCCGCCAGGAATACTATCTGATGGTCTTTCTCATCCTCTCTTTTCGCCATATCGGACGTTTTCCCGTAAAGCTGATTCCAGGAGACGCCTATATAGGGTGCAAACTCGCGGCGTATTTCATAGCGCAGCCGAAGGCCCAGCTCTGTGTCAGCTAATCCCCTGCCGCGCCCCCGCGATTCATCATCCTGACTGTAGAGATTTACCTCATAGGATGGCTGGAGTATGAGTCGGTTTGTCAGTAAAACGTCGTATTCTCCCCCCAGACGGAGGGCTGCTTTTCCACCATTACTGACAAAACCCGTAATTTCAGACTCAAAATTATAGAGAGCGAGCCCCTGAAAACCGACAGCAGCCCAGGTCCGGGCAGACGCAGGTCTGAAATCCTGCCTGACACCCGCAACCAAATCCCACCAGGGGCCAATCGCATGCCCCCAGAGTAACTGGGCTTCTGCCGTCTCTGTTTTCCCCCCGCTTCGTTCGCCTTCACTCTTTAGCCAAAGCCGGTCTGTATCGCCTCCAATCCAGCTGTTAACACTCCAGCTGAAATTGTTAGTGTTATCCGACCGTTGCCATTCCAGCTGATCCAGCAGAACCAGATAATTAATTGCACTGTCGTGAATCGCATGTCCCTGTAAATTGCCGAATGCAGCCTTCCGGTCGGCATCGGTAACAGGCGGAATTGGCGTTCTGCTCTCAGTTACAATGGGCTCCATTGACGTCATCTCAGTGAAATTCTCATCTGCTGGCATCTGCATGGAAGACATGTCGTGCCCGGCGTGGGGATCTGCAGAGACGGAGCCCGCCGCAATCGAAAGCTGTGAGGTAAACAAACCGGCGACCAGAACAGGTATGGCCTTCAAATTTCTCTTCATTCGCATCATTCCTCCACCCGGACTTCACGAAACATTCCCATTTCCATGTGATAGAGCAAATGGCAGTGATACGCCCAGCGGCCAAGCGCATCTGCTGTCACTCTGTAACTGCGTTTTGTACCAGGGGGAACATCTATTGTGTGTTTACGCACCATGAAATTACCGTTTTCATCTTCCAGATCGCTCCACATCCCATGCAGGTGAATGGGGTGAGTCATCATGGTATCGTTGACCAGCGTGATCCTGAGTCGCTCACCGTATTTCAGCAGCACCGGTGCGGCATCTGAAAACTTGATCCCGTTAAATGACCAGGCAAACTTTTCCATGTGGCCGGTTAAATGCAGTTCTATGGTGCGGCCAGGCTCACGTCCGTCAGGATCCTCAAAGCGGCTTTTCAAATCCGCGTACGTGAGAACCTTTCTTCCGTTATTTCGAAGTCCAATACCCGGATCGTTTAATTTCGGAGAGACGCTCATCGCCTGCATATCAACCAGTGGGTTATCCGTTTCTGACGCAGGATGACTTTGCATACCCGGCATTCCGGCCATCCGGGAATGATCCATACCGGCCATGCTGCTGTGATCCATGGGCGCGGAGGATGTCCCGCTATCCGCAAGGTCAGCACCGTCCATAGACATCATCTCTCCGCTGTTATCCATGCCTCCCATCTGGCTGTGGTCCATTCCTGCCATATCATGTCCCATTCCTCCCATACCCATATCTTCCATGGTCAACAGAGGACGGGGATCGAGGGCGGGAACGGCAGCACTTAACCCCTCTCTCGTGGCCAGTGTCCCCCGGGCGTAACCGGTCCTGTCCATGGATTGTGCGAAGATGGTATAGGCCTCACCCTGAGGCTCCACAATGACATCATAGGTTTCGGCAACGGCAATCCTGAATTCGTCAACGGTAACCGGGTTTACATACTGGCCATCTGCAGCCACGACCGTCATTTTCAGCCCGGGGATACGGATATCGAAATAGGTCATTGCCGAGCCGTTGATAAACCGTAAGCGTATCTTTTCACCGGGACGGAACAGTCCGGTCCAGTTTTTCAGCGGGGCCTGCCCGTTCATGAGATAGGTGTAGGTGTAGCCACTGACATCCGCGAGGTCAGTCGGATTCATTTTCATTTCAGCCCACATTTTCCGATCGGCAATGGTGGCTGACAGCCCCCTGGTATTCACGTCGCGGAAAAAAGAGCCAACGGTTGGTTTATTGAAATTGTAGTAATCCGACTGTTTTTTTAATTTTTTCAGCAGGCTGTGAGGATTTTCATCGGTCCAGTCAGACAACATGACCACATGCTCACGATCGTAAGCAAACGGTTCTGGCTCCCTGGCATCGATGATAATGGCACCGTATACCCCCTCCTGTTCCTGCAGACCGGAATGGCTGTGGTACCAGTAAGTCCCGTTCTGCTTAACCTTAAAGGTGTAAACGTAGGTATCATCAGGCTCTATGCCCATAAAACTCAGCCCCGGAACACCATCCATATTGGCCGGAAGAATAATGCCGTGCCAGTGAATGGACGTCTGTTCATTAAGACGGTTTTTGACCTTCAGGGTAATGGTGTCACCTTCTTTCCAGCGAAGAACGGGCCCCGGCAGGCCTCCATTGATTGTTTTGGCCTGACGCTCACTGCCCGTGATATTGACGGCCGTTTCACCAATGGTCAGGTCAAACTGAGTACCCTGCAGGGATGCGGCAACTGGCAGGCTCAGACTGGAACGCGCATTGAAACTCCATACGCCAAGACTTCCGGCTACGCCAGAGAGGGTTAACCCCTTCAGGAAAGTTCGTCGAGACGTTTTCAACAGCATGCGCATTCCCTTATTTAAAGTATGGTTACTGACAGAATTCGAGAACCGATTTAAATTAAATTACTGGTTCATCCACTTACAATGAAATGAAGCTAGCACACCTTAAGAAACAAATTCATTACAATCGTGTAATGTACATAGCTGTATTACATTTACGTCATCTTCCCCACAGGTTGATTATTTTTATATATGATCATAAGGACATCTTTTATGTACCTCAGAAGGTAATTACACATGAATATATTAATCACGACCACTGCGTTTACAGCTTTATTTTGTGGGGCAGCTTTTGCTCAGTCCAGTGATATTGCCCATGAAGCACATCGATTTGTTAATAATGCCTCAGCCGTCAGTCATGTGAATTCCTCGACGCATGAAAACTTACCGGACAGGGTTAATAAAAACAACACGCCCTCATTCTCTGAAATGAATGAACATGAAAGGGCCATTGTTGCTCATTCATTTATGAACAACAGCGCGTCCTATGCGCATCAGAAAATGATTGAGGAACATAAAAAAATGCTGTCCGGCAGTGATGCAAATTCAAAGACCTCGTCTTCTTCTTTTAACGAACTGAATGCCGGAGAAAAAGCCGCTCTCGTGCATGAGCAGGTCAATAATGCCGGTGCGGAAGCACATCAGACGCAGGCAAGAAAGCTTCGCGGGCTGTATTCGACCAGGTAACTGCAGGCGGGTTAGTGCTTAGCGTCAGGTGCGCAGCAGGGCTTTACTGACGGGTTACGTAGCAGGACATGAGCCCCATATTGCTCTGCCGTAACCTGTTTCAGTCCCGTTAATCATCACCGTCGGGCTGGTCATACAGTTCCCAGAGCTTCAGGAGCAAACGGGAAACAAGATATGTTACAAAAATGACGACCATCAACGGTGCTCCCGATTAACTGACAGATGACACGCCTCCTGAAAACCCCTAGCATACGCCGCAGTGTTCATGCTAACGGCGAATTCCAGTAAATGTATTCTACCGATGTCGTAAAAGAAAATGCCTACCTTTCAGCCACCCGCTCGGGGCTGGAATCGAACGAGATCGCTACTCTTCAGCGCTCCTTGCCTTCCCGGTTTAATCTGCGGCATTTGAAAAAAAATGAATCATTAAAACTCGTACTGCAAAAGAAAGCGGGAAAATCACGTGTCGTGGCCTATAAATTTACGTCCGGTTCATTTAATTACACGGCGTATCGTATATCAGATAAAAAGTTCTATAACCTTTCCGATACTTCCGGGAAAGGCAGTCTCGATTATCCGTTACCGGCCACAGCAAGACTCAGTTCGCCTTTCAATCCTGCAAGACTTAACCCGGTATCGGGAAAAGTGAGTCCCCATAATGGCATTGATTATTCCATGCCCATGAACACGAAAATAGTCAGCGTCATCGACGGAAAAATCACCCGGGCCGAATACAACAGTACCATGGGATATTTTGTTGAAGTAACGGGAAAAGCCGGTGTTAAAACTCGCTATCTCCACCTCAATAAAATACTCGTTACTAAAGGGGCCAGGGTTACACGGGGAGGTGCTATTGCGTTATCCGGTAACAGCGGACGTTCATCCGGTCCTCATCTGCATTACGAGCTGGTCATCAATAACAACCCTGTTAACTCTCTGGCGTTCCGGGCAGCGGCACCCGCTGATAACAAACTCGAACAGCATGCCTTTGCGCATGCCAGAGACTACGAACGATACCTGGACTGATAACGGGACCGCGACGCGGCCCCGTCTGCCGGATTAATTTTTTTTATCGTTTTCACTTCCGTGATGTTGATGATCTCCATGCCCTCCATGGCCGTGGAAAAGATGCATTAGCGGGCAGACCAGCAATAACAGATATGGCCAGTAACCTGCCACATGTGACCAGTGTTCGCGCAGGAGAGCAAATGCCGCGATCGCGGCGACAGCAATAAGCGCATAGGTGGTACTTTTCATACTGGACTCCTTCTGTTCGTAACTGACCCTTCACTCAGTGTTATTTCCCGAGCCTGACACTTTTCAGACGCAACGCATTCACAATGACGCTGACGGAGGAAAGAGCCATGGCCGCCGCCGCAATAACTGGCGACAGCAGTATTCCATACACAGGATAAAGCAGACCTGCAGCCACAGGCACGCCAAGTGCGTTGTAGATAAATGCAAAAAACAGATTCTGACGGATATTTTTCATGGTGATCTCTGACAGATGACGGGCCCTGTTCAGTATCATCAAGTCGCCTTTGAGAAGGGTGACTCCGGCACTTTCAATTGCCACATCTGTACCCGTTCCCATGGCTATACCCACGTCAGCCGCTGCCAGCGCCGGGGCATCATTCACACCGTCTCCGGCCATCGCAACCACATGGCCAGACGCTTTCAGTCGGGTTATCACTGCTTTTTTGCCATCCGGCAGAATTCCGGCTTCAACCTCATCTATTCCCAGTTTCCGTGCGACTGCTTCAGCAGTAAGCTGGTTATCCCCGGTGAGCATAACAATGCGGATCCCCGCCTGACGCAAAGCTTTAAGCGCATCCGGCGTGGTTGTTTTCACGGGATCCGAGATAGCTATCAGGCCTGCAAGGTCCCCGTCTGTGGCCACATAGATAACGGTAGCGCCTTCCATCCGCAACGTATCCGCAACGGCCTTTTGATTATCAATAACGATACTGTTTTCCTGCATAGCCAGTTCATTACCAATAACAACCCGTTGACCTTCGACATCGCCTGAGACACCTTTACCCGACGGTGCATCGAAATGAGTGACTGCGGGTATTGCGATCCCCTTTTCCTGTGCTGCTTTAACTACTGCCATACCCAGCGGATGCTGCGAGCCTTTTTCCACTGCGGCTGTTACACGCAAAAGAGATGTTTCCCCACCCGGATTGAGACTGATAATCCCTGTCACCGTAGGCGAACCTTCCGTGAGCGTGCCTGTTTTGTCGACAACCAGCGTGTCCACTTTTTCAAGACGCTCAAGGGCTTCGGCATTCCTGATTAACACCCCGGCCTGGGCTCCTTTGCCCACCCCCACCATTATCGACATCGGCGTGGCCAGCCCCAGCGCGCAGGGACAGGCAATAATCAGGACCGACACAGCCGCAATGAGACCGTGCGCCATCCTGGGCTCGGGCCCCCAGACAGACCAGATCACGAAAGCAACAACCGCGATAAGTATCACCAGAGGAACAAACCAGCCTGAAACGCTGTCAGCCATTCTCTGGATGGGGGCACGCGAACGCTGTGCATCAGCGACCATCTGAACAATTCGTGAGAGCATTGTTTCATCACCGACTTTCTCTGCACGGATGATGAGACTCCCTGTCTGATTAATGGTCCCCCCGATGACAGGGTCACCCTCCGTTTTGGTAACCGGCATAGATTCCCCGGTCACCATCGATTCATCAACGGTTGTTTTGCCTTCGATCACAATACCGTCGACCGGAATACTCTCTCCTGGTCTGATGCGGAGCTTATCGCCAGGCAGAACATCTTCCGCATTAATATCCGTTTCATGACCGTCATGATCCAGCCGCCTGGCGGTTTTGGGGGCAAGATTCAGTAGTGCAGTAATGGCACCTGAGGTTTGTTCCCGTGCCCGCAGCTCAAGAACCTGTCCCAGCAGAACAAGCACCGTAATAACTGCTGCGGCTTCAAAATAAACGGCCACCAGGCCATCCATGTTTCTGAACGATGCAGGAAACCAGGAGGGGAAGACGGTTGCAATGACGCTGTACACCCAGGCTACGCCGGTGCCCATTGCAACAAGGGTAAACATATTCAGGGAGCGGTTACGTAACGACATTCCGGCCCGGGCGAAGAATGGCCAGCCACACCACAACACGACAGGAGAGGCCAGAAGCAGCTGCAGCCATGTGTTGTACTGTGGCGGTACTGTATTCCTCAAGGCGGGAAACAGATGAGATCCCATTTCGAGTACCAGAACCGGAAACGCCAGCAACAACCCCAGCCAGAAGCGTCTTGTCATGTCGCGAAGTTCATCACTTGGCCCCGTGGATGCCGTAGCTACGAGCGGCTCCAGTGCCATTCCACAGACAGGACAGCTTCCGGGACCACTGCGGCGTATCTCCGGGTGCATCGGACATGTCCACACACCTTCAGAATTCTCTTTCTCCGCCTGGTGGTGAGGCTGTTTTATCTGATCAGGGCTGACTTCGTGATGATCGTGGTGATGGTGATGGGAATGTTCACTGGCATCTTCGGTAAGATAACGATCGGGATGGGCTTTAAATTTACTCTCACAGCTGGCGGAGCAGAAATAAAGTTGATGGTCCTGGTATCGAATGCTGCTGTGCGCCCTGTCGGGCAGGATGTCCATCCCGCACACGGGATCTCTCACCTTATGCAATACGTGGCCCTCGTCCGGGGATAATGTCTGCTCAGAAGCAGTCTGGTTGTTGTGTTGCACTGCATTGTCATTTTTCACAGTAACTCTCCTTATGCATACCGAAGCATCTTCTGTCTTCAGGGTATGTCATGGATGCGATTACCACGAATGCCGCCGGCATAAGAGTGCCTGCTGCCGGCGTCCCGTTATCAGCCGTTCCGCTGACTATTCGATTCGCTGGAAGACTTTTTTACTTCCATCCGGTGAGAATGCGATAACATCGTAAGCCTCTTTTCGGGCTCCCATCTCCATTCCAGGACTTCCTGCTGGCATACCGGGGGTGGCGAGACCGTATATACCTGAACCAGACTGCATTGCCTTATGTATCGTTGTCGCAGGCACATGGCCTTCAATGATCAAATTACCGGCAACCGCGGTATGACAACTTCGCAGTCCTGCAGGAATAGCATGCTTTTCTTTCAGGGCTGACAGCGCCTGATCATTCATGACGTGAGTTCGTACTTCAAACCCGTCTTTTTCCATCGCCTTGCCCCACAGGGAACAACAGCCACAGTTTTCAGATTTGTACATATCAATCACTTTTTCACTCGCCATCGCGGGCAGTGAAAGGCCGAGAGCCAGCGCCATCAGAACCACTTTTTTCATACTCACCTCTGTATATTATCGATTTAAACCCTGACGTCAGGGTGAATCAGTAAAGAAGGACACCCACAGGGGGTGCCCTTTCAGGTTCAGGACACGCTTTTTTTATGTCTGCGCAGCCAGATTAATTTGTAGGCGGCAGGAATAATGAACAGGGACAGCAGCGGAGCCGTGATCATCCCACCAATCATGGGTGCCGCGATACGGCTCATGACTTCTGAACCTGCACCGGTTCCCCAGAGTATTGGCAGCAGACCCGCAATGATCACCGCCACGGTCATGGCTTTCGGCCGGACACGCAGTACGGCACCATGATAGAGGGCTTCATCAAGGCCTTCCGGTGTGAACGTCTCTTTACGGGACAATTCCGGGTGCGCTTCAATGGCATGACGCAGATACATCAGCATGACCACGCCAAACTCTGCTGCCACCCCGGCCAGAGCGATAAACCCCGTTCCGGTTGCGACAGACATATGGAAGCCCTGCCAGTACAGGAACCATATCCCGCCAACCAGGGCGAACGGCAGGCTCATCAGGATCAGCAGGGCTTCATCAACCCGGCGGAATGCCAGATACAACAGGATGAAGATGATCATCACCGTCATCGGCACCATCAGCTTCAGTTTCTTGTTGGCATGCTCAAGCAGTTCAAACTGTCCGGAGAATGACACGCTGGTACCCGGTCTCAGTTTCACTTTCTGACTGATCGCCGTTTTAATGTCATTAACCACCGACACCATATCCCTGCCGCGCGCGTCAATGTAAATCCAGCTGGCTGGACGGGCATTTTCCGTTTTCAGCATAGTCGGCCCGGAAACGACCTTAATATCCGCAACATCGCCCAGCGTGATCTGCTGCTTCATCGGGGTCAGGATCGGCATCTGTTTCAGGGCCTGCGGGCTGTTCCGGTAATCCTGCGGATAGCGGATATTAATCGGGTACCGGGCCACGCCTTCAACCGTCTCACCCACCATAGCCCCACCGATGGCTGATGAGATGAACAGCTGCACATCGCCCACCGTCATTCCGTAGCGGGAGGCTTTTTCCCGGTTGATATCCACATCAATGTAGCGCCCGCCTTCCAGTCGCTCTGCGAGAGCAGACACTACGCCGGGTACGGTTTTGGCGACCGCTTCGATACTCTGCGCCGTTGCATCGATATCGGACAGAACCGTTCCGGACACCTTGATACCTATCGGGCTTTTGATCCCGGTTGAGAGCATATCAATACGGTTACGGATTGGCGGCACCCAGAGGTTTGCCAGCCCCGGTAAACGGACGGTCCTGTCGAGTTCTTCAATAATCTTGTCAATCGTCATGCCTGGACGCCACTGATCCTCAGGTTTGAGCTGGATCGTGGTTTCAACCATTTCGAGCGGTGCGGAATCCGTGGCGGTCTCTGCTTTACCGGTCTTGCCAAATACAGAGGCCACTTCAGGAACGCTTTTGATTAACTTGTCCGTCGTCTGCAGGAGCGCTGCAGCTTCAGCCGGAGAGACACCCGGCAGGGTCGACGGCATATACAACAGGTCGCCCTCGTTAATCTTCGGCAGAAACTCACCGCCCACCTGGCTCAGCGGCCAGATAACGGTGAAAATGGACAAGGCCGCAACCAGCAGGGTTGTTTTTGGCCAGTGGAGAACCCGCAACAGCAATGGATGATACGCTTTGATCAGTACCCGGTTCAGGGGGTTACTGGTCTCTGCAGGAATTTTCCCCCGGATCCAGAATCCCATCAGAATCGGAATGACGATGATGGCCAGCGCGGCCGCGCCCGCCATGGAGTACGTTTTCGTGAATGCCAGCGGGCCAAACAGACGTCCTTCCTGACCTTCCAGGGTAAAGATAGGAATAAAGGACAGGGTGATGATCAGCAGGCTGATAAACAGTGCGGGTCCCACTTCAACGGAGGCATCGGTAATCACCTTCCAGCGGGTGGCGTTGTCAATCTGCTCACCAGGATGCTGATGATCCCACTCCTCAAGCCGCTTATGCGCATTCTCAATCATCACAATGGCGGCATCCACCATCGCACCGACGGCAATCGCTATCCCTCCCAGCGACATGATATTGGCGTTCAGTCCCTGGAAGTGCATGACGATAAAGGCGATACACAGACCAAGCGGCAGAGAGATAATCGCCACCAGGGCAGAACGTACGTGCCACAGGAACAGGGCACAGACGATGGCCACCACGATAAACTCTTCCAGAAGTTTGGAACTGAGGTTATCAATCGCCCGGTCGATGAGCTGGCTGCGATCGTAGGTGGTCACGATTTCAACGCCTTCCGGCAGGCTGGCCTTCAGCGTCTCAAGTTTATCCCTCACTGCCGTGATAACGTCGCGTGCATTTTTACCCGACCGCAGGATCACCACGCCGCCAGCGACTTCGCCCTGGCCGTTCAGCTCGGCAATACCACGCCGCATTTCAGGCCCGGTCTGCACGCGGGCAACATCCCGCAGATAAACCGGCACGCCGTTCTCGCCTGTTTTCAGGACGATGTTATTAAAATCATCAATGCTCTGAAGATAACCGCTGGCACGGACCATATACTCAGCTTCGGCCATTTCAACGGATGAGCCACCGGCCTCCTGGTTAGACGATTCAAGGGCCTGTTT
The DNA here is from genome assembly GCF_020224095.1 of Enterobacter sp. CCUG 70166. Taxonomy (NCBI): domain Bacteria; kingdom Pseudomonadati; phylum Pseudomonadota; class Gammaproteobacteria; order Enterobacterales; family Enterobacteriaceae; genus Enterobacter; species Enterobacter sp. CCUG 70166. The sequence goes on from NZ_NRIQ01000056.1 coordinate 13,564, forward strand.
CACTTCGGGCAGGCTGATACCATACTGAGACAGTTTTACCGGATTGACCTGAATCTGGTACTGTTTCACCACGCCGCCAACCGAAGCGACCTCAGCCACGTTCGGGATGGTTTTCAGCTCAAATTTCAGGAACCAGTCCTGCAGAGAACGCAGTTCTGAAAGGTCGTGTTTTCCGCTGCGATCGACAAGGGCATATTCAAATATCCAGCCCACCCCCGTGGCGTCCGGACCGATTTCAGAACTCACACCGGCGGGCAGTTTTCCCTGTACCTGGTTCAGGTACTCCAGCACGCGGGAACGGGCCCAGTACAGATCGGTGCCGTCTTCAAAAATGACATACACATACGAATCACCGAACTGTGAAAAACCACGCACGGTTTTTGCGCCAGGCACGGACAGCATGGTGGTGGTAAGTGGATAGGTGACCTGGTTTTCTACAATCTGCGGGGCCTGGCCGGGATAGCTGGTTTTGATAATGACCTGCACATCTGACAGGTCAGGCAAGGCATCGACAGGCGTGTTAATAATCGTCCATGTGCCCCAGATGCTGAGAAACAGGGCCCCCATCATGACCAGGAAACGGTTGGCGACAGAGCGCCGGATAATCCATTCAATCATCGTCGTCTCCTCAGTGCCCTGAATGCATATTTACAGGCTGGTCAGACATTGCTGGCATACTGCTTTCTGTTTTTTCAGGGTGGCGCATACGTTCCAGTGCGCCCGTAATATTGGCTTCAGAGTCAATGAGGAACAGGCCACTGACCACCACGGTATCGCCTTCATTCAGGCCGGAGCCGATGCCGGACTGTTGCTGTGACTCATGCAGAACGTGGATCTGTTTCGGCACAAACTTGCCTTCATCATCAACAGTAATCACGCGCTGTTCTTTGCCGGTATCGATAACGGCCTGGCTTGGTATCAGCAGCATCTCCTGGCTCCTGGTATTCAGTTTCAGATAGGCATTCATGCCCGGCTTGAGAAACTCATCCTTATTAGAAACCTGGAGACGGACCTGAAGCGTACGGGTTGTCTGATCCACGCTGGGAAGAATGTTCCATTTTTCGACATGGAATGTTTTATCCGGATAAGCCGGTACCGAAATTTCAAACTGCGACGTATCTTTCAGCAGATAGGCGATAGATTCTGGCACTGCAGCGCTGATCCAGACCGGGTCCATTCCCTGAATCTGAGCCACCACCTTATCTTTCGAAATATTCATGCCGGTGCGCAGGTCAAATGCAGTAATGACGCCATCAATAGGTGCTTTAATGGTAAAACGGGTCTGGATGGTGCGGGTTGTACGCAGCCTTTGAATATCCTCTTCCGGCATACCAGCCAGACGAAGTCGCTCCAGAACCCCTTTTATCTGGGTTGGCGTACCGCCTGTACCGGATAACAGCAGGAACTCACTTTGTGCCTCAACCCATTCAGGAATGGTGATATCGATAAGCGGCGTGCCTTTCTTCACATGATCGCCAATCGTCAGGGGATACACTTTTTCGACGAAACCGTCAGAACGCGCCTGCACAATGACAAACTGATACTCGTTGTAACTGACATTAGCCGGGATTGTCTGAGAATAATTCAGCATTCCTCGCGTGACTTTTTGCGTTTTTAATCCCAGATTCTGAACCTGGGTTGGGTCGATACGGATCCCGCCACTGCTTTTATCGCCACTTTCATCAGCATATTTTGGCACCAGGTCCATATCCATAAAGGGCGATTTTCCGGGTTTATCAAATTTGGTATCCGGTTTCATCGGGTCATACCAGAAAAGTACCTTTTTCTCCGGTGCCTTTTGTTCTGTTTGTACTGTTTTTTGTGATGAGTTTACATACTGCCAGGCAGTAACCGATATCAGCCCTCCTGCTATGAGGCTGCTGATAATTATTGCAGCATATTTTATCTTTAAAGAAGCCATACAATTTCTCGCTGAAAAATCAAAACACCTGGCATATGCGCCCGATCATTCATTCACAGTAATCCCTTAATGAATGTTCAGGCGCACTGGATGTATTCGCTCCGGACTGTTAATCAGGATTGCGTCACGTTAATGCTTTTGAGTAAGGAGATATTGCCCTGCTGAATAAACGAGAAATCGACATGGTTGCCGGTTTTCAGGGCATTGATAGCGTCGTCTGCATTAACAAAAGTGAAGCGCATGGTCATTGCAGGCCAGCCCACCGCCGGGATTGCTTCGTGCGAAATGGTGATTTTTTTACTATTCATATCAATGTCTTTAACGATACCGGTGCCCTTGATAACCTGCTGTACCGAAGCATCACTGGCAGCATTCATATCGCCATGCTGATGTGTTTCAGCATGAAGACCGGCAGAAAACATGACAGAGAAGGCACCAAATAAAACGGCTTTAAGTGAATTACGCATTTTAATTTCCTGATTAATTGAATAAATTTACTCTACCCAACCGCCACCCAGCGCGGTAAACAGATTAATTTCGTTAACCTGTCGGGAATAGGTAAGATCGAGAATGGTTTGCTGCGTCGCGAAGAGGGAACGTTCTGCATCCAGCACTTCGATGTAACTGACAGCACCACTTGCATACAATCCTCTGGCACGCTGTAGAGTTATCTGAAGTGAATCAAGATAACGCTGCTGTGACTCAAGTTGCTGGCTAAGGCTGTCGCGCAGCGCAAGCGTGTCGGAAACATCCTTAAAGGCTGACTGAATTTTTTGTTCGTAATTAACCACGGACTGTTGCTGGCGAATTTCAGCCAGCTTCAGATTGGCTTTGTTCCTGCCAGCATTAAATATAGGAATTTCAATTTTAGGAATAAAATTCCACATTCCACTTCCTGACGTAAAGAGGCTGGACAGCTCCGTACTGCTTGAGGAGAGACCACTGGTCAGGGTAATGGACGGGAAAAAAGCCGCTCGCGCTGCGCCAATATTGGCATCAGCCGCTTTCAGCTGATATTCCGCTTCCATAATATCCGGACGCTGCAGCAATATTTGTGACGACAGATTTGGTGGCAATTTTACTGGTGCGATCTCCCCACCTTTAATCCCTTTTTCTGACGGAACTGCGCGGTACGTTCCCAGCACCAGTTGCAGGGCATTGTTTGCCTGAGCCAGATCGCCTTCTCGTTTGGCTATTTCGGCGCGGGTACTTTCGATTTGCCCCCTGGCTTGTTCAAGCGCCAGAACGTTCGTACTCCCGGTCACCAGTTGTTGCTCAACGAATGCATAAGACTGTTCATAATTTTTCAGCGTTTCCCGCGCAATACGGAGTTGTTCGTACGCCAGTTGCTGGCTGAAATAGCTCTGTGAAACGTTGGAGACCAGCAGGATGTGTACGGCACGACGGGCTTCTTCGCTGGCAAAGTAGTTCTGGCGATCAGCCTCACTCATGTTCTTAAGTTTGCCAAAAAAATCGAGCTCATAGCTGAGCTCCAGACCCGCGTCGTACTCCTGTGTGGTCGGCTTGTCACCTTTCAGACCACCGTTGTATGTGATCCCGGATGAGGCATTCAGTTGGGGATAACGATCTGCATCCGTGACGTTGAACTGGGCCCGGGCCTCTTCAACCTTCAGGGCAGCCATTCTCAAATCACGGTTATTATTCAGGGCTTCACCGATCAGCCTGCTGACCTGGGGATCGACAAAAAAGTTTCGCCAGCCCGTATCCTGATAGCTGTTTACCGCAGGCGTCAGACTGTTTTTAGACAATGAAAACTGCTGGGGAACCGGAGCTGGCGGACGCTGATATTCAGGTGCCAGAGAAACACAACCAGCCAGGATGAATATGGTACTGATGCTGAGTAATTTTAATTTGAACATAACGCTTCTCGTACAGGCAGACCTGGTAAATGGTTCAAACGAAGTCCAGAGTATTGATAGGGGTACTTTACCTAACGCTCTCTGTTTGCCGGGTGACAGGATAATGACAATGTTGTCATTTTTGCTGTAATCCGTTGATAACGATCGTGGGCGCAATAGAATGACATTAGCAGCCAGCCGGGGAGCAAGATGAAAATATTGATCGTCGAAGACGAAATTAAAACAGGTGAATATCTCAGCAAAGGGCTTACAGAGGCAGGGTTCGTAGTGGATCACGCTGATAATGGTCTTACCGGATATCATCTCGCCATGACAGCCGAGTATGATTTAGTCATTCTGGATATCATGCTACCTGATGTGAACGGCTGGGATATCATCCGCATGCTGCGCACTGCCGGAAAGGGTATGCCGGTCTTACTGCTGACAGCCCTCGGCACGATCGAACATAGGGTCAAAGGACTGGAACTGGGTGCGGACGATTATCTGGTTAAACCCTTTGCGTTTGCCGAACTGCTCGCCCGGGTGAGAACCCTTCTGAGGCGGGGAAACACGATGATCACGGAAAGCCAGTTTAAGGTGGCTGACCTCTCGATTGATCTCGTATCCAGAAAAGTCAGTCGCGCCGGAAACCGCATTGTGCTCACCAGTAAAGAGTTCAGCCTGCTGGAATTCTTCATTCGCCATCAGGGAGAGGTTCTTCCCCGCTCCCTGATTGCCTCTCAGGTCTGGGACATGAATTTTGACAGCGACACTAATGCGATCGATGTCGCAGTAAAGCGACTCCGCGCTAAAATAGACAACGATTACGAGACAAAGCTGATCCAGACAGTCCGGGGCGTGGGCTACATGCTGGAGGTCCCGGATGCATAGCAAACCTTCCAGACGCCCTTTCTCACTCGCTCTGCGGCTGACCTTTTTTATCAGCCTGTCCACGATACTGGCTTTTATCGCCTTCACCTGGTTTATGCTGCATTCTGTTGAAAATCATTTTGCCGAGCAGGATGTCAGCGATCTTCAACAAATCAGCACCACACTGAACCGTATACTGCAGTCCCCGGTGGATCCGGATGATAAAAAAATAAGCAAAATAAAGGAATCAATTGCCAGCTACCGCAACGTTGCCCTTTTGCTCCTCAATCCCAGGGGTGAAGTGCTCTTTAGCTCAGCTCAGGGGGCGGCACTACGCCCGGCAGTGAATTCAGCAGATTTTAGCGAGCACAGCCGCGCACGGGATGTCTTTCTCTGGACGGTGGAGGATCCTGCGGGACCGATGGATACCGGGTCCGAAATGAAGATGGAAACATACAGGATTATCGCCTCCTCTGGTCAGGCGATATTTCAGGGCAAACAGCAGAACTATGTCATGCTGACTGGCCTATCCATTAATTTCCATCTCCATTACCTCGATGCGCTGAAAAAGAACCTGATTGCGATTGCCGTCGTGATAAGCCTGTTGATTGTTCTGATCATTCGAATCGCTGTCCGTCAGGGGCACCTGCCCCTTCGTAATGTCAGCAATGCCATTAAAAACATCACCTCCGAGAATCTTGATGCGCGACTGGAACCGACACGCGTTCCCATTGAGCTGGAGCAACTGGTTATCTCGTTCAATCATATGATTGGAAAGATTGAGGATGTCTTTACCCGCCAGGCCAATTTCTCTGCCGATATCGCGCATGAGATCAGAACGCCCATCACCAATCTGGTGACGCAGACTGAAATCGCACTGAGTCAGGATCGAACACAGAGGGAACTTGAGGATGTCCTCTATTCCAGTCTTGAAGAGTATAACCGGATGACCAAAATGGTCAGCGATATGCTGTTCCTGGCACAGGCAGATAATAATCAGCTGATACCTGACAGGGTCATGTTTGACCTCAGAGCGGAAGTCATGAAAGTCTTCGAGTTTTTCGAAGCCTGGGCCGAAGAACGCAATATCACGCTCAAATTTAACGGGATGCCCTGCCTGGTTGAGGGAGATCCACAAATGTTCAGAAGGGCGATCAATAATCTGTTATCCAATGCCCTGCGTTATACCCCGGAGGGACAGGCAATCACCGTCTCAATAAGAGAGCAGGAGAGCTTTTTTGACCTTGTGATTGAAAATCCGGGGAAACCAATCCCTGAAGAGCATTTATCAAGGCTGTTTGACCGTTTTTATCGGGTAGATCCGTCCAGACAACGAAAAGGAGAAGGCAGCGGCATCGGCCTTGCGATTGTGAAGTCCATCGTGGAAGCACATCACGGAAGAGTGCAGGTGGAATCGGACGTACGTTCAACTCGTTTTATCCTATCCGTGCCCAGACTGGAGAAAATGATTCCGGAAACCCAGTACTGAGAATAAAGATTTAAATGACAAAGATGTCATTAGCCTGTCATGCAGCAAACAGAAGCCATTCGATATAATTAGTGCAACTTATCAGGAAGGCATTATTACTTCATCCATACACGGCATCAGCACAAGCCAGGAGTTGTATTAAAGCCTCATCCTGGCGGAATAAGGTCTGTAGAGTTGTCAGTTGTACTACTGAGGACACAGATCGAAATTCACGGACATCACTAATTCAGAAATGGAGAGTTACCATGAAAAATATCGTCTTAGCATCAGTGTTAGGTTTGAGCTTAATTTCTACGGCCTGGGCCACTGAAACTGTAAATATCCATGAGCGTGTCAATAATGCTCAGGCTCCGGCCCATCAGATGCAGTCTTCTTCAACTCCAGCCGCCATCCAGGGGGCAGCTCCACGGATGGCCGGTATGGATCAGCATGAACAGGCTATTATTGTTCATGAAACCATGAACAATGGTTCAGCAGATGCACATAAAAAAATGGCGGAAAGTCATCAGAAGATGATGGGAACTGGCACCGTTAACGCTTCCCGTCCGGCGACTTCGTTTGCGGCGATGAATGAACATGAAAGAGCAGCTGTTGCCCATGAATTTACGAATAACGGTCAGTCCGGCCCCCATCAGGCTATGGCTGATGCACACCGCCGCATGATCAATGCGGGCTGATGACAACTGAAGTTTCCGTGCGGTTACCCTTTCCTTGATAGATTGTCCCTTATACGGATATGTTGTTATTTTTTGCCCCCTTCAGGGGGCTTTTTTGTCTGACTCAGCTAAACTTATCCGGTAACCATCTGAAAGGGTTTATTATATGAAAATCACAAATTCGCTTTTTGTTATACTGATGTTATCCCTGCCAGCGATTTCCGCAGAACATTCAGAAATGAAAATGTCAGATATATCCTCATCGGCATCGTCACAGGAATATATGTCCGGCATGAAAGGTATGCATGACAAAATGATGGCCGCTGTAAAAGAGTCCGATCCCGACAAGGCTTTTGCGAAAGGCATGGTAGCACACCATGAAGGGGCAATAGCAATGGCTGAGACCGAGCTAAAATACGGAAAAGATCCGGAAATGAGAAAGCTCGCGCAGGACATCATTAAAGCTCAAAAAGGTGAAATTGAGCAGATGAATACATGGCTTGGTAATCAAAAATAATGATTGCGGAAATAATATATTGCGCGTACAGTCAGAGTGTTCCCGGGCACGGGAACCTGTTAATCGTTAATTAATCAAAACCCGATTCATTTCGGGTTTTTCCTTTTACCCCCCCCAACGCATGCACTGCACCGAGTGAAATTCACCTGAGCCAATTCTGCTTGCTTATTATTTCGATGGGAATTGCTGATTTTAATTAAGTCTATGTTTTAAAGGTGTTTCTCATGCCTGGGTTTGGCAGGGGTTCGTCCTGTTCTCTGGTCATGCGCAATGGCAATTCGCAGTCAGGGCTCAAGACTACTTTTACCTCTTTTTTAACAGAAAGTTTCTGGACCCGATACTTGCCGGAAACATCATCTGCTGTTCATCCCGACCAATAAAACGAAGGTATCACTCTCGTTTGAATCTCACTTACTTTCCATTTTGTAATAAAGAATCAAGTTTTCCAGTGATATATCAATACCAACTTTTTTTAATAACCTTTTTCGCGCAGTGTATATTTCTTTCAGCATATCTTCATAACCCTGACCAAGGTGAATTTGTTTATGGCAATTGCAACACAGAGATATGATATTTTCTTCAACATCAAGAGATGTGTCAAAAGCATCTTGCCTGGACATAGGTACAATGTGATGAGGTTCTGTGTAATTTAAGGATGAATTTCGCCTTCTGAATGTTGGGTGGTCACTATCGACTTCACATCTGTAACCTGCTTTATTCAGCGCATTTTGGGATACGCCTTTACTCCTGGGATACGAGAGGCCATTTTTTACTTCTATTGCATTTTTCTTTGGTTTGGCTTCCCCTGTATATTCAAACGTCTGAACGTTGTCAAAGATATTACTTTTCTCTATGGCATTGATCAACTCATCGTCAGAGTAATACTCACTGCTGGCCATTTCTGTTGTACCAAAAAAATCCAGTTCGTTAATTGCCTGAACAAGTTCCTCACGAATTGTCCATAAGTTTCTTTTGGGTTTTCCGCCGATTTCTTTACTCTTCATTACGGTAATGAATTTTGTACCGGATGCGATATTTCCGACACCTTTAACCTCGAATCTACCAAGTTCTTTTTGAACTCTGCCACCCAGTCCGTTTATGACTCCATTAGCACTCATGCTGTGCAGGTCGTACTTCTTACCAATATCGAAGCATGTGCAGGAATGATTTGGCTCAATAAACCATTTTTTTAACGCTGCAATACTTTTTGTGTCAAAAACTTTATCATTTGTTAATAAAGTTTTCCATTCTTCCACACTGATATCAATGTCACAGACATACTCTCCATCAATCACTTCGCATATTTTTTTAATCACATTCATTCCCCTGTTATACAGATAGTCATAATGAAAATATAAAGCTCGCTAACCGGTATGGTTGCGTAAGGACCGTAGTCTCTCAGAGACCGTGCTTTCTTTTTTTTCAGGCCTGGACACTAAAGGGTCTGTTGCACCCCGAAAAAATTTGTTGCGGGGATTGCTCATTGAGATGAGCCTCTGCTCGATCATACCAGGGGTCGTCTCAGAATTC
>NZ_NRIQ01000057.1:0-1591 GCF_020224095.1 Enterobacter sp. CCUG 70166
TTCATCAGACAATCTGTGTGAGCACTACAAAGGCAGGTTCTTTAAGGTAAGGAGGTGATCCAACCGCAGGTTCCCCTACGGTTACCTTGTTACGACTTCACCCCAGTCATGAATCACAAAGTGGTAAGCGCCCTCCCGAAGGTTAAGCTACCTACTTCTTTTGCAACCCACTCCCATGGTGTGACGGGCGGTGTGTACAAGGCCCGGGAACGTATTCACCGTGGCATTCTGATCCACGATTACTAGCGATTCCGACTTCATGGAGTCGAGTTGCAGACTCCAATCCGGACTACGACGCACTTTATGAGGTCCGCTTGCTCTCGCGAGGTCGCTTCTCTTTGTATGCGCCATTGTAGCACGTGTGTAGCCCTACTCGTAAGGGCCATGATGACTTGACGTCATCCCCACCTTCCTCCAGTTTATCACTGGCAGTCTCCTTTGAGTTCCCGGCCGGACCGCTGGCAACAAAGGATAAGGGTTGCGCTCGTTGCGGGACTTAACCCAACATTTCACAACACGAGCTGACGACAGCCATGCAGCACCTGTCTCAGAGTTCCCGAAGGCACCAATCCATCTCTGGAAAGTTCTCTGGATGTCAAGAGTAGGTAAGGTTCTTCGCGTTGCATCGAATTAAACCACATGCTCCACCGCTTGTGCGGGCCCCCGTCAATTCATTTGAGTTTTAACCTTGCGGCCGTACTCCCCAGGCGGTCGACTTAACGCGTTAGCTCCGGAAGCCACGCCTCAAGGGCACAACCTCCAAGTCGACATCGTTTACGGCGTGGACTACCAGGGTATCTAATCCTGTTTGCTCCCCACGCTTTCGCACCTGAGCGTCAGTCTTTGTCCAGGGGGCCGCCTTCGCCACCGGTATTCCTCCAGATCTCTACGCATTTCACCGCTACACCTGGAATTCTACCCCCCTCTACAAGACTCTAGCCTGCCAGTTTCGAATGCAGTTCCCAGGTTGAGCCCGGGGATTTCACATCCGACTTGACAGACCGCCTGCGTGCGCTTTACGCCCAGTAATTCCGATTAACGCTTGCACCCTCCGTATTACCGCGGCTGCTGGCACGGAGTTAGCCGGTGCTTCTTCTGCGGGTAACGTCAATCGACAGGGTTATTAACCCTGTCGCCTTCCTCCCCGCTGAAAGTACTTTACAACCCGAAGGCCTTCTTCATACACGCGGCATGGCTGCATCAGGCTTGCGCCCATTGTGCAATATTCCCCACTGCTGCCTCCCGTAGGAGTCTGGACCGTGTCTCAGTTCCAGTGTGGCTGGTCATCCTCTCAGACCAGCTAGGGATCGTCGCCTAGGTGAGCCGTTACCCCACCTACTAGCTAATCCCATCTGGGCACATCCGATGGCAAGAGGCCCGAAGGTCCCCCTCTTTGGTCTTGCGACGTTATGCGGTATTAGCTACCGTTTCCAGTAGTTATCCCCCTCCATCAGGCAGTTTCCCAGACATTACTCACCCGTCCGCCACTCGTCAGCGAAGCAGCAAGCTGCTTCCTGTTACCGTTCGACTTGCATGTGTTAGGCCTGCCGCCAGCGTTCAATCTGAGCCATGATCAAACTCTTCAATTTAA
>NZ_NRIQ01000058.1:0-32375 GCF_020224095.1 Enterobacter sp. CCUG 70166
TCCTTCCGGCTTATCGGGTACGGGCGGAGGCAACGTCCCTGTAAAGCCGCCCTCTCGGCGCATCCCTGCGCCTCGCCCCGGCCTGCAGGAAACGCCTCAGCGATTTACAGCCGGACCAGGGCATCGCTGACAGCCCTCAGTCATTTAGAAAGCAACTTTATTGCTTCTGCATAAAAAAATTACTGGGGATCCCTCAGCCCCGTGGGAGAGGGCCAGGGTGAGGGCATCAGCCTGCACGAGACGGCAGAGATCACTTACTCTTAATATCGAAAATATCCGTCCCCAGATGGTTATAGTCAACTTTCTGTAACCTGAAGTTGGTAATGTAAACTGGCGGGCCCTTCTTCCCGGAGATAAACGGGTAATCATTTTTTATCTCTTTCGCCTTAATCCCCGTCCACTGTGAGAAGAATTTCAGGAAATCGTTCGCGGAACGGCGCGCTTTGATGATGCGATGCGTTTTGTCATCACTCGACAGCACCATAAACGGTACCTGGAAGTTCTGCTGAAACTTGTCATCGTGAGCCAGATACTGCACTTCTTTACCGCGCTCCTTAAACGCCAGACCGTGGTCAGAGAAATAGACCATCGAGAAGCTATCGCCGCTGTTGCGCAGCTGCGCGTACAGCTTGCTGAGCAGATCGTCGGTTTGCGTCATGGTGTACAGATAACACGAGGTCTCTTTGGATTGCACAAACTCCGCATATTTTCCCCCGGTACGATCGCATGCCTGCGGGTGTGACCCCATCAGGTGCAGGACGATCAGCTGCGGCTGGGTGCGCTGAGTGGCAAAGACCTGCGCGGTCATTTTTAGCAACGCTTCATCTTTTGTGTTTTTATCGGCTTCGAAATCACCGCTTTTCAGGAACTGTACCTCGTCGGCACGCTTCGCGATGCTGGCAATGGCGGTATCATACTCGCCGATCTGCCCCTGGTTGGAGAACCACCACGTCTGAAAACCTGCCCGGTTGGCCAGGGTGACAAAATTATCCTGAAACTGCGGTTTTCCATCCACGACACGGTTGAGCGTCAGACCGAGAGATTTCTGCGTCGAACCGCTGGCCGCCACGTAATCGGTAAACAGCGTACCGTTGACGGAGCTGGCAAACGGCGTGTTATCCCAGTGACCGCCAAACGCGCCGAGCGCATCGCGACGCGCGCTTTCACCGATCACCACCACATAGGTGTGATACTTCGGTTTCACCACCAGCACGTTCCAGGTATCTTTCATGGTGGAAAGCTCGGCCATACGCGCCTGCTCGTCGAGCACTTCCTCGTTATTCACTACCACGTCTTTAACGAAGCGAAACACCGGATACCCGGTATCTTTAAGCTTAAACACGCCGCCCCAGGCCAGATTTTGTACCGGCGCAACAAAAAGCGTCACTACGCTAAAGGCCAGGCACAGGCTTTCAATTTTACCCCATGTTTTTTTCCCGACCTGCTTACGGCGAACCGCAATCACGCCGAGAGCAAAAATGAAAAGGCCAACCACGTAGTTGTACCACGGGAAGATCGTCAGGATCTCTGTAGACTCTTCCATATTGGTGGAGTGGAGCGCCAGCAGGGTATTAAAGTTCGGCGCGCCATAGGCCTGGCCGAACGGGAAATAGGCGGCAGCCACCAGAGAACAGATCCCGATAAGCACTTTCTGCATGCGCGGTGCGCTTCGCCATAGCAGGTGAAGAATGCAGGTGAACCCGACGGCATAAAGCAGGCTAAAGGGGTAGCCAAGAGCAAAGTTAATCAACAGCGATTGCAAAAAATAGAATCCCGTCCACGGGCTTAGGGCCCGGCTGCGGGTAACAAGTGTATCAATCAGGGTTACGTTCATAGATCACTATCACGAAAACGCCATGTGCTCACCCTGGCGTCAAGGGTCAAAGCCTGCCGGACAGTGCGTGGAAAGGGAATGGAGGTCCGCTTCAGCGAGCCGCAAATTGTGCAGGGCTGCAAGAAGATAGTGCGAGCGTGAATCAAGGTCAACAGTTGCTAAACAGATGTTTTGCGAAGGGGGCTGCAAATCCGCAAAAATAATCAGGAAAAAGCGAGTTTACAACGAAAGTGTGACTGGAAAATGAAGCGGCGTGCCGCGACGCCGCTTAGTGAGAAGATTTGTCGTCCTGATGCGGTTTGGCGTTAAACATATCGCACAGCATGTTCAACAGCATTAGACGCACTTTAAAAGGAGAGTGGGTAAACACGTTCATACACCTCTTGAATTCATTCATAAGACCTCCTGATTCATGATCCCTTCGATCCGTGAAGGGTGACTGCATTACATACAGATATAGCACAGGCTATATTGTATAGCTATGGCTAATTCGTTAATTTTTTGTGCTTGTAGAGCTATGGTTTACAATGTGCGCTCCGTTACAGGGCGCTGGAAGCGTCAACCCATTGAGGAAGCACAATGAACCGTCGCGCAGGTAAGCCAACAACAAAAAAAACGACGCAACTGGTGAACGTTGAAGAACATGTGGAAGGCTTCCGCCAGGTGCGTGAGGCGCACCGCCGGGAGCTGATTGATGATTATGTCGAACTGATCTCCGATCTGATTCGTGAAGTTGGAGAAGCGCGCCAGGTGGATATGGCCGCACGCCTGGGGGTGTCGCAGCCAACCGTTGCCAAAATGTTAAAACGTCTGGCGTCGGTCGGGCTGATCGAGATGATCCCCTGGCGCGGGGTGTTTCTCACCGCTGAAGGCGAAAAGCTGGCGCAGGAGAGCCGCGAGCGCCATCAGATCGTCGAGAATTTTTTACTGGTGCTGGGCGTCAGCCCGGAAATTGCCCGTCGGGATGCCGAAGGTATGGAACACCACGTCAGCGAAGAGACGCTGGTGAAGTTCCGCGAATTTACGCTCAAATATGGCCCCGCCGCTGAATGAACCTCCCCGGCTTGCAGGCCCTGAAACGCGATCGTTTTTTCCATCTTTTACTTATCACTGGCGTTGGGCTCAGCGTCTTTGTGCCCTTCACGCCGCACACCTGGCCGGCGGCCATAGACTGGCGCACCATTATTACCCTGAGCGGTTTGATGATGCTCACCAAAGGCGTAGAGCTGAGCGGCTATTTTGACGTGCTGGGGCGCAAAATGGTGCGCCGCTTCGCCACCGAGCGCAAACTGGCTCTGTTCATGGTCTTTTCGGCGGCGCTGCTGTCGACGTTCCTCACTAATGACGTAGCGCTGTTTATCGTGGTGCCGCTTACGCTCACGCTGCGTAAGCTGTGCGAAATACCGGTTACCCGTCTGATTATCTTTGAAGCGCTGGCCGTCAATGCAGGCTCGCTGCTCACGCCGATCGGTAACCCGCAGAACATTCTGCTGTGGGGACGCTCCGGCCTGTCGTTTACCGCATTTACCTGGCAGATGGCGCCGCTGGCGCTGGCGATCGTGGCGACGCTGCTGGTGGTGGGCTGGTTTGCTTTCCCGAATAAATCGTTGCAGTACCACAGCGGTACCACCGGCCCCCAGTGGCAGCCGCGTCTCGTCTGGAGCTGCCTGGGACTGTATATCGTTTTCATTACCGCGCTGGAGTTAAACCAGGCGCTGGCGGGCGCGCTGCTGGTGGCGTGTGGCTTCCTGTTCCTCGCCCGGCGGGTGCTGGTGAGCGTTGACTGGACGCTGCTGCTGGTGTTTATGGCGATGTTTATTGACGTCCATCTACTGATCCAGCTCCCGGTATTGCAGACCGTTCTCCATAGCGTCAGCGGTCTGTCGCAACCGGGACTATGGCTGACGGCGATTGGTCTCTCGCAGGTGATCAGTAACGTGCCGTCCACCATTTTGCTGCTTAACTATGTTCCCCCAACGGTACTGCTGGCGTGGGCGGTCAACGTCGGCGGCTTTGGGCTGCTGCCCGGCTCGCTGGCCAACCTCATCGCCCTGCGGATGGCCAACGATCGCCGCATCTGGTGGCGCTTCCATTTATGGTCAATCCCGATGCTGTTCTGGTCTGCGGCGGTCGGTTTCGGACTATTCCTTCTCATATAGTGCGCAATTTGTCAGTTTTTCCTGGCAAATGTATAGCAACGTCCTAGCTTTAGTGAACGGCATAGTGTGATGCCGCTCACTGACAGGACCGTTGCTGAACTATGGCAGAAGATCAAAATCCACCTGCTGACGAGCAGGATCAAAACAATAACGAGCGCAAGCGCCCGGGCAAAAAACCGTTAATTATCCTTGGCATCGTGGTCATCGTGATGGTGATCGTGGCGCTGGTCTGGTGGTTTTTAACCCGTAACGAAGAGACCACCGACGACGCCTTCACCGACGGCGACGTAGTGACCATTGCCCCAAAAACGGCAGGCTACGTTACCGAACTTCGCGTGCGGGATAACCAGCGCGTGAAGAAAGGGGATGTGCTGGTAGTGATCGATCCGCGTGATACCACCGCCCAGCGCGATCAGGCTCAGGCCCAGCTTGGGCTGGCGGTTGCGCAGTTGCATCAGGCGCAGGCGCAGCTGGCGCTCTCGAAGGTGCAATATCCCGCCCAGCGCGATGAAGCCAAAGCCCAGGTACTGAAAGCCCAGGCGGATATGACCAACGCTCAGGCGGAGTACCGCCGTCAGCGCGGCGTTGACCCCCGCGCGACCACACAACAAAGCATCGATGCCGCGAACGCTCAACTGCGGAGTGCCCAGGCGGGTCTGGCCAGCGCGCAGGCGCAGCTGGAGGTGGCGGAGCAGGTCCAGTTGCAAATCCGCCAGCAGGAGACTAACGTCGAAGCCCGCGAACGGCAGGTCGATCAGGCCAGAGCGCAGCTGGAAACCGCCAACCTGAACCTCTCTTATACCGAAGTCCGCGCCCCGTTCGACGGTTTTGTCACCAAACGCAACGTCCAGCCTGGTACGCTGGTGCAGGCAGGCACGGCACTGTTCTCGCTGGTTTCCCCGAACGTGTGGGTGGTGGCGAACTTCAAGGAGTCGCAGCTTGAACGTATGAAGCCGGGCGACAAAGTGACCGTGTCCGTCGATGCCTGGCCGGATATGGCGCTCGAAGGCCATATTGACAGCATCCAGCAGGGCAGCGGCTCGCGCTTCTCCGCCTTCCCGTCGGAAAACGCCACCGGTAACTTTGTGAAGATCGTTCAGCGCGTGCCGGTGAAAATCGTCATTGATAAGGGGCTGGATCCGAACAAACCGCTGCCGCTGGGGCTGTCGGTTGAACCGAAGGTCACCGTGGAATGACGGACAGCAGCCACGAAAACTGGAAGCCCGCCAGTAACCCGTGGGCGGTGGCGATTGTGGTCACCCTGGCGGTGTTTATGGAAATTCTGGACACCACCATCGTCAACGTGGCGCTGCCCCACGTCGCGGGATCGCTCTCGGCCAGCTATGACGAATCTACCTGGGTGCTCACCAGCTACCTGGTGGCGAACGGCATCGTGCTGCCGATCTCGGCCTTCCTGAGCCGGCTGTTTGGCCGCAAGCAGTTCTTCCTGATCTGCATTGTGATGTTCACCATCTGCTCGTTCCTGTGCGGCATCGCCACCGAGCTTTGGCAAATCATCCTGTTCCGTGTGATGCAGGGCTTTTTTGGCGGCGGGTTGCAGCCCACGCAGCAATCGGTGCTGCTCGATTACTTCAAGCCGGAGGACAGGGGCAAAGCCTTTGGCCTTTCATCCATTGCCATTATCGTCGCGCCGGTCCTTGGCCCGACGCTGGGAGGCTGGATCACCGATAACTACTCCTGGCGCTGGGTGTTCTTTATCAATATTCCGGTAGGGATTGTGACGGTGCTGGCCATCTATCAGCTGCTGGAAGATCCGCCGTGGGAGAAAAAGTCGGAAGAGAAGCTCACCGTCGACTGGACGGGGATCGGCCTGATCGCTCTCGGACTTGGCTGTTTGCAGGTGATGCTCGACCGGGGCGAAGATGATGACTGGTTCTATTCGAACTTTATCCGCACCTTCGCGGTACTGACGCTGGTCGGCATTATCGGCGCGATCTACTGGCTGATGTATGCCAAAAAGCCGGTGGTGGATCTGCACTGTATGAAGGATCGCAACTTTGCGATCTCCAGCCTGCTGATGGCGGGGATGGCGATGATCCTGTACGGCAGTTCGGTGGTTATTCCGCAACTGGCGCAGCAGGATTTGGGCTATACCGCCACCTGGTCCGGGCTGGTGCTCTCGCCCGGCGCGGTGCTGATTGTGCTGACTATTCCGCTGGTACTGAAGCTGATGCCGGTGGTGCAGACGCGCTGGATCATCGCCTTCGGCTTTACCTGCCTGGCGGTGTCGTTCTTCTGGTCCCGGACGCTGACGCCGGATATCGATTTCGAAACGCTGGTGCTGTTTCGCAGCGCCCAGTCGATTGGACTCGGGTTCCTGTTTGTGCCCCTCACCACCATCGCCTTTATCTCGATCCCGAGGCAGCTTAACGCCGACGCGGCGGCGCTGTTTACCATGTTCCGCAACGTGGCCGGCTCGATTGGGATTTCGCTCTCGACGGCGGCGATCACCGAGCGCTCGCAGGCGCACAGCGCGCATCTGGCTTACCACGCTTCGCCGTTTAATGAGCAGTTCCAGCTGGCGATACGCGAAAGCGCCCAGGCGATCCAGAACTTCACCACTCAGGTGGGCGATCCGACCGGCATTGCCACCGGGCGGATGTACCAGACCATGATCGAGCAGTCGCGCTTTCTGGCCTACATCGACGTCTTCACCATTCTGAGCGCGGTGGCCCTATTACTGATTCCGTTTTGTTTGTTGCTCTCGCCGGTTAAGAGCGAGGGGAGTGCAGGAGCACACTGATGATACACAGACGTTTACACCCCCTGATGATAATGATGCTGCTGGTGGGCTGCGCCGTCGGGCCGGACTATCAACAGCCTGCACCGCCCGCCACCACGCACTGGAACGATAAGGGCGACGGCGCGGTGAAATCACAAACGTCCTCCGCGGCAACTAACCCGCGCTGGTGGAAAACCTTCGGCTCGCCGCAGCTCGACAGCCTGATTGAACGCGCCATCGCCGGAAATCTGACGCTACAGCAAACGGTATTGCGCATTGCCGGCGCGCGCGAACAGATTAACCAGGCCGGCGGGGCATTTTTCCCGTCGGTGAATGGCAATGTGCAGGCGACGCGCCAGCAGCTTGGGCTGGAAGGGGAGCTGAAATCCCACGGCGTGTATGACCAGCTGAATAATGTCGATCCGCAGCTGCGAAGCGCGTTAGGCCCGCTGACGCAGCCGATTAACCTCTATCAGGGCAGCTTCGACGCTCAGTGGGAAATCGACCTGTGGGGCAAGGTGCGCCGTCAGGTAGAAGCGGCCGAGGCGCAGCAGCGGGCGGCGATCGAGCAGCGTAACGATGCGCTGGTCTCGCTGGAAGCCGAAGTGGCGCGGGCGTGGCTACAGCTGCGAGGGGCGCAGAGCATCATTGCCACGCTTAATACGCAAATTGAAAGCGCGCAGCAGACGCTGGATCTGACCGAAAGCCGCCAGCGGGGCGGGCTGTCACCGCAGATGGACGTAGAAAACGCCCGGGCGCAGTTGGGCAATCTTGAAGCCCAATTGCCGCAGTATCAGGCGCAGGCGCGCCAGGCGATGAACGGGCTGGCTATCCTGCTCGGCAAACCGCCGGGGGCGCTGGATGCCGAATTACAATCCGTGCAGCCGATGCCAGCGTTGCCGGATATTGTGCAAACCGGCATTCCGTCAACGCTGGCGCGTCGTCGCCCGGACGTGCGCGAAGCCGAGGCGAACCTCCATGCCGCCACGGCGCAAATTGGCGTCTCGGTAGCCGAACTGTTCCCAAGCTTCACCCTCTCCGGGCAGTTTGGCCTGCGTAACAGCGAATCCGGCTGGCTGACCGACTGGAGCAGCCACTTTTACAGCTTCGGTCCGCAGGTCTCCATCCCCATCTTCCAGGGCGGTCGGCTGGTCTCCAGCGTCAAGGTGGCCCGCGCACAGCAAGGGGCGGCGGTGCTGGACTATCGTCAGACGGTGCTGACGGCGCTCGGCGACGTTGAAAACGCGCTGGTGAGCTATCGCACTGACCAGCAGCGTGAGGCGGGCCTGGCGAAAACCATCGACGCGCTGCAAAACGCTTTTGATCTCGCCAGCGACAGCTACCGACAGGGGATCGCCAGTTTTATTGACGTGCTGGACGCCCAGCGTCAGCTCGCTCAGGCCGAACAGCAGCGGGCGCAGGCGCAGGTGCAGAGCGCGCTTGACCTGGTGGCGCTCTACAAAGCCCTCGGCGGCGGCTGGGAGCCGTATCAGCAGGTTCAGCTGCCAGACTACAGCGTCTTTGGCGATGCCCCGCGCGGATAGATTCAGAGGATTGGGCAAGAAACGGACAGGAACGCCACATTCGCGATGGCTGGGGGGCGGGTATAACTAACAGACACCCAATCGACATGCGAGGAAAGCGTTATGCGTTATCAAAAACTGGGCAATACCGGACTGTTTGTTTCTGAACTCTGCCTCGGCACCATGACCTTCGGCGGCGAGGGCGGCATGTGGGGCAAGATTGGCCAGCTAAGGCAAAACGAAGCCGAGCAGCTGGTGGGCCGCGCGCTGGACGCGGGCATCAACTTTATCGACACTGCCGACGTCTATTCGGAAGGACGCTCGGAGGAGATCCTCGGGCAGGCGCTGAAAAACCTGAACGTTCCACGTGAAAACGTGGTGGTCGCCACAAAGGTGTTTGGTGAAACGGGCACGGCGGGAGTGAACTCACGCGGCGGCTCGCGCTATCACATTATCGACAGCGTAAAGGAGAGCCTGCGCCGCCTGCAGCTCGATCATATCGATCTCTATCAGCTGCACGGTTTCGACCCCGCGACCCCCATCGAGGAGACGCTTTACGCACTGGATAACCTTGTGCAGCACGGTCACGTGCGATACATCGGCGTCTCGAACTGGACTGCGTGGCAGATTGCCAAAGCGCTCGGTATTTCTGACCGTCTTGGGCTGGCGCGTTTCGCATCGTTGCAGGCGTATTACACCATTGCCGGACGTGACCTGGAGCGCGAGCTGGTGCCGATGATGCAGAGCGAAGGCGTCGGATTGATGGTCTGGAGCCCGCTGGCGGGCGGCCTGCTGAGCGGAAAATACGGTCGTGACGGGCAGAGCGAAACCGGAGGCCGCCGTCTGGAATTTGACTTCCCGCCGGTGAATAAAGATCGCGCCTTCGACTGCGTGGACGTAATGCGCGTCATTGCCGAGCGTAGGGGCGTCTCCGTGGCGCAAATCGCGCTGGCATGGCTGCTGCATCAAAAAGCGGTGACCAGCGTCATTATTGGTGCGAAACGCGTCGATCAGCTGGACGATAATATTGCCGCCACCGGGATCCGTTTAAGCGAAGACGAGCTTAAACAGCTTGATGCCGTCAGCGCGCTGCCGCGCGAATATCCAGGCTGGATGCTGGAGCGGCAGGGGGAATACCGTCGTAGTCAGCTCGCGCAGCAGTAACCTTCCTTTTCCCCGGTGGCGCTTCGCTTACCGGGGCTACTATCTCTGGTCTTTATTTCAACCCACCTCACAAAAAATGCTCCTTCTCTTTGCCTGATGTTTCATCTCGATCTATATGACTAGTCATAAAATTTAAATGACTAGTCATATAGGGAGCAACCATGAACAAATCACTGCCAGCCAGCTTTTTATGGGGCAACTCGGTATCCAGCATGCAGACGGAAGGGGCATGGAATGAGGGCGGGAAGGGGATGTCGGTATATGACATTCGGGAAGCAGGAGAAAACATCTCCGACTGGAAAGTGGCGACCGACTCCTACCACCGCTACCGGGAAGATTTCGATCTGATGCAGGATCTGGGCATGAACTGCTACCGCTTCCAGATCTCCTGGAGCCGCGTCTGCCCGCAGGGTGACGGCGAGTTCAACGCCGAAGGTATCGCGTTTTACGACCGCTTTATTAACGATCTGCTCGCCCGCGGTATTGAGCCGATGGTCTGCCTCTACCACTTCGATATGCCGCTGGCGCTGGCGCAGGAGTACAACGGCTTCAACGAACGCCGGGTGATGGAGGCCTTTATCCGCTACGGCAAGAAGATGATCGACTGCTACGGCGATCGCGTGAAGTACTGGCTGACCTTCAACGAGCAGAACATTTTCCATATGCCGGAAGCTTTTCGCATTTCCGGTTACATGAAAGGTGAACAAACCCTGCGCGAGCTGTATGAGCTTCAGCACCATGCGATGGTGGCGCACATGACTCTGACCGAATACCTGCACCAGACTAAGCCAGGCAAGCTGATGGGCGGCATGCTGGCGCACCAGCTGATTTATCCGGCCACCTGCAAACCGCGTGATATCTTCTGCGCCCAGCAGTACGACGAATTCCTCAACCAGAACCTGCTGCGCGTCTTCGCGGGACAGGGCTACAGCCCGGCGGTAATGGCGGTGGTGGAGCAGGAGGGCTTCGGCGATATCTACCGCGCAGACGATCTCGCGCTGTTTGCGCGCACGAAGAACGACTTTATGGCCTTCAGCTACTACGCCAGCAAAACGCTGGACAGCGATGCCATCCCGGAAGGCACGCCGGTTAACTATTACCTGCTGCACGGCGAGAAAAACAATCCGTACCTGAAGGCCACCGAGTGGAACTGGCAGATCGATCCGCTGGGCTTTCGCACCATCCTCACCCGCTACGCCAACGACTGGCGGATGCCGGTATTCCCGATTGAGAACGGTATTGGGGTGATTGAGTCCTGGGATGGCGTGAATCCGGTTGAGGACACCTACCGCATCGACTACCACCGGGCGCACATCGAGGCGATGAAAGCGGCAATATTCGAGGATGGGGCAGAGGTGATGGGCTATCTCGGCTGGGGGTTGATTGACATTCTCAGCTCCCAGGGTGACATGCGCAAGCGCTACGGCGTGGTCTACGTCAACCGTGAAAATCACGACCTGAAAGACCTGAAGCGCGTGCCGAAGAAGAGCTACGCGTGGTTAAAACAGGTTATCCATACCAACGGACGCGAGATGTAAGCCGTACGCTGCCGGGCCGTTTTTGTGACTGATTGATGGGAACACTCCGCTATGTCTGAAACAAAAATAACACCGCACATGCAGTCTTTTGTCGATAAATTTGTAGAGTTCTCGGCGCGCCTGGCAAACCAGGTGCATCTTCGCTCCCTGCGCGATGCCTTCGCCACGGTAATGCCGATTTTCATCCTTGCCGGTCTGGCGGTGCTGGTGAATAACGTGGTGTTCCCGTGGATTTTTGCGGGCGACACGCTTACGCAGTTTAAAGTGTGGGGCGAGGCGATTATCAACGGCACGCTGAACATCGCCGCGCTGCTGCTGGCCCCTATGATCGCCTGGTCGCTGGCGCGCAACAAAGATTTCGACAATCCGGTCTCGGCAGTGGTTATCGCCGTCAGCAGCTTCATCATCATGATGCCGATGCGCTTACAGATTACCCCCGTCGGCAGCGACGCCACGGTAAACGTCACCCAGGTGCTGACGTTCGCCAACATTGGCTCCACCGGGATTTTCGCCGGGGTGCTGATTGGGCTGCTCTCAACCGAGCTGTTTATCGCCATTTCACGGCTGAAGGCGCTGCACATTTCGCTCGGGGAGAACGTACCGCCAGCGGTGAGCAAATCCTTTACTGCGCTGATCCCGACGATCCTCACGCTCTCCCTGTTTGCGGTGCTGGCGGCCATACTGGCGAACGTGCTGCACACGGATCTGATCCATCTCATTACGACATTTATTCAGCAGCCGCTGCGGTTGATCAACACCAGTCTGCCCGGGACGATTTTCATCTACAGCTTCGGTAACTTCCTGTTCACACTCGGTATTCATCAGTCGGTGGTCAACAGCGTGGTGCTGGAGCCGTTCCTGCTGATCAATACCAATGAAAATATGCTGGCCTTCGCCAACGGCCAGCCGATCCCGCACATCATCAACAACATCTTTGTACCGACCTTTGGCATGGTGGGCGGGACGGGCAGCACTATCTCATTGCTGATCGCTATCTTCATCTTCTCAAGACAGAAATCAGCGAAGCAGGTGGCGCGTCTGTCGCTGGCGCCGGGTCTGTTTAACATCAACGAGCCGGTGATTTTCGGCCTGCCGATAGTCTTTAACCTGCCGCTTATGATCCCGTTTGTGCTGCTGCCTGCTATCGGGATTTACTTTGCGTGGCTCTGTACCACGCTGGGGTTCATGTCGCGCTGCGTGGTGATGATCCCGTGGACCACGCCGCCGATCCTCAGCGCCTGGCTGGCGACGGCGGGGGACTGGCGGGCGGTGGTGGTGCAGTTGGCAATCATCGTATTTGGTGTATTCTTCTACCTGCCTTTCCTCAAGGTGGCCGAGCGAGTGGCCTTGAAAAACAGCGGGACAGAAAACTAATTTAAGGAAGGAAGATGGCGGCGAAGTACATCACCATAGCGCGGGAAATTAAGAAACGCATTATTACCCAGCAGTACGCCGCCAATGAACCGCTGCCGGACCAGTTCGCGCTGGCGGCGGAGTTCAGCACCAGCCGGATGACCATTCAGCAGGCGATGCGTCAGCTGATTGTTGAAGGGCTGGTCTATACCCGACAGGGGCAGGGCACGTTCATCCGCAAAAATTTCCTCCAGCTTTCCCAGTGGGATCTCTCCGGCAGCGACTACTTCGGGGCGACCAAAACCTGGGAACATTTAGGCACGGTGAGCAGTCAGGTTGTGCACTTCGAACTGCGTTTCCCGAACGAGAAAGAGCAGGCCTCGCTGATGATAAATCCGGATACGCCGATCTATGACTTCATCCGTCTGCGTTTACTCAACGGTGAGCCGATGTCCCTGGACGCCACGGTGATGCCGCTGAATCTGGTGCCCGGCCTGAACAAAATCCATCTTGAAAGTTCGGTATTCCGGTATGTGCAGGAGACGCTGGGGCTGAAGATCATGGGATCGTATCGTGTGGTGCGGGCGCTGAAGCCCAGTGCGCTGGATATGCAGCATCTGGTCTGTGAGCCAACCGACCCGGTGCTGGAGGTCGAGCAGGTGATCTATCTGGAAGATGGTACGCCGCTGGAGTACGCCCATTGTCACTATCGCTATGATCATGGCGGCATCGTAATTGTGAATAACGGATAAAAAAAAGCGGGCCTCGAGGCCCGCTTTGTTCGTGCTCGCGATTAGTTCAAACGCACCGGCATACCGGAACGGTTCTGAATCGCCTGGTCAACGATGGTCGTGTCAACATCCGCCTGAGAGGTAACGGACTGCACCGCGCTGGTCAGCTTAATCGGTACGATTTCGTTGTTGTTGATCTGATCTTCGCTGGTGGACAGCGGGTTATGCACTTCAATGTAACGGCTGCCGTCCGGCTCTGACGTCGCTTTCACCGGTTCGTTAATGAACTGCACGCGCGTACCGACCGGCACGTTATCGAACAGGAATTTGATGTCTTCATTACGCAGACGTACGCAGCCGTGGCTTACGCGCAGGCCGATACCGAAGTTGGCGTTAGTACCGTGGATGGCATACAGACGACCAATGTACAGCGCGTACAGACCCATCGGGTTATCCGGGCCAGCAGGCACAACGGCCGGTAGCGGTTCACCGGCAGCAATGTACTCAGCGTGCATTTTGGCGGTCGGCGTCCAGGTTGGGCCCGCTTTCTTACGCTCCACTTTGGTGGTCCAGTTCAGCGGGGTGTCTTTACCCAGCTGACCGATACCGATAGGCAGCACGATCACGGTGTTGGTGCCTTTCGGGTAGTAATACAGACGCATTTCGGCGCTGTTAATCACGATACCTTCGTGCACGGTATCCGGCAGGATCAGCTGCTGTGGAATGTTGAGTACGGTACCCGCTTTCGGCAGATACGGGTCAACGCCCGGGTTCGCTTCCAGCATGTTAGACAGGCCGAGCTGATACTGCGCCGCGAAGTATTCCAGCGGCTGAGTGTTACCTTCCGGAACCGTCACCACCTGGTTTTCACCCACCAGACGGCTTCCGTCTGTCGGCAGGGGATACGTCACCGCAGACGCGGTCTTACAAAAACCTACTACGGCTAACGCCGCCGCAAAAAGCGTTGTTAATTTCATGTTCATGTTATGCGAGGTATCTAAGCCATTCTGGCGATGAGTTGAGAAGTCTGAATCTGTAATGGGAGCGCATTATATGTGCATTCCCGTTAACTGGGAATTCAGATGTGTACGAAATCACATTTTTTTCGATTTTGTTAAAGTTTAGTGGATTACCGCAACACAGGATCTCAATTCGGAATTGTGGCATAATGCCGCGTTTATCACACTTTTCGCAGGAATCTCTCCGTGTTAGTTACCAGCAACGTCACTATGCAGTTTGGCAGTAAGCCGCTGTTCGAAAATATTTCCGTCAAATTTGGCGGCGGCAACCGTTACGGCCTGATTGGTGCCAACGGTAGCGGAAAATCCACCTTTATGAAGATCCTCGGCGGTGACCTGGAGCCGACGCTGGGCAACGTGTCGCTCGACCCGAACGAGCGTATCGGTAAGCTGCGTCAGGATCAGTTCGCCTTCGAAGAGTTCACCGTGCTCGACACCGTGATCATGGGGCATGCGGAGCTGTGGGAAGTGAAGCAGGAGCGCGATCGTATCTACGGTCTCGCTGAGATGAGCGAAGAAGACGGTTACAAAGTGGCCGACCTGGAAACGCAGTACGGCGAAATGGACGGTTATTCTGCGGAAGCGCGTGCGGGCGAACTGCTTCTGGGCGTCGGCATTCCTGTTGAACAGCATTATGGTCCGATGAGCGAAGTTGCACCAGGCTGGAAGCTGCGTGTGCTGCTGGCGCAGGCGCTGTTCTCTAATCCAGACATCCTGCTGCTCGACGAACCGACCAACAACCTGGACATCGATACCATCCGCTGGCTGGAGCAGACCCTGAACGATCGCGACAGCACCATGATCATCATCTCGCACGACCGTCACTTCCTGAACATGGTGTGTACCCACATGGCGGATCTGGATTACGGCGAGCTGCGCGTTTATCCGGGCAACTACGATGAGTACATGACGGCGGCAACCCAGGCGCGTGAACGTCTGCTTGCCGACAACGCCAAGAAGAAAGCGCAGATTGCGGACCTGCAATCCTTCGTGAGCCGCTTCAGCGCTAACGCCTCTAAATCGCGCCAGGCAACGTCGCGTGCCCGTCAGATCGACAAAATCAAGCTGGAAGAGGTAAAAGCCTCCAGCCGTCAGAACCCGTTCATTCGCTTCGAGCAGGACAAGAAGCTGTTCCGTAACGCGCTGGAAGTGGAAGCCCTCACCAAAGGCTTCGATGAAGGCCCGCTGTTCAAAAACTTCAACCTGCTGCTGGAAGTGGGCGAGAAGATTGCTATCCTGGGTGCCAACGGCGTGGGTAAATCCACTATGCTGAAAACTCTGGTGGGCGAAATGCAACCGGATAACGGTACCGTGAAATGGTCTGAAAACGCGCAGATTGGTTACTACGCGCAGGACCATGAATATGAGTTCGAAAACGATCTGACCGTCTTCGACTGGATGAGCCAGTGGAAGCAGGAAGGCGACGACGAGCAGGCGGTACGCAGCATTCTGGGGCGTCTGCTGTTCAGCCAGGACGACATCAAAAAGCCCGCCAAAGTGCTCTCCGGTGGTGAAAAGGGCCGTATGCTGTTCGGCAAGCTGATGATGGAAAAACCGAATATCCTGGTGATGGACGAACCAACCAACCACCTGGATATGGAATCGATCGAATCCCTGAACATGGCGCTGGAGATGTATCAGGGCACCCTGATCTTCGTCTCTCACGACCGTGAGTTCGTCAGCTCCCTGGCGACCCGCGTGATCGAAATCACGCCAGAGCGCGTGGTGGACTTCACCGGTAACTACGAAGATTACCTGCGCAGTAAAGGTATCGAGAGTTAAAAAAATAGCCGGGTGGCGGCTTCGCCTTACCCGGCCTACGTTCTATCCCCTCTCCCTGTGGGAGAGGGTGAGGGCGTCAGGCCGCACTAAACCACCCACTCGCCCCCTTCAACCCCGTTCACCCGCAGCGTACGTTTTTCCCCCGTCGGTAATGACACCTTCAGTGCCTTCCATGCCGGACGATAGTCGCCGCGCGCATTCACCTTCAGGTTGATACTTGCGCCGTCGCACACCATCTCCCATTCCACCCACAGCGCATTGCCGTTCAGGTAGCCCCAGCTTTCGCCGTCATCCTCAAACAGCAGCCCGGAGGTGGTGCCGACGCCTTTCACCGGGAACAGTTTTAGCTCACGGGTATCGTCTTTATCGGCGCTCACGTGACGGATGCGTTCGCTGAGCGGCAAACCGGCCCCTGCGCGCACCAGAAGCGGCAGCTTTTCCAGCGGCGCATCAAGGACGATCGATTGCCCGCCCGCATACCACGCGTGGGTGTAAAAATCGTACCAGCCGGTTTCGTTATCCGGCAGCCAGACGCGGCGCTCGCGCTGCCCGGCTTCGACGACGCTGGCCACCAGCAGGTCACGGCCCAGCAGGAAGTCGTCGCACTCTTCAAAGGTCTGCGCATCGTGCTCATGATCGAGGAAGGTCGGGCGCAGCATCGGCTCGTCGTCGGCGTGCGCCTGCCAGAGCAGGGTGTAGAGATACGGCAGCAGGCGATAGCGCAGTTCAATGGCGCTGCGAATCGCAGGGGTCACGCCCGGGTACATCCACGGTTCGTTCACGGTGCGATCGTCATTCCACGAGTGGATGGTAAAGCGCGGATGCATCACGCCGTTCTGTACCCAGCGCACGAACAGCTCGGCATCCGGCTTGTCGCCGGAGAAACCGCCGACGTCGTGACCGACGTTGAACAGTCCGGACAGGCTCATGCCCAGGCCCATGCGGATGTTGTAGCGCAGGGTGTCCCAGTTGGTACGGTTGTCGCCGCTCCAGGTCTGAACGTAGCGCTGCATTCCGGCACAGCCAGAGCGGGAGATCAGATACGGACGTTTATCCGGCGCAAAGCGCTGCTGTGCTTCCAGCGAGGCGCGCATCATCAGCAGCGGCATCACCGGGCGAATATGCTTGATGGCGATCTCCTGGCCGAAGCCATAGCAGCGCGCTTCCCCGTCCCACACTTCATACTCGTTGTTGTCGTTCCAGGTGGAGTCGATGCCCATTTCCAGCAACTGCGTGGTCACGCCGTTCTGCCACCACTGCACCGTCTGCGGGTTGGTGAAGTCGAGATGCGATCCTTCGTCATCCCAGAAGCTGGAACGTTCAGGCGCATCGGTTTCTGAATCGCGAATGAACAGGCCGCGTTCCGCCACTTCGCCGTAGCGGGGATGATCCTGCAACAGGCACGGCTTGATGTTTGCCGCAAGCCGCAGCCCCGCGTCGTGGAACGCCTGGCTCATCACCTTCGGCTGCGGCACTTTGTCGTAGTTCCAGTTAAAGACGTAGCGCTTGCCGTTAATCGAGGTATAGCCGGAGGAGAGCTGGAACGAGTCGCACGGAATGGCATGCTCATCGCACAGGCGGATGAAGTTCATCAGCTGATCCTGGGCGTCCGGCGCGTCGGTGTAGTGCATAGTCGAGCCGCTGTAGCCCAGGCTCCACTTCGGTCCGAACAGCGTTTTCCCCGTCAGGCGCACGAAGGCTTTCGTCACGTCCAGCACGCGCTTGCCGGTGAAGAGGTAGTAGTCAATATCGCCCGCTTCCGCCTGCCAGCGGCGGTAGGCGGTGTGATAGTTGTCGATCTCGTTACCCAGATCCAGCCAGCAGCTGCTCAGGTTATCGTAGAACAGGCCGTAGCTCACGTCATCGCGACGGGTGAGGGTGAACGGGATGTGCTTGTAAAGCGGATCGGTGCTGGCGGCGTTATAGCCCATCGCGTCCAGGTTACGCATCTCATAGCGTTTGCCGTTGCGCTGTAAATCACCCGCTTTCTCACCCAGACCGTAAAAACGTTCATCCTTACGGCGGCTGAGATAGTGCGCCACGCCGTCACCGTGGGCGTTCAGCAGGTAGGCGCTGGTCGGGCGGTCATTGACCAACGGCTGCCACTCGCCCGCCTCATTGCGGTAGTGCCACTCCAGCCACAGGGGCTGGTGGACGGTGACGCGCAGCTGTTCGGTCGCTACGGTTAACGCATCGCCCTGCTGCGTCAGCGTCCAGGCCGGGCAGGTGAAGCCGCTGACATCGTCACGACGGCGGCCTTCCCACGGTACGTCTTGTTCCGGCGCGATGCTCCAGGTGCGGTCCAGCGCCAGCTGGCCTTTACGCTTGATCAGCACGCGGAACAGATTCTCTTCCAGCACATACAGGCACAGACGGTGCTGGTTATCCACCAGCAGTTCCAGATGATTCGCTGACTGCGTATCGATGGTCCAGTTTTTCAGGGTTTTCATATGCAATACATCCACTATCAGGCGCGCTTGGCGCGACGTTCAGCAATAAATGCCACCAGGAAGAAAGCGCCAATCAGGTCAAAGAAGCCCATGGCGATAAAGAGCGGGTTGAAGCCGATTTTGTCGGCGGTCACCCCAATCAAAAGGGAGAACAGGAAGCTGGCGATCCACGCCGCCGAGCCGCGCATGCCGTTAACCGTCGCCATCTGGCCCTTGTCGAACGACTCCACGACCAGCGCGCTCAGCATGCAGGAGATAATCTGGTGGCCGAAACCGCCGATGGAGATCAGCACGATGGTGATATACGGGTCGCGGGTCACGGCCACAACGGCCAGAGAAATCATCAGAAACGCGCCGGTCACTGAACTTGCCACCACCGAGTTGACGCGGGTGCAGCCGAACCAGCGGGTATAAAGCCGGGTGAGGTAGCCGCTCGCCACGCTGCCGAGGTCGGCGGCGAGGAACGGCAGCCAGGCGAACATCGCGATCTGTTTCAAATCCATGCCGTGCTCTTTGGCGAGGTACAGCGGCACCCAGAAGCTCAGCACAGCCCAGGCGGGTTCCGCCATAAAGGCCGGAATGGCGATACCGTAGAACCGTTTGTTCTTCGAGACGGTTTTCAGCGCGGTCAGAAAGGGCAGCCTGACCGGTGCGGGTTCGTTATCCTGTTTGATAAACGCCAGCTCGTCGCGGCTCAGGTTCGGGTGCTGCTCCGGGTTGTGATAGAAGATCCACCATAGGATCACCCACAGCAGCGCCAGCACGCCGGTAAACATAAACGCACCCTGCCAGCCGAACGACGCATGAGCGAAGTAAATGATTGGCGGAGCCAGCATCGCACCGATGGAGAAGCCCACGCCCGCCCAACCGGCGGCAACAGGACGCTCTGATTTCGGGAACCATTCACCGATGGTTTTGGCGTTCGCTGGCGTGGCGGCGGCTTCGGACGCGCCCATAAAGAAGCGCAGGATCGCGAGATGCAGCCAGCTCCCGGCACCTGCGTGGAAGATACACATCAGCGCCCAAATCCCGGCGCAGACCATAAAGCCAATCTTGAGGCCGATAACGTCAATCAGCCAGCCGCAAAGGGGCTGGAAAATGGTATAGGCGATCTGGAACGCGCCGACGATCCACGAGTATTGCTCGGTGGTGATGCCGAGGCTCTCTTTCAGCTCGGGGGCGAGAATACCTAACGAGTTACGGGTGATGTAGTTTACGGTCACGCCAAGAAGAAACAGCACCAGTACGTACCAGCGCAGATTCTTAATGACGCGACGGGTTTTGCTTGTCGCAACGGTGTTGTTGATGTCCTGACTCATTTTCTTCTCCACAAGACGGACGGTAAGGGACAAAGGTTCAGGTGTCACACAGCGTCAGGCGTTTGAAAGTTATCTGTTTTAGAGTGCTAAGCTGCTATACAACTAGTATGGAAGTTGTGTGACAGGTTCACCTTAAGAGAGAAATTGAGCAGGAAATAGTGGATTTTGTGCAAACTTTCTCATAACCGAGGTTTAATTTTCGGCATTATGGCCTTCTCGCAAGTTATTACCTGATAAAGATGTTGTGAAAATTTTTTCATTTCACATCCGGAGCCAGATCACAAAATGGATAAAAGGCTTAAAATCACCGAAATCGCCGCCCGTACCCGGCTCTCCATCAGCACCGTTTCCCGCGTGCTGGCGGGGAAGGCAAACACCAGCGAAAAAGCACGGGCAACGGTGCTGGCATGCGCGCGGGAGCTGGGGGTAATAGAGGGCATGGCGGCGGGGCGTCTGCTGCTTAACAGCCTGATGGTGTTTGCCCCGCAGCGGGCGTTTGACGAGCGGTCTGACATCTTTTACTACCGTGTCATCCAGAGCGTGAGCAAAGGGCTGGCCTCGCACGAGGTTCGCCTGCGTTACTGTGCGCTGGAGGAGAACGACAGCGACGCCCAGCTGTTTCTGGCCCGCATGAACGAAGTGGACACCCAGGCGGCGATCCTCCTCGGTATCGACGATCCGCATATCCACGATCTGGCGGTAGACGTGGGCAAACCCTGCATGCTGATTAACTGCCGGGACCGCCACATGCGCCTGCCCGCCGTCGCGCCGGATCACCGCGCCATTGGCGAGCGGGCGGCGGAGTACCTGTTCGAGATGGGGCACCGGGAGGTGATGAATGTGCTGTGTTTACGTCGCTATACCATGGAGCTGCGCCTGTCGGGGATCCGCGACGCGTGGCACGGCCATAACCTCAGGTTTAGCGACCGGCGCGATCTGCTGATGGTGCCAAGCTTCAGCGCCAAAGAGACGGAGCAGCTGGTGAGTGAGTGGCTTCACCAGCAAAAAGGGAAAGATCTGCCGACGGCGTTCCTGGTGGGCGGCGACTTTATGGCGGCGGGGACCATCAGCGCCCTGCAAAAACACGGTCTGCGCGTGCCGCAGGATGTCTCGGTGATGAGCATCGACGGCTTTAATCTCGCGGCGATTCAGGATGTGCCTCTGACGGCGGTGCATGTCCCGCGCGATGAGCTGGGAACAGAAGCGGTATATATGCTCCAGCAGCGGCTGATGCGCCCGGACGCGCCGGTCGGAACATTGCTGCTGAACGGCACGCTGGCCGTGCGGGAATCGGTACGGCGGATACGTCAGGGAAAACGACGCACCGCCGTTGAGCGGGAAGGGCTTTACGACAGTTAAGCCATGCCCAGCGCGCGCTTGCCGTGGATGTTCAGATCGTTCACGGTGAAACGGTCCTGCCAGCTTTTCTCATAATCCTCGCGCGGGAAATCTCCCGGTGACGCGCCGGTTTCCAGCGCTTCCTTGACCTTTTTCGCGTAGGCGAGGTTTTTCTCGCACATCGGCGCGGCAGGAATATACATCACGTTGCCCCAGCCCTGTTGGTTTTCCACCGGCGCGACCGAGTGGATCACATCGCAGTGCCACCAGACAGAATCACCGGCTTCCAGCGCAGGAATGCTGGTCAACGCTTCGATGAGCAGCGGATGCCACTTCTCAGAAATCGGCAGCACGCGCCCCGGCGCCACGCCGCACAGTTCGTCTTCCGGCACGTCGTCCAGCAGCGGACGCAGCAGAATGTAAGCCATCGCTTCCGGGATCGGCACCACGTGCAGCAGCCCCTGGCCGGGGATCATGTCCGACAGTGCCGTCCAGCCCTGGAAGGTGCGGAACACGGAGCATTTGGTGGTGTTATCCACCGTGTACTCTTCCACCTCGGTACGGTGCGCAGCATTCCACGGATCGTATTTCTCAACGTTGCCGTCAAACACGCGGGCAAAGACCTGCTGATAAGCGGGCAGCAGCCAGCGCTCCAGCGCGCCGGAATCGGTGTGTGCGCCAAGTCCTTTCGAGGTTGTTCCTGGTGGGCGGCGGCGAATGCGGTCCGGATAAATTACGCTCACGTCCGGGTCGAACCACTGCTTACCGTTGCTCTCAAATGTCCATAAACGGTTCAGGAACGACTGTACCTGTGCCATCTCTTCACTCTGGCGCGCCTGCATTTGCGCCTGAGACCAGTAGATCGGATAAATCTCCGGGCGAGAGGCCGTTAAGGTGCCGAAGAAGTTATCGCCGGGTCCTTTGTAAACCTCGTCAAACTTATTCAGATCGAGGTAGTCGAGCATCGATTGATCCCATGCCAGCGCCTGCTCGCGCGGGAAGTGGCTTTTGATCACCGCGCAGCCGCGACGTTTAACCGCTTCGCGCTGTTCGGCGGTGATCGTACCGTTTTTCACATCCGTAAAGGGGATTACCGGCCATACGGATTCACCTTTATTTTTAAGGGCGTTAATTTCCGCCACGCGTGCGGCGATTTTGTCGCTAAGCCGGTCGAACACTGCCTGCACGTCACCGATCTGGGCCCGTAGCGCGCGTTTCATCTGACGAATTGCCGCTTTGTGGTCCGCTGGCAACGTTTCGCTGGTAAAGGTCATAACTGCCTCCGCATCTTTCATTCGAAAGTAAAAGTGTCTACAAGTGATACTTTAAGTTAAAAATAAGTTAATGCAAGTTTAAAACCTTGACGGGCGCCACAGGATGGAAAAAGAGTGAAGGGGCCGGAGTGAGGCTCCGGCAGGTAGGGGATCAGACGTCGAACGGGGAGTGGGCGTCGAGCACGGCCTGAATCACATTCAGCGCGCCCTGATGGTTGTTATCGTCGGTAGTGTAACGGCTGACCGCTTGAATGCTTTCCGCCGCATTGCCCATCGCAAATGAATATTTCACCAGCTTCAGCATTTCCGCATCGTTTCCGCTGTCGCCAATGCCCACGCACGCCTGCGGGGAGACTTTCCAGCGTTTCAGCAGACGACTGATGCCGTTGGCTTTGTGCAGGCCCGGGATAATCAAATCGACAAAACCGAAGCCGCTGGTAACCGGCTTCATGATGCCGTCCAGGGAGACATGCAGTTTATCGACCAGGTTCGGGATATCGCTGTCCGGCAGGTTCAGGGAGAATTTAAACAGCACGTCGTCAATGTCGCGGTAATCGCTGATGGGTTTTAAGCGATGGTAGTGTTTCGACATCAGCTTCACGAACGCTTCTGGAGCCTTATCGCTGACGTACGCGCTCTCCAGCCCGCAGGCCACAAAGTTCAGCCCTTTGTCTTTCAGCAACTCGCCAATGACGATCTGCGACTCATGACGCGTTAGCTCACCGTGGAAAATCTGTTCGCCGTGGTCGAACACCAGCGCGCCGTTTTCCGCGACGAAGGAGATCTGATCTTTCAGCTCCGGGAAAAAGGAGATGAGCTGGTAATACTGGTTGCCGCTGGCGACAACAAATTCGATGTTACGGGCTTTAAGCTGCTCAAACTGTGCCTGGAAGCGGTCACGATCGTACTGCTTGGCATCATCAAGGAAAGTTCCGTCCATATCGGTGACGATAACTTTTACGGTCATACTGTGCTCCTGGGTCACTGCGTTTTGAAACATTCTAATAACAAGGTGACGGGGAGCACAAATTTAATTTCGAATGAAAGTCAGAAAGCCGGGTGGCGGCTTCGCCTTACCCGGCCTACGGGGAGACAATATAGGCCCGGTAAGCGAAGCGCCACCGGGCGTTTTTTTACAGTGTATGCTCGGTACGGGCAATAATATCGTCCTGCGCATCA
This sequence comes from Enterobacter sp. CCUG 70166, assembly GCF_020224095.1. Lineage (NCBI taxonomy): Bacteria > Pseudomonadati > Pseudomonadota > Gammaproteobacteria > Enterobacterales > Enterobacteriaceae > Enterobacter > Enterobacter sp. CCUG 70166. Next base: position 23,407 of record NZ_NRIQ01000058.1, read on the forward strand.
GGTGACAGGGCGGTAAAGAACGCCGAGTAACCCGCGACGCGCACCACCAGGTCACGATACTGATCAGGGTGTTTCTTCGCTTCCAGCAGCGTTTCGCGCGAGACAATGTTGTACTGAATATGCCAGCCTTTATGCACCTCGAAGAAGGTGCGCAGCAGCACCATCAGCTTCTGGCGATCGCTGTCGTTTTCCAGCGTCGACGGGTTCAGCTTCTGGTTAAGCAGCACGCCGCCGAGGATCGCTTCCGTCGGCAGTTTACCCACGGAGCCAATCACCGCCGTCGGGCCGAGGTGGTCGGTACCGGAGGCCGGGCTTGCCCCTTCCGCCAGCGGGGTGTGCGCTTTACGTCCGTCCGGCGTCGCCATGGTTGCTGCGCCAAACGGCACGTTTGCGGAGATAGACGACGTGCCCGCGTAGTAGTTACCCCCAATCGGGCCACGGCCGTAGCGTGGGTTGTGATACTGCTTCAGCTCTTCAATGTAGGTTTCGTAGGCACGGGTCAGCAGCAGGTCCACGCTGTCGTCGTCGTTGCCGTACTTCGGCGCGCCGTTGATCAGGCGCTGGCGCAGCTGCTCGTGGGTCAGCCCCTCGAAGTCATCCGCCAGCGCCGCCGCCAGCTGTTGCTGACCGATAACGCCCTGGTCAAACACCAGCTTCTTCACCGCGGCCAGGCTGTTACCGAGGTTGGCGATCCCCACCTGAAGGCCGGAAACCCAGTCATACTTCGCGCCGCCCTGCTTAATGCTTTTCGCGCGTTCGATGCAGTCGTCCACCAGCGCCGAGCAGAGAATATCGTGGACGTTCTCTTCCAGCATGGTGTCCACCACGTACTCGATTTCAATAGATTTGCGGGTGTAGTAGCGGATCTGGTTATCCCACGCCGCCATCACTTCGTCGAAATTGCCGAAATTACCGGCCGAAAGCGCTTTTTCCTGCGGCAGGAATACCTGGCCGCTGGTGGCATCGCGACCGCCTTCCACCGCTGCCAGCATCACGCGGGCGAAGTTGATAAAGCTCATGCCGGTGCAGCGATAGCCCCACTTTCCGCCGACGGCGGTTTCGATGCAGCCAATCGCCGCATAGTCATACGCGTCCTCTCGTTCCACGCCGAGCTTGATAAATTCCGGGATGACGATTTCATCGTTGTTAAACGCCGGCATCCCGAAGCCGCAGCGGATCACCTGCACGCAGGCGTCGAGGAAGTCGTTGCTCATCCCCGCGTGGTAACGCACGCTCAGGTTTGGCTGGGTGGAGCGCAGACGGCCGCAGGATTCCAGAATTGCGTAGGAGAGCGGGTTGACCGCGTCCATTGGCTCGCCGTTGACCAGCTTCTGGCCGCCAATGGTGACGTTCTGATACAGCGGGCTGCCCGCAGAGGCTTTGGAGTGCGAGCCGGAGCGGATTTTGTTCACTTCCAGCAGCTTCAGCCAGCAGCTGTGCAGCAGCTCGATGGCGTGCTCGCGATCCAGGCTCTGGTCCAGCTCCACGTCGCGGCGATAGTACGGGTAGAGGTACTGGTCCATACGGGCAAAGGAGACGGAGTGACCGTTGGACTCAATTTGCAGGATCAACTGAATGAAGTAGCACAGCTGTAGCGCCTGCCAGAAGGTTTTTGGCGGCTGGTGGGCGATGATGTCGCAGTTTTCCGCCATCGCCAGCAGCTCGTCGCGGCGGCTGTCGCGGGTTTCGCTGGCGGCCATCTCACGTGCCAGATCGGCGAAGCGCCTGATGTGCAGGCTTACGGCTTCCAGCACGATATCAATGGCTTTCAGGAACTGATCGCCGTGCAGATCGTCCAGTACCGTCAGGTTGATGCGCGAGCGGCGCTCGGCTACTTTCGCGCGCAGGCCGTCGAGCCCTTTCTCCAGCACCAGCGGGAAATTCACCGCCAGGTGTGCGTCACCGGAGGTCATGTTACCTTCCGCTTTGATGATGCCGGTTTCCAGCAGGCCCTTCTGCTCGTCGGTAAACATACCGTAGCAGCGATCCTGTACCGTCTGGCCGCGCCACCACGGGCAGAGTTCATGAAGAACGCGTTTATTCTCTTCGCTCACCGCAAAGCCTGCACCTGGACGGTCCGCCAGATCGTCAATCTCTTTCTCAATCCAGGAGACGGTATATTCCGGGAAGATCGGCGCGGCACGCACTTCGCTGGCCTGGTTACCGATAATCAGCTCGTCGTGCTTGATCCAGATGGTATGTTTTGCCAGGTGGTGGGCAAGGGCCAGCGCGCGACGTACCGGGATCGGCTTGTCCAGATGCTGCTGATACATTTCGGTATAGTGCTGCGCGCGTTCGGTACAGACCGGCGGCTTAACGATATGCACCAGAGCCGTTTTGTGCGCCTTGATGCGCTCGCTGAGGGTGTTGAGATTCAGGGTGGTCATAAGTTTATCCTCGTAAGGTCGCGGTTAACCCTTTCTGGCAGGCATACTGCTGCGCGAAGTCCAGCAGGGCAGGGTTATCCAGCGGTTTGTCAGGGGCAGAGTAGGGTTGGCCGAGCAGGGTGTATTTGTTCATGCCCAGCGTGTGATACGGCAGAAAATGAATATCATCGACGCCGAGTTCATCGGCGGCGAAGTTGGTAATGCCGGTAACCGACGCTTCATCGGCGTTAAAGCCCTGGATCAGCGGCACGCGGATGGTGATCTTCTTCCCGACGGTAGCCAGGCGCTTCAGGTTGTCCAGGATCCGCTTAGCAGAGCCATCGGTCCACTGCTTGAACACCTCGCCGTCGACATGTTTCAGGTCCGCCAGGAACAGATCGACATACGGCAGTGAAGGCTCGATATAATGCCAGGGTACGTGAAGGCAGGTTTCAACCGCGGTATGAATGCCTTGTTCATGGCTGGCTTTAAACAGGGCGTGCGCCAGGTCAGGATTCATAAACGGCTCGCCGCCGGAAAGGGTGATCCCGCCGCCGCTGCGGTCGTAGAAGGGCTTGTCGCGCAGCACGGTGGCCATAATCTCCTCCACCTGCTTCTCTTCACCGCAGACGGTAAGCGCCTGCGTCGGGCAGCAGTCGGTGAGGGCAGTGAGCGTCTTTTCACTTAATTTTTCACGATGGATGATCAACCCGTTCAGCGCACGTTCAACACACCCTGGCGCGGCCTGCTGACACAGGTCACAGCCGTCCAGACACAGACGGGCGTCAAACAGGACGTCCCGCGTGCGGGAGCGGCTTTCCGGGTTCTGGCACCAGCGACAGCCCAGCGAGCAGCCTTTCAGGAACACCACGGTTCGAATACCGGGGCCGTCGTGGGTGGAGTAACGCTGTATGTTGAAGATCATTTTTTTGCCCTCTGATTACATATGAAGATTAAATTACTTTCGAATGAAAGTTATCTTGATATGGGTCAATTCATGAGCAGGTTTTCTCGTGATAGGGTAAATGCAGGCTAATTTTGAGGTGACATCATGGAACTTTATCTCGACACATCCGACGTTGCGGCAGTCAAAAAGCTGGCGCGTATCTTCCCGCTGGCGGGCGTGACCACTAACCCAAGCATTGTGGCGGCGGGTAAAACCCCCCTGGAAGAGTTGCTGCCCGCGCTGCACGACGCGCTGGGCGGCAAGGGCCGGCTGTTCGCTCAGGTGATGGCGAAGACCGCCGAGGGGATGGTGGAAGACGCACGTAAGCTGCGCGCGATAATCAATGACCTGGTGGTGAAAGTGCCCGTGACCGCTGAAGGGCTGGCGGCGATCAAAATGCTGAAAGCAGAAGGGATCCCGACGCTGGGTACCGCGGTATACGGCGCAGCGCAGGGGATGCTCTCCGCGCTGGCGGGTGCTGAGTATGTGGCCCCTTACGTGAACCGCGTGGACGTGCAGGGCGGGGACGGGATCCAGACCGTGATTGAACTGCAACAATTGCTGACGCTGCACGCACCGCAGTCAAAGGTGCTCGCCGCGAGCTTTAAAACGCCGCGCCAGGCGCTGGACTGCCTGCTGGCAGGGTGCGAGTCCATCACGCTGCCGCTGGACGTGGCGCAGCAGTTTATTACCTCTCCGGCAGTAGATGCGGCAATTGTGAAGTTTGAGCAGGACTGGCAGGGGGCGTTTGGGCGGACGTCTATTTGATGCTGTTGCCGGGTGGCGCTGACGCTTACCCGGCCTACGATTTTCTCCCTCTCCCTGTGGGAGAGGGCCGGGGTGAGGGCATCAGGCCGCAGCAGGGTTTAACCTCCGCACACCTCACACCCCGGATTACGCATCAGCTTCATCTCGCGGAACTGACAGGTCATCGCGTCATATATCACGATTTTGCCCGCTGCGGGCGTGCCGTAATGCGCCAGCACCTTAATCGCCTCCATCGCCTGCAAGGAACCGATAACCCCAACCAGCGGCGCCATCACGCCCGCCTCGACGCAGGTCAGCGCATTCTCGCCAAACAGACGGCTCAGGCAGCGGTAGCAGGGCTCTCCCTCAGCGTAGGTGAAAACGCTGATTTGACCCTCCATGCGGATGGCCGCGCCGGAAATTAGCGGCGTTTTATGGGCAAAGCAGCCCGCATTGAGCTGGTTGCGAATGGCGACGTTATCGGTGCAGTCCAGCACCAGGTCATGCCGTGCAATCTGCGCAAACAGGGCGTCGTCATCCAGCATCGCGTCAATCAGGGTGAACTGAACGTTGGGGTTAATTCGCGCCAGCGCCGTGCGCGCAGATTCCACTTTCGGCTGACCAACCGTCGCGTCGCTGTGGAGCGTCTGGCGTTGCAGGTTCGACACCGACACGGTATCGAAATCCAGCAGCGTCATGCGGCCGACGCCCGCCGCAGCCAGGTATTGCGCCGCCGCGCAGCCCAGCCCGCCAAGGCCGACAACCAGCACGCTGGCCGCCTTGAGCGCTTCCTGACCCTCGAAATCAAACCCGCGCAGCACGATCTGGCGGTTGTAGCGCATCATCTCCGGGTCGCTCAGTTCCACCGTCATGTCAGCCTCCGAACAGGTGGTTAAAGCGTTCCACTTCAACCCATTCGCCCGCCTCAACGTGGCCGCGATCGCGCTCCAGCACGATAAAGCAGTTACCCTGGCTGAAGGAGCTAAAGATGTGCGAACCCTGATGCCCGGTGGTGCTCACCTCCAGCTCGCCATCGGCGTTGCGCGCCAGAATGCCGCGCTGGAAATCGAGACGGCCCGGAGATTTTTTGAGGCGCGTTGCCGCCCGCACGCGCACACGTTCCGGCAGCGGGTCGGCATTGTTGCCTGAAAGCTTCGCCAGCAGCGGGATCACCAGCTGGTAGAAGGTCAGCGCGGCAGAGACCGGGTTACCCGGCAGGCCACAGAACCAGCTGTGCGGAAGTTTGCCAAACGCGAACGGTTTGCCCGGTTTAATCGCCAGCTTCCAGAAGGCGATTTCACCCAGCTCTTCAAGCAGGGTTTTGGTGTAATCCGCTTCGCCAACCGATACGCCGCCAGAGCTGATCACCACGTCGGCAGAGGCGTCCGCGTCGATAAATGCCGTGCGCAGTTTCTCCGGATCGTCAGGAATGATGCCGAGGTTAATCACCTCGCAGCCCAGTTGCTCAAGCATCAGGTGCACCGCCAGACGGTTGGTGTCGTAAATCTGCCCCTCGTTCAGCGGCTGACCCGGAAGCTGTAGCTCGTCTCCCGTGGAGAACACCGCCACGCGTACCTTGCGGACAACGTCAATCTCCGCGATGCCAAGCGATGCCAGCACCGGCAGTTCGGCGACCGTCAGTTTTTGCCCGGCGGCAAAGACCGTTGCGCCGAGGGTAATGTCTTCCCCGATGTGGCGGATATTCTGTCCCGCTTTGACGCTGGCGGTAAAACGCACGCCGTCGTCCGTTAGTTCGGTCTCTTCCTGCATCACCACGGCTTCACAGCCCTTTGGCACCGGCGCGCCGGTCATAATGCGCACGCAGGTGCCCGCTGGCCACTCACCGTTGAACGGCTGCCCGGCAAAGGCTTTACCTGCCACCGGCAGCGGCTGACCCGTTTGCAAATCCGCCAGACGTACGGCATAGCCGTCCATCGCCGCGTTATCGAACCCCGGAACGTTCAGCGGCGAGACGATATCGCGCGCGGCAATACGGCCAAAACAGCGCACAAGCGGCAGCGTCTCAACGTCGTGCAGGGGAGTAATACGATCAAGCATCTGCGAGAGTGCCGTCTCAAGCGGCATCAGTCCGGCGGTAAAATCCATGGTGGGCTCCTGCGGAGTAACAACGAAAGCGCTCATTATGGCAGAAAAGTGCGGCTAACTGTATGACCCGATGGGTGTAAGCTTTACATCACAGTTGCGTCTTTCTATATTCAAAAATCATCTGAAGATTCGTCGACGATAATGATATTTATAGAAAAAGCAGCCAGCCAGGCTGATGGGTGATGCGAAATGAGTAAAGCGGTTATCGCAATTCATGGCGGTGCCGGGGCAATCACCCGTGCACAGCTCAGTCCCGAGCAGGAGAAGCGTTATATTGATGCGCTGAACGCCATTGTGGAAACAGGCCAGCGCATGCTGGAAGCGGGCGAAAGCGCGCTGGACGTGGTGACCGAAGCGGTGCGCCTGCTGGAGGAGTGTCCGCTGTTTAATGCCGGTATTGGCTCGGTCTTTACGCGCGATGAAACGCATGAACTGGATGCCTGCGTGATGGACGGTATCACCCTGAAAGCGGGGGCGGTGGCGGGCGTCAGCCGACTGCGCAATCCCGTGCTGGCCGCGCGTCTGGTGATGGATCAAAGCCCGCATGTGCTGCTGACCGGGGCGGGGGCGGAGAAATTTGCCGTCGAGCACGGGATGGATACGGTCTCGCCCGATCTTTTTTCCACCGAGGAGCGTTACCGGCAGTTGCTGGAGGCCCGTACAGCGGGGATGACGCAGCTGGACCATGCCGCGCCGCTCGATGAACGCAGCAAAATGGGCACGGTAGGCGCGGTGGCGCTGGATAAAGCCGGTAACCTCGCCGCCGCGACGTCGACAGGCGGTATGACCAACAAGCTTCCCGGACGCGTCGGCGACAGTCCGCTGCCGGGGGCCGGGTGTTACGCTAATAACGCCACGGCGGCGGTGTCATGCACCGGAACCGGCGAAGTGTTTATCCGCGCGCTGGCGGCCTACGACATTACCGCGCTAATGGATTACGGCGGATTAAGCCTGAGTGAGGCCTGCGAGCGGGTGGTAATGGAGAAACTGCCAGCCCTGGGCGGAGAAGGTGGCTTAATCGCGGTGGATCGGGAGGGCAACGTGGCGCTGCCGTTCAACAGTGAAGGGATGTACCGGGCGTGGGGGTATGCCGGCGATGCGCCCAGCACAGGCATTTATCGTGAATAAGGGGGCATTGCGTGCCGCACAGTGAAGAGCTGGACAACTGCGAAGTGCTGGCTGTCCACCAACTGAATATTGCCTTTCAGGAAGAGCGGCAGTTCATCCCTGCAGTACAGAATTTATCGTTTTCGCTCAGGCGCGGCGAGACGCTGGCGATTGTCGGCGAGTCCGGATCCGGTAAATCGGTTACCGCGCTGGCGCTGATGCGTCTGCTTGAGCAGACGGGCGGGCAGGTCACCAGCGAGCGGATGCTGTTGCGCCGTCGCAACCGTCAGGTTATCGATCTCAACGAGCTGAGCGCGTCCCGGATGCAGGGGGTGCGCGGGGCGGATATTGCGATGATTTTTCAGGAGCCGATGACCTCCCTGAACCCGGTCTTCCCGGTGGGCGAGCAGATTGCCGAATCTATCCGCCTGCATCAGGGATTGAGCGGTGATGAGGCGCTCAACGAAGCTAAACGGATGCTGGAGCTGGTACGTATCCCTGAGGCGCACGCGATTTTGTCCCGCTATCCGCATCAGCTTTCCGGTGGCATGCGCCAGCGGGTGATGATTGCGATGGCGCTGTCGTGCCGTCCGGCGGTGCTCATTGCGGACGAACCCACCACGGCGCTGGATGTCACCATTCAGGCCCAGATCCTGCAACTGATTAAGGTGTTGCAGCAGGAGATGGAGATGGGGGTGATTTTCATCACCCACGATATGGGGGTGGTGGCGGATATTGCCGATCGGGTGCTGGTTATGCATCAGGGCAATGCCGTGGAAACCGGCTCGGTGGAGCAGGTCTTTCATACGCCGGTGCATCCTTATACTAAAGCACTGCTGGCGGCGGTCCCGCGTCTGGGCGCCATGAATGGCAGTGATTTTCCGCGCCGTTTTCCGCTGTTCTCTCAGACCGAACAGGGCCAGCAGGAAGACGAAACCGAGCAGAACACGGTGGTTTCCGGCAGGCCGATCCTTGAAGTGCGTGAACTGGTGACCCGTTTCCCGCTGCGCAGCGGGATCCTTAACCGCGTGAAGCGCGAAGTGCATGCGGTTGAATACGTCAGTTTTGATCTCTGGCCGGGCGAAACGCTGGCGCTGGTGGGGGAGTCCGGCTGCGGTAAATCCACCACCGGGCGGGCGCTGCTCAGGCTGGTTGAGTCGCAGGAGGGGAGCATCACCTTCAACGGTGAGCGCATCGACACGCTCCCTAACAGTAACTTGCAGGCGGTGCGCCGGGATATTCAGTTTATATTCCAGGATCCTTATGCGTCGCTCGATCCGCGCCATACGGTGGGGTACTCGATTATGGAGCCGCTGCGGGTGCATAACCTGCTCGACGGTGAAGCCGCGCAGCGCCGCGTCGCATGGCTGCTGGAGCGCGTGGGCCTGAAGCCGGAGCATGCCTGGCGTTATCCGCACGAATTTTCTGGCGGTCAGCGACAGCGTATCTGCATAGCCCGGGCATTGGCCCTGAATCCGAAAGTGGTGATTGCGGATGAGTCCGTGTCAGCGCTGGATGTCTCCATCCGCGCGCAAATCATCAATCTCCTGCTCGATTTACAGCGGGATTTGGGCATTGCGTTTCTGTTTATCTCTCACGATATGGCGGTGGTTGAGCGGATCAGCCATCGCGTGGCGGTGATGTACATGGGGCAAATTGTTGAAATTGGCCCCCGTCGTGAAGTGAACCCCGAAAGT
>NZ_NRIQ01000059.1:0-78161 GCF_020224095.1 Enterobacter sp. CCUG 70166
GAGCGACGATTGTAATCTGTTGTCCATTTCCACCGCGCATTACTCCCGGTCATTCGCTGATTAGCCACTGCACGGTTACGGTCTGCATATTCACCGGGCCAGTAACCCGCACCTTTTCGGGGAGGGATAAGCGCGCTGATTTTCTTACGCCGCAGTTCATCGTGACATAGCCGGGTATCGTAAGCGCCATCGGCGGCGGCTGACCTGATTTTCCGGTGGGTTTGCCGGATTAACCCGGGGAAGGCCTCTGAGTCCGTAACGTTGTTCAGCGACAGGTCTGCACAGATGATTTCATGTGTGTTGCTGTCAACTGCCAGATGCAACTTTCGCCATATACGACGGCGTTCCTGGCCATGCTTTTTGACTTTCCACTCGCCTTCACCGAAGACCTTCAGCCCGGTGGAATCAATTACCAGGTGTGCGATTTCACCCCGGGTGGGCGTTTTGAAACTGACATTAACCGACTTTGCCCGCCTGCTGACACAGCTGTAATCCGGGCAGCGTAGCGGAACGTTCATCAGAGAAAAAATGGAATCAATAAAGCCCTGCGCAGCGCGCAGGGTCAGCCTGAATACGCGTTTAATGACCAGCACAGTCGTGATGGCAAGGTCAGAATAGCGCTGAGGTCTGCCTCGTGAAGAAGGTGTTGCTGACTCATACCAGGCCTGAATAGCTTCATCATCCAGCCAGAAAGTTATGGAGCCACGGTTGATGAGGGCTTTATTGTAGGTGGGCCAGTTGGTGATTTTGAACTTTTGCTTTGCCACGGAACGGTCTGCGTTGTCGGGAAGATGCGTGATCTGATCCTTCAACTCAGCAAAAGTTCGATTTATTCAACAAAGCCGCAAGATAGGTGAGAGACAGTACAATCGACTTCTGAGTTCAACTTGTCTTACCAGGAAAGCCAGCATACTTGCTGGCCTTTTTTTTGTTATAATAAACTCAGGCTTCAGCTGAATCTGTAAAATTACTGTTAATGAAACGGTATTTTAGGTTAATTTGGATGCTGTTACAGGAAGTGCGGATTTTTCCTAAATTTGTAAAAAACCTAAGAATTATCTTAATAAATCTGGTACTTAATTATTATTTTACGTAAAAAGTCTTTGTGGTTTAATGGTTATGTAAGGATTTTTTGATACCCTTATACCCGATGGACCTAAGGTCACTGACAACGATGTTCATGTAGAATCTTCGTTTCTGTAATCCCTTTTGTCCTTGTCCCAAATGATTGATTATTATAATAAAGGCTGATCGAATGCTATCTCGCAACTCACTAATACATGGTTTACGCCGAGACCAGTTAATCGGAGTTCTGACTATTTCAGAGTTTCCGGTAGTTATGGTAGAAAGCCACTTCATTCAGTCTGAGGTTATGGGAATAAAACCCGTAATTTTTAATATTGATGAGCTTCTTGTTTCTATATCCCCAATTTCCTCTCTTAAGTTCGATTGGGAGTGGGCCCCAGTTGATACAATACTCATTGAAGTTATCATTCCACCTGTAGAGTCAGACCTTGTAAGTGCAGAAAATGACTTCCTCCGTGATTCTGGTATTGGCCATATCCAGTGCGAGCCTGGCGGAGCATCAATACGACGTACAGTTACCTTCGTTGGTGGAATAACCGCTGATAACTTACTGTATCAGTTGAGGCTTATGTGCGTAAGCGCGTTAAAACTTTTAGGAGAGGAACTGGGGGATGAAGTCTAAGATTAGATATGTTTTATCTGGTTTTGTTGTGTTATGTGCATTTGCTGGAGTTTATAAAATCCTAAACAATGTTCCGGTTAAACCTGACCTTTTGGACTTCACTGGAAACACATTTAAAAAGACATCACTCTTCCTGCCATGTGATAAAAGCTCGCCTTCTTTAAACATTAAAATTGCTGATAACGAGAAAATCGTGATCAACGGCATCGCTTCAAAAGTAACTTTTGTTGAAAAGGCTGACCCCGTCAAAAGCCCTGGTTTTTGTGATGATCTTGATCTAAACAATTCTCGCCTTGTACATACGGCATCTTACAGCCTGGTGATTTCTGAAACCAAAACAGGATTTACACTATCAAATTTCAAGCATCTTGCCGATGATGAATCATTAGGCGGTATGTGGTTTTATCAAAAGTGACTTTTTATATGGCAACTTCAGACTTCGCTCTTAAAAACCATAATGTTAAAGCATTTGGTCAGGATGCAGCCCTTGTCATTGAGATGAACAATGAAGATGTTAGCTCATCAAAACCTTCACCTTTTTCAAATGAGATTGATAATTATTATCTTACATTGCACGTCGCTCCAAGGAACGCAAAAAAAGATTATGACTGGGGCTCAAACCGTTCTGTACTTCTAAAATTGTCGACGAATGAAGTTATGCAGATGGCATCTGTATTTCTTAGAATCATGCATACTTTAAAGATTGATAAGAGGAAAACCTCACATCATGGCCACGTCGTATACAAAAATATAAGCGTTACCCCAAACGAGAGGGGCGGTTTGTTGTTATCCGCAGGGATAGTTCCAGTCGATAAAGATGGCTTAAAACCCTTCATGCACATGGTCCCCGTCTCACAAATGGATTGCGTTAAAATTGGCCTCTACATACTTGGATATCTTGCTCAAAAAACGCCCTGGGTAAGCTCCGAGTCTATAATTACCGCGCTTCGCTTATCTGAAGCCAAGAATTCAAAATAGCGCATTAACATACGGAATATACGGAAAAATACAGGTTTTTTTAAATGTTATACGAACGGATATTTCTGTTTTTCATCGTAAAGTGAGTTTAATTTTGCTCAGAAAAACAGGTATTCGTCATGAGAAAATCAGGTTTAGGTTTAGCCCTGTTGTTTTCTTTAATTGCTCCGATTAAAGCGGTCTATGCTGAAGCGATTATGATTTCAGGAAAGCTACAGGCTGATTTGCCAGCCGTATCCTTTGACCCGGGGCCGGGCGACTTTGTTGCATACGTTAATTCTAACACTATCACTGCCTCAGGTGCAGGCACAGCCTGTAATGTAACGGTTGATGATCGAGCGACTTCCTCTGTTGATAACCTCGTTTGTTTTTTTGAGTGGTTACCCAATACCTTGGGATTAACTTCTAACGGCTTCACTCTTTCAGGCGTTCCCAACACCACCGGTGATTTAAAACTACCTTACAAGATTTCTTACTTCTCTGGTTCTGAACGGAAAAAAGTTGAAATAGTAAAAGGTGAATATTCAATCAAAAGTGTGGCACCGGTAAAACCAACTATCACCGGTCTTAAATCATCCCTGAACGGATTAGTCTATGACGGCTTTTCTTTCAAATCGTATTTAAAGGATGAAGCGATCAAAGATATCGCTGTTTCTGTTGAACCCCGCAATTATATTCAATACATCTCAATAGGTTCAGGCTCCGCCTGTGAAGTACCTATTGGCGGAACTTCCTGTACCATTGAAGTTGGAAGCATTAAGGCCAGTGATACAGATGAACTTTTGGGTTCACGTGATATCACAATTACAGCAAACTCTAAGAATAATTATTTCGCACCTCCTGAATCCAAAAAGCTTGTTGTTAACTGGGATTATCGGCCTCCTGTAGTAGACCATACACTTTGGAATTTTACCGATGAGGCTAAAACAATCAAAGTAGGTGGCCAGGACATCTATACCGGAGCCAAAACCGTTGCTGTGGCCGTTAAGGTACCCCAGCAAGAAACAGAAGGTGAATGGTGGCTCCCAACAGCTATGTCGCTCACTATGACTCCGGATGGCGTGTTTAAGCCGACGACTAAAGTGACTTTAGATGATGGCACTGAGATTGATTTCAAACAGTCCTGGGCAACCCCTTTACGTAGAACTTTACAGCCGGTAAGTGGACCTCAAAAAGTCGGTGATGAGTACCTCTATATCTTTGACTTAACGGATCTTATAAACGGGTCCTACGCAGCGACTTTTACAGTAGAAAATACGAGCAAAAACTCTTCTACGTACACTGAGCCTGAAAGCAAACTGATGCTGTCTGATAACCCAACGCTTATGGTTCTCAAAGATGGGCAGGTATTAACTAAACGAGCACCCGTATACTTCCTGAACGAGATTATCGTTGCAGCTTTCCAGGGGCAGGCTGGGGTTGCTGACATAAAATCAGTAACAATAGACAACAAAGTAGTTTCGTTAACACCTACAAATTATAAAGGTATTTACTACCTGCCGGTTGGAGACGATTTAGCAGTTAATTCGGATCACGAGATTACTGTGGTGGCTGAAAACCTTTATGGAAAAAACGTAAATTTCAGTACCGTGTTCACTTATCAACCTACTGGATTCACTCTTAAGAATCTGGAAAAAAACGTAACTCTTTACTCGCGCGTACGTCAGTATACGGACCTGCTTAGTCAAACAGCTGGTGATAAATGCACTCTGTTTACCACAGAGGAAAATGCGAATGCTTACCTCGCCTGGTATGGGGAAAAATCAGATGTTACAGCATGCTACCCTCAGTGGAACAATGTCCCTGATGGGTTGGAGTTCTATTTTAAAGGACGTACCCCGGGTCTAACTGGATTCTTTAATAAAACAGGTGAGAATCTGCTCGACTATCAAGTCTATATGATTAACGGGAAGGGCTCTAAAGCGGTTTCCGCAAGGAATCGCCGTACTCTGACCACACAATTACCATACAACCCGATCATCTCTTACAAAAAGAATAAAGTCATAGCAGGCATCAATCCGAACACTGCTCTGGCTTATACGACCGGGGGGGAGGCCGCTCGAATATTAGCGAAGGTGGTACCAGCTGACGTTACGATGATCGTCTCTCAAAACGGCTCTGAGGCTGTCAAAACGTCATTTAAAAATCGTTCCTCAAACAACGATGCAACGACCTTTGTACAAAGGGTCAAGGTTGCTGCTGCACCATTGTGGACAAAGAACGTCTTTGACATAGCTGTAGAATACTCAAAGGATCCAGAATTAAGAACTACAGACACCCTCAACGTATATACGGTGCCTGATTTCAATATTCGAGCATCGATGGAAGTGGATGACAAAAAAACAGCCACATCTCTTGAAGTGCCCTTAAAGGTAACAGTGGGGCGTTATAACAACTCCACACGTAAAAGTGCATTTGACCGTAAAACAATGGGAGAATGGGACGTCACGATATACTCTCAAAAAAGTGTATACGGCAAAGATCCAGAAACAGGCCGTTATAAAACTACATACGAAAGAACTGCGCTGACTGAAGCATTGCCGGTCAATGATGCGGGCATTGTCGAAACCAAGATTAAAATTGAAAATATGGATCTGGGTAATATGCGTCTGGTTGGTGTGGCTAAGGTCAGATCGCCATTCTCTGATTTTGAAATGAAACGTGAGACCAGTGCTGTAGGCATTCGAATCTATAAAGGTGAGGAACTGGAGGGTAACCTGTCGAAAAGCCTTATTATCGGAAGGATCCCACTTAGTACTCTGGTAAGCTTCAAATCTGCCAGTACGGCTAACTCTGATGCACTCGCCCCCACCGAATGGCAGCAGTCCTCTGATAATGGTCAAACCTGGACCATGCTTTCCGACATGACCGGAAAGAGAAGTGTAAGTATCAAAAAGACAGAAGTAGGAAAGTGGCTTTATAGGGCAAAAATGACTAATAAATTCACATCCAAGATTTCCTACACAGATGCCTTAACGGTAGTTACCTACAAGCAGCCTAAGCTCAGTATAGATGTTACAGACATTCTTCAGGGCTCAGATATACCTGTAACCCTGCTTGATAACGATGAACCTATACCAGCAGGCACCGCTGAGGTTCTCTGGTCAGAGGATAAAGTCAACTGGGTGCAGGGAGATACAACTTACACTGTGGCTTCAGCTGATACCCTACCGTCTACGATTTATGCCCGGATGCGTTACCTTGATTCCGATGAACTGGCAGAGGAGTCTTCATGGAAGGAAACGTCTGCTCGGTTGGCAGCCGCAAAACCCAAGCGCCTTTCTGTCTCGGTAACGGGGGTTTCAAAGGTAGAGGTTGGTCAAAAAGTTACTTTGGAAGGTAAGTTCACGAACCCTAACAGTAAGTACCAGAATGGTAATAACGTAGTTGAAGAATGGAAAACACCGGATGGCCAGACATTTAAGGGCTCTTCACTGTCTGTTACCCTTACTGAGCAAATGTTGGATAAACAGGGATATGCTGCTTTTGAATACAGTGCATGGTTAGCGGACAATAAGGAGAATACGGTTTCTACCCGTAGAGTTTCTGTCAAATCGTGGGTTTATAAATTTCCCGAGATGAAAATAAGCTCCAAACTTAAATACGACATGGCACCGACCACCCTACGCGTTGCGTTGAGCGGTATTAAGGATGGAGACTATCCTGGTGTTACTTATTCCCGTGAATGGATCTACGACAAAGAGAATCTGGTAATCACTAAAGATGAAGGTGACACCAAAGAATTTACAATTGAAAATCCTGGCAAATATACATTGATGGTTGTTTTCAAAGATAACCGAAACAATGAACAGCGTATCGAAAATACCTTTGTTGTCGATGAACAAACGCCAATGAACGTTGAGATGACACCCAAGTTCTCTAACAAATATATGAGAGCTCCACTCGATGTAACCTTAAGGTCAAACATCAAGCTATCTCATTCGGCGGACTCGATAGATACGGTCACATACAAGGTGAACGGTGAAGTAATACCCAGCGGCAAAAATTATTGGGCTCAACTGATCTCGGGTTTAAAAGAAAAGAAATACGAGATTACAATTGATGTTGTTAGTAAACTTGGACAGAGAGGTTCAGCATCTGTTGAGTTTGATGTCGTTAAAAACGCAGTGCCTAATTGTACATTGAGCTACACGGAAACCAACCTAAGCTGGAGCTTTACCAATAAATGTGATGATACTGATGGAAAAATGGTTAGATATGAATGGTTCATCAACGGCGAATTAAGGAACGTTTTCGGTAGTACGGCTACACTTTCTAAAAACCTTAACCGTGGTAAGCAGGACATAAAAGTAATTGCTTATGATGATAGTGGAGACTTTGCAACACAGCACGTGACAGTTTTCGGACCGGCTGAAGAGGCAAGTAAGTCTGAAAACACTGTATCAATACCAAGCAGTGAGTAGTTAATTTTTAAATATAAAGCCGGGACATTATGTCCCGGCTTTTTTATACCCAATAATTGGACCTTTGAAAAATTAATGTCGGAAAGTAACTTTGCTCCAAAGGCATCTTTCATGGCCGCTAACAAAGCTGCGTATACATGCTGAGGAATTAACATTCTTATAGGTGAATATTAGGTTGGTTTGCAGACTTCCGAGCGTTGAAAAACATGGATAATAATTACTTGGATAGAGGTGCATCTGCCTAGTAAAAATATTCTTCAGTGCCAGTGAGAAAAATATGAGCGACTACATACCTAAAAAGAGAGGGCTGCTTATACTGGATTGGTATGTCCCCCTTAATATTTTATTGCTGATTCTCGTTATGTGTGTCTTTTTCACCCGTTATACATTTGGATACGGTTTATTGAATGGGTGCCTGCCTGCTGATTTTTATATGATTGATCATTCGGATAAAAGTATTAAAACTGGTGAACTCATAGCATTTAACATGCCGAAATCGGTACGTTTTATCCCAGAAAATGAACGAGTCATAAAAATTGTTGCCGGTGTGGGCGGTGACAAACTTAAAGTAACAATGGATGGGGTTTATAACGGGGACAAATTTTTTGAAGCTAATGCACGTCGTATTTCGAAGAAATACAATATTCCGTCCATTTTGATTGAAAAAGAATTGATAATTCCTGAAGGCGAAGTTTTCCTAATTGGGCAAACCGATCACTCATGGGATTCCCGTTTTTGGGGAACAGTAAAGCTGAATTCAGTAATTGGGAAAACATATGCGATCTTTTAATGTAAATAAAAAATATTTACCAATACTTCCTGGACTTGCGTTATGTGCAGTTTTAAGTAATACAAATGCAAGCACTGAGTATCAACATGATGCTGACCTAATCGCTCAGCAAGCAAAAGGGCTTGGGGCACAGGCTAAAGGTGCACAGCAGCCAGATGGGGCTCTTAGCCTTGATGCTACGCTAAAATCACCAGATGTGCAGAAGTACATAGCGCAAGCTGAAGCACTCCAAAAAAACCAGGACCTGAGCAAGCAAATAAACCGTGGTTACGTCCCCGGTATGAATGCGGATAGTGTTCAAGCAGTTATAGACCATACCCAGGCTATCAGGGCCCAAAGTAATAACTCTGAAGCTGTCAACGATATAATTAGAAGACGTGATGAAATTCAAGAAAACGCCAGCCTTAATGAAGCGGCTCTGAAAGCTGTGGAAAATAAGCCGGAAGTCATGCGAGGACAATCTAAAAATATCGAAAAATTGTTTGGTTCCTCGGGCATCACAGCTGCTGACTTCGAAAGAAAAATGGATAGCACACGTGAAGAAGCACTATCAACTGAAAATGGAATAACGATCTTTGCTTCATTTAGCTTGCCGGATTATGTACTGGAAGACCTTCTACGTACGGCCTCAGAGCATAAAGCTCGTGTAGTTTTCAATGGTCTAAAGAAAGGAACTACTCGGCTACCAGAGACACAGGCAGCAATAAACCAAATGATTGTCAAAGGAAAATTTGAATCTCCTTTGATTACAATTGATCCTGATAGCTTCAGTCAGTATCAAGTAACTCAAGTACCGACAATTATTTCTAGGGAGCAAGCTCGTTTTGCAAAAATGGTAGGCTCCTTCAACGTTGAGTTTTTTCAGCGAGAACTTGCTAAAAAACCCGATCAGGATATTTTCCCGGTTGCTGGTACCACTTATCCCGTTGAAGAAAAGAGCATCATTAAAGAACTGGAAGAACGTGCACAAAAATATGACTGGGAAGGTGCAAAAAAAAGGGCCGTTTCTGACACATGGAAAAATCAATGGATGGTCGACCTCCCTCCTGCCCAGGAACACAAAGAATTTTTAATTGACCCTACAGTGAGGGTCACTCAGGACGTAAAAGATAAGCAGGGCCGTGTAATAGCTTCCGCCGGTGAGTTGATTAATCCACTTTCGAGATTTCCTCAAAACCTGACGATGATAATTTTCGATCCACTCAATCCGGGCCAGCTGGTATGGGCTGAGCAGCAGTATCGACAACGTCTGGGTAGTGGAAAAGTAATGCCAATGTTTACCCGTATCCAAAAAGATAATGGATGGGATCACCTAAATGATTTACGTGAAAAATTTAACGGTAAGGTGTTTAAAGTTAACGAACAGATCATCTCACGCTTTCAGATTAAAAACACACCTGCGCTTATAACTACTGACCAAGATAAATTCCGGATCACCCTGTTTAGCGAGGCAGAAGTCCGTGGTATCGGAGCCCCAAATCTTTCAGAGGAAAAATAAGATGAAACTCGGATTTATTATAGGCGCTCTCTTTGCAACATGGCTGACGCTAAATTATCCGGACCAGATGAGAAGTTATTTTACCAAAGCCGTCGACTATATCGAAAGTGTTGCAACATTTATTACATCCAAGTGAGCATGATGGTGAAAAAATTCAAAAAGTTACTTTTAGAGTTCATTGTAGCAGTTATGCTTTCGCTTTCTATACCGGGTATGGCTATGGCAGCAGATGCTGGAGTCCCTGGGGCTATGTGTCAGTCAGCTGGAGTGTGGCAGGGCTTGATTAAGAATATCTGTTGGAGCTGCATTTTTCCCATGAGGATAATGGGCATAGGGGCAGCTCCAGAAGGCGCTGCTCCTTCACGTCCGGGTTGCTACTGCACAGATCAGAACGGCGTACCGGAAATAGGTTGGCAATTGAGCTTCTTTCAGCCGGTGAAGATTGTAGAAGTTGTAAAGAGCCCCTGGTGCAGCCCCTTTCTTGAAGGCACGATGCTTCAAAAATCGCAGTTTGATATTGGTAAAAGCAACACAAATCAGCCAATGACAGCAACTGAAGCCGGATTTTACGATGTTCATCTTTGGGAGTTCCCAATCATGACAATGCTCAAATTACTGATTATTGGCGAGTGCACTGCTGAACCCTATATAGATGCCAGCCTGACCTATATAAGCGAAGTGGACCCTATGTGGGAAAGTGATCTGCTTACACTCGTCCTGAATCCAGAGGCAGTAGTTTTTGCAAACCCAATTGCCTCAATGGTGTGCGCTGCTGACTGTGTAGCAGTAACAGCAGGAAAGGATAATCTCGCTGCATACTTTTGTGCCGGATGCGATGGCAACCTTTATCCATTAACCGGCCACATTTACGCAAATGATGACGCTGTAAGGACGAGTTCACTGATAACCCAGCGTCTTCTGACTAAACTACATCGCCAGGGAATGCTGATGCGAACGATGGGAGCAGACGCAATGTGTGAGAAAACGTGGGAATACTTTACACCTCGTTCCCAGTATCGGCTTTCAATGCTTTTCCCAACTCCTGAGGCGAAAGGGCCGGATTGCTGTCATCGTCTTGGTGATTCGGTACATGACTGGTCAACCCTTAAAGGTGGGCGCAAAAAAATAGGCAATGATAATTATGTCTATATGTTGTGGCGTTACAATGACTGTTGCGTCAGATATATACCAGGCGCTTGATTTCTAAGGGTAAAAATAATGAAACTTAGAAAAACGATAGCTTCAACTATTATTGCATCAATGATTGCCAATACTATGAGTTGGGCTTTTTATATCTCTCTCATAAATATGGTAATGACTCCTCGTATTTATGCGGCAGACGCTATATTTGACCAGCTCGAAAGTAACTTTAATCTTGCTAATCCTAACGCAAATCGCAATGCGACAACCAGTGCTCAGGACATTGTTGAGAAGTACAAGAATGCGGATTCAGGCGAGAATGTCAGTGGGAAGATCACCGAGAAATACGTGGGTAAAGCCGAATCCGCTAATCTTAATCTCGGAAAGTATGGGGCAGGGAACTCAAATGAAAGTGTCATGAAAAATGCCGCATCCGATGGAAAGTCCATTGGTAGCGCCGTACAACTGCCGAGTATGTCTGGAGGGACAATCAATTCAAACTATACCAAGGAAGGGGCAAAGCTGCTCTCTCGGGATGCTAATGGCAACATTGGTATAAGCAGTAATCCCAATACTACTCCTGGAACCAAAACAAATACCGGAGAGATTTTCAGCTCAGAGCAAAAGCACAGCGATATTAAGTTCAATGCCGCAGATCGTTATGGGGATGAGGATGGCTTTGTAAACGATATAAAGAATCGGAAAAGCCAGTTATTTGATGCTCAAAGTTATGATGGCGTTGCCTACCGCACCCTCGTAAATGCTAACAAGGACAACCCGGCATCATCTATAAAGCCTAACGATCCCATGTTTACTGCGGGGAGAAATGAGATAACAAATGCTGTTGCTGGTACTGGAAACTGGCTTCAGAACTGTAATGTTGAGACCTCTAAAAAAACAGTAACCACACACTATCCTGATTACAAAGAGTTCTACTGTAACTCGCCTAAGCAAGATAACTTCAGCAGCTGCACGATAACCCGTGATTTTTCAGTCCCTGTTTACATTTCAGGCGGAAACGGAGACATGTCGATGTGCGGCGATAATTGTGTGCGTATATGGTTTGGTCGCCGTGATGACAACTACTGGAGTGACGGGGTATATGATAACGAACTGACATTAAAATTCCATCCGGATGCAAAATTGGCCTCAGCAAAGATTGTTAACGCGGAGTGGGATGACCACATGCGGGTAACACTTGATGGCACGCAGATTTTTGCTCACATAGATGGTGCATATCGAGAAAGTGACTATCCGGCTCCTAAGGGATCTTGGGAGTTAAAAAAATCGTGGAAACTCGACAAGGTTTACGATGTGACTGATAAGGTCAGAAAATCGGTGTATGAGGAGCCTGATCGAGAAGTGACAATGGCATCCAGAGTATGGGTTGGTGGGAAGGGTGAAGGGTATTTTGAGGTTGAGCTGACTTTTGAAAATATGAAGCTCGAAGATAAGCACGTCCAGGAACCAGCTGGTTGTTACGATGCTGTACAAGCTCCGAATACATTCTGCCGTTTCGATCGGTTTAAAGATATGGATGTTGGCACAAAACGGCTTCCGGAAAGCGTGCTTTCATTGGCAAAGCCTCTGTATGAAGGTGATAAAGGATTTCTTACCTGGAAGACAAACCTTGAAGGCTACTTTTGTGATCCATTGGCCAAAGACAAAATTTGCTCTTATGACGCTAGTGGAAAAATTATGAAAGACGCTAATGGAAAGGACCTCTGTTACAACTATGAAGAAATAAAGAGTATGCCTGATGCATGTAGTGCTTATAAAAATGATGCAGCATGTGTACTCGATAAACAAACATGTGCAGAGGGTTGGTTCGATGAGGGCACTAACAGTTGCTACATGTATGAACAGAAATACACCTGTGACAGAGGGAAGGATGTAGTTCGGGAGGTTGAATCTTCTACAAATGCCTGTGTTGGCATGATCCCATGTTCAGGTGGAACATGCGAAACTGGGCCAAAGGAAGAGAACAACGATTTTGGAAAAGTTGCGGCTTATTCAAACATGGTTCAGTACATGCAGGGCGAAGCCAAATGCGAAGACCCTAACGATGCCAATTCATGTTCCGTCTTTGAAGGAAAACCTGAATGGTGTGGTCGTTCAGTAGGCTTTGTAAATGGCCTGGCAAAGACGGACTGCTGCGAAGCACCACAGGGAACCGCAGGAGCACTTGAAGGTATCATGCTTGCCGGATCTATGATCAGAAACACAAACTGGACCAGAGTTAATGCTCAGCTAATAAAATGGACCGGCGGTGATACAGGTACATGGGCTTCTATGTCTAATGCGGTCGGAGAGTGGACTGCATCAGCTGGTAAAACAGTAGGGCAAATGTGGAACAACGTCACGAGCTCCTTAACGAGCGTATATGAAAACGTCGCTGGTAATCTAAGCAGGGCAGTTGGGTCTTCCGCAACTTCTGGAGGGGCAGGAGGTGCTGGCCAGTTGGCACAGGAAACAATGTCCAGCTTCGGTATAGGTCAGCTTAAGCAGATGGCAATGAAGAAAGCCTACGAATTGCTACCAGATACAGTTCGTGACTTTGTCTTTAAGAACGTTGCTACTACCGGAGGAGAGGTTGTCTTCTCGGCTGCGGTTCAAAACTTTATGCTTGCATTAAACGTGATCGGTTGGATTTATACAGCCTATCAGGTCACTAAAATGCTTTTAGAAATGTTGGTAGCATGCGACCAGAAAGAGATGGAAGCTTCTATTCATAAGAATCAAAAATCCTGTTTTACATTAGATACGGAACGATGCGTCAAATATCTGAATGTTGGTTTCACAAAGAAATGCGTTAAAAAAGCAACAGACATGTGCTGTTATAATTCCATGTTGTCACGCGTTATTATGCAACAAGCTTATCCGCAATTAGGAATAGACCCTGTCGCCTCTAATTGCGTGGGGCTATCAATAAAGCAAATACAGCAACTGGATTTCGATAAAATTGATCTGACGGAGTGGATTAATGATGCAGTTCAGGTAGGAGAAGTTCCTGATCAATATTCAAAATTCTCCGAAGAATCAATTGTGGAAAACTTACCATTCCAGAATGAGAACTATCAACTTCCATCAGAACGTACCAAGGAAGCAATGGGCGGTGAAGAAAATATGATAAAGGCCAGACAAGAAAATGCTCAGGCTATAAAAGAGGAAAATGTAGATTGTAGCTATTTACCTCGACCGGCCATATGTGAGGTAGGTTCAACTACGCTGGATCCGGTTACGGGCAAGCAGTTGCCGAAATATTGAAGAAGGGGCCGTTAGGCCCCTTTTTTAATTACTTGGCTTTCAATGTTTTTTCTGGGAAGCCTTTTTTACCGTATTCACCGGTAAAGAGGTAATAATCTTTTCCGTTGATGGAGGCTGCAACACCCCCTGGAGTTGTTGTATTTGGGCTATCAGAACGGAAAATGATACCCGAAAAATCAGCGCTTGTTTCGTTTCCTTTAAATGGGATGAACACATAACGAATTACAGCGTAATCACCAGCGGGAAGGTTTAGCTCAGGAATTTCGGTTCCTGTTGCGGGGCGAATCGCCTGAAAGCTGTACATTGAATCTGTAGGGAAAACATCAGCATCAGGCTTAGAGGGCAGATCACAGGTACTCCATTTATTGACGACTGCCATATCAATTTTACATGTGGCCAGAGCTGCTTTCTGTTTTTCAGGGTTGTATCCAAATGAGGCCTGAGTTGCTTTTGTATGCTCAAAAACATACTTAGCTCCCTCACGTACCAAACTTTCATCATTGTAAGGCAATTTTTTTGGATTGGGGACGAACACTAGGTATTGATTGACCTGGATGTATTCGGCGTCAGAAGAACTGTACAAAGAGCTGAGGCTCATGATCCCAAAACCTTTTAGACCGCCTGTTACGTAGCCCATCGAACTATTGATGAGATACTTAGAAAGAAAGTTGTCGGCATCCCCTCCAGGAGTAACCTCTTGCTCCTTAAAATTAACGTCGAAACCAGCAAACGAATAGGCATTCTTGGCGACAGAATCATTTGCATTAGCATGCCAGTACTGGCCGTGACTGTACGCATTCAGAGCGGTGCCTGGCGTAGTGCCGGTGTCACCGGCACAACCCGATAGGGAAAAACCAATGACGACAGAAGAGACCAGAGATACTAAACGTAAAAGTTTCATTTAAAGCCCTTTTTGTAATGTCTTTTGGAGATGGAACCATTATTCCATAGTCACGCGTTTCACAAACAACCTGATTGCATAAAAAAGGAAAAAAAGTGATTTCCAGTAGAACCAGCAGTACACAAGAAAAGCGCTTTTATAAAAATGTATAATTATTAAAACGAAGTAATGAGGTTGAAATGGGTAAGCCAACAGAAGAGCAAAGACCTGTTATCGAGAATGCTAGCGCAAACAATATGGTGATAGCAGCGCCTGGATCAGGCAAATCGTTCACCATGATAGAAGCGGTTATATCGATTCTCAAAAAGTATCCATATGCAAGAATCGGGATGGTGACCTTTACTCGCGCTGCAACAAACGCACTTGCAGCAAAGTTACAAAAGCGATTGAGCAAGAAGGATCTTGACCGGGTGCTGGTGGATACTTTTCACGGACTCGTTAAGAAGCAACTGGACATGATTCGCTGGCCGGGAAAGATGTTGATAGGGCCAGCACAGAGATCTGTCATTCACCGGGCTTTGAAAGAATCCGGTGTAACGATGAAGTTTGCTGAAGCTGAATTCGTTATTGATGCTATCGGCAGAGAAATGGATACGGATGTGATTTCAGTTCGGCATAACAGACAACAGATCCATTTGTTTAATACCTATCAGGCGTTATGCCAGAAAGACCATGTGGCGGACCTCAATGCTCTTTCAAAATTTGTTGTCGGTCAAATGCATTCGGGAAAAATGCGCACGTTAGATTTGACACATTTGATAGTAGACGAAGTTCAGGATACTGACTCTATACAATTCTCATGGATAGCATTGCATACAAGAGCTGGAGTCTATACGAGTATAGTTGGAGACGATGATCAGGCCATCTACTCCTTCAGATCCTCAGGAGGAGTCAAAATATTTCAACAGTTTGAAAAACACTTCAGACCTAACATATTTTACTTAAACACATGCTTTAGGTGTGAACCTGAAATTTTAGAGGTGGCCGGAGCACTGATAGGAAAGAATGTTTACCGTTATGCCAAAGAGTTACGCTCGGCAAAAAAGGGAGGGGGAAAGGTCACTTTTCGTTCATATGTAGATATGGAGGAACAGATACAGGGTATTTTAAGCCTTATAAATCAGGATCCACATGGATGGGCAATTCTAAGCCGCAATAATGCTCACTTGGATGAGCTAGAAAGTTTGATCGAACAGCCAGTAATTCGTTACGGAGGTAAATCATTCTGGGATGAAAAAGAAACAAGCGATGTGTTAAGCCTTATGGCCTTTTTCCGACAATCAAATGATCCTCGCTTAATGAAGAGAGTATTGGCATTGTTTGGAGAACAGGAATCAGTTTTGGATGAAGTGGCATTGAGTATGAGAGGAAGAAAAGTTACTTTTGGCGACCTTGCCATCCCGGAGGACAGTTCTCTCGAAACAAAAACATTACATTCAAACTTCGTGCGCTTTACCCAGGAAAGTTCTGATAAAGTTGAGATAGCAAAACGTTTCGCCAACCTTACGAAATGGATGGAATCGTCGTCAATCAAGATGAGGAGTAATAAAGGTACAGCAACCTTAACAAAAATTGCTTTAGACACTTGTAAACAGTGGGCAGAAAAGACTGGTTGGATGAATATGATAAATCGTGCTGCTGCAATGTCATTAGGCCCTAGGAAGAAGGACGAGGAATACAGCCCAGAGAAAGTAGTCCTATCAACCTTGCATGGTTCAAAGGGTCTTGAGTGGAATAAAGTAATAATAATGAGTTGTAATGCGGATCAGATACCAAGTAAAAGATCAGTTGGGGAGGAGGCAATAGAAGAAGAAAGACGTTTGCTTTATGTTGGATTTACGCGTGCAGAAAAGCAACTTTTTGTAATGTGGTATGGTGATCCTTCTTTCTTTTTAAGAGAATGCAGTGAAGAAAAGATGAAAGAAGCAGCTAATATTCGAATTTCTCCACTTTATACAGAATAATTCGATATGGGCATTTACTTATGCTTAAAGCTATAGTATAAAAACAATGAGCTTAAATATCAGCTCCCAAATTTGAGTAACTTTGCTTAAAGTTACTTTCGCGTTAAGCGTTGATTTAGCCGTGAAAAGCGGCCAGCTTAAACAAGCTGTAAGACACCACCGGCAAAATGTCACCTTTGTCGCTGGTGCACTTCCCATGCCTGCAAAAGGCAATCTGAATTTACCAAACCGTAACTAATTTAGCTCCTCCTGGGGCTATTTTTGTTGCGTACTTCTAATGCCAGATAGTATAAATCAGGCGGTTCATAGCTTACGGGAGATGAATGACAGGCTTTGCCTTCGTGTTGAAACAAAAATTTGTTTCTTCCTTCTTACTATATATAGGTGACCCCAAATGTCTAAAAATAAAGCTCGCAGTAAAGCCCTTCATCAAACCTTTAGTGAAATTATTCCAGAGATGGATAAGGCGCTAAACAAACAGCTCTTAGAAGTTCTGATGAAATATACAGAACGTGATAATGAACTGATTGTTATTTTGAATGAGGACGGCCCAAATATCATTGAACTTAAGTCTCTTAAGCCTGTGTCTTTGTTGGCCGAAAAGCTTTCTGCTTATTCAAGCTATTATCATGTGGATGTTGTGGAGCTCGTGGTCAAGAAAATTGATTTCGAAGGAGCTTATAAGCTTCTTAAAGCTTCCCCAGATGTACCACTTTTTAAAAGCTTAACTGAACTGGATAAATATCTTGTTGAGGAGTTTGAAAAATACGGATTAAATTCATTTCTTGACGTGGATAATCTGGATTACTCACTTGAAAAAGCCAGTGAACTCAAAAATGAGCAGTTAATAAATTGGGTTTCGGACATCATTTGCAAACGTGAAAAATTAACTTTACGTAAGCGTTTTGATGTCGCAGTAAAGGCCCACTACGAAAATGTAGAAAAAATGTATGATACCATTCGTCCGTTAATGAAAAAACTGGGTTTCCCAGAAGATCTCATGACGCACACCTTTAGTGAGTTAAGCGTTTTTGAAACTAAAGGATGGGACCATGCAATAAAATCGAAAATTGAGACTCTCGCTAAGCGTGAAACTCAATATTTAGATGATGCGGCTAAAGCAGAGAATCGACGTCTTGTAACAGAGAAGTTGGAGAACTCTTTAGCGATTGCACCAACTAAACCAACAAGAAATTGGTTACATATTGCCGGAATTGCCTGTTTGGTAGTCTGCACGTTCATGTATGTAACTAATAAATTTATTTAATCCTGTTAAGGGGGAACCCTAACGGGGCTTCTCTTTGAACAAATCGAGGAGCGGAAAATGTCATATCTTGAATATATCAATGAAGTAAAAGTGTCCGGGATAGTTATCAGTGCTGTGGAGAAAAAAATGACTGACCAGAGTATAGGTTTGTTAATAAAGCTCAAAAATAGGATGAAGACAGAAGTTGATGGTGAAATCACTGAGAGAGAATTTTCAGTTCAAATCAAGGTGTCGCCTGAAATGTATTCAACCTGTTTCACTGGTATAAATCAGGGTGATGAGTTGATGGTCTCCGGTTATATTGTTGTCGATACTATTATGATTGAAGGGAGAGAACATCCTCTTGACTACATGAGAGTGGTAGCAACAAGTAAGTTGGCTCACATACCTAAACCTCTAAAAGGTTTTGGACAAAGTAGCTTTAATCAGATCTGACATTAAACCCACCCTAAAGGGGAGAAATCCCTTCATGGGATTTCTCCTTTTGGAGTCCCCATGAAACAAAAATTTAGGGCTACTGCAATAAGTAGTAATCAACTTAGTTTTTTTTCTATATTCGATATAGATGAAGATGAAATAACGCAAATAGTTGATTCACCCAAAGAGCATTTAAATGATGCATACACGTCCGGATTAAACTTTAAATCAGATGAAAGTAACATTTCTGAGATAAATTATGATTCTGAAAGGCGTGAAAATCACCTTTATGAAAAATCCAAATTACTTAAAAATCAGATTTTGCATACAATTAATTTTGCAGCAGAAACAGATTATCTATATTCGGTTGAAGAATATAACCCAGATTTGGGTGGTCTGGTAATAGAATGGACCCCTGAGGATGTGTATGTTGTTTTTCTATCCGCTATGGAAGAGTCTTTGGAAATCATTAAAGAACTAGTGTTGAGGAGAAAGTTATTCTTCAAAGATGACAATGGTAATATCACAGTGAATCCACTTTTAGAAGCTGAAACACGGTGGTATATGTCAAAATCATTTGAATACACTTGTTTATCTCATGGACTTGATGCATGTGAATTTAGAGCGGAATTAAAATCATGGCTCTATTATCATTCGCATCGTTCGATTAGTGAAAACACGAAATTAGCTGAATGCAGGAATGATGATGAAATCATTTTGCATGATTGCAATGACGATATGGGCTGGGACATCTTCTTTGATCAGGATTATTTAATGTCAGAAAAAAAACTGGCTGTTAAATGGACTGACAGGGAAATTATGGATGTTTACATAAAAGCTTTTAAATCCACATTAGAGTTGTTTGACGAGCTTGTTTCATGTGATCTGTTAACTAAACGAAACGCTTTTGGCAAGTTAGAAATAAATCCAATATTCGAAAATCATTTTGAATGGATCATGTCTGAAGCTTTTGAAATAGTGGGAAATCATCTTGGTTATAATGTGCCTCAAATCAGGAAACTGATGGCAACTATTTGCCAAATGAATCTCAAATAAAATGCCACTGGCAAACATCTGCCAGAGGGCGGTGTTTGCATTTTACCGGAGTTAAAAATGTCTAATGCCGCTATGAAGTTAAATGAAACATCTTCTGATGCTTATGAAAAATTAGAAGCTCTTCTTTCCCCGGATGTTATAAAGTTAAAACATTATGTGGATAAAGGTGAGTATCTTTTAGTTCTAGCAAAGGACCTTTTTGGTATTCCAGAAATGGATCCAAAGATGGCTGTGCCTGTTTTCAAAACTAAAACCTCGTATCGAGCTCCGCTGAACAAAGACTACATACCAAATCCCCGAATACTTGAACAAGTGGTTAAACTGCTTATCAGTCCGGATATAGA
Organism: Enterobacter sp. CCUG 70166; assembly: GCF_020224095.1. NCBI lineage: Bacteria > Pseudomonadati > Pseudomonadota > Gammaproteobacteria > Enterobacterales > Enterobacteriaceae > Enterobacter > Enterobacter sp. CCUG 70166. The sequence goes on from NZ_NRIQ01000059.1 coordinate 19,755, forward strand.
TTTAAGTGTGTGTCTTAAAGGTGAGTCCGGTTCTGGCAAGACTGAAATGGTAATGTACATTAGCCACATGATGAATTGGCCGCTGACAATTAAGCAGATCAACAGCAATATTCGAGTTGATGAGCTTGAAGGTGAGCGCAGTCTTAATGGTGGTAATACAGGTTTTGTACACAGCGATTTGGTAACGGGATTTCGTAATGGTCACCTCATTCTTCTGGATGAAGTGGACAAAATCGATCCTGATACGGCAGCAAAACTTCACATGCCCATTGAACGTAAGCCCTGGTCACTCAGTGCTAATGGTGGTGAGGTTATAACTGCTAATGGCTACACGCGATTTATTGGTACTGCAAACACAAACATGAGTGGAGGCGCTCGCCGGTTCGTTTCTTCTCAACGTCAAGATGCAGCTTTTATAAAGCGGTTCTTGATAGTTGAAATGGAGAAGCCCGACAAAGTTGCTTTAACCAATGTGCTTACTAAACGATATAGCTCTTTGCCTTTTCAGGTCATTGAGAAGTTCGTAAGAGTAGCGATTGCAGTAAATGACTCTGGTACAGAAGACAGTGTGATGGATATTCGTCAATTAGTAGCTTGGGTTGGCACGTCGATGACGTTAAAAACCTTTAGTCTTCTTGACACTTTCAAAATAGCTTTTGCTTCTGCTTTACCTTTACATGTGGTCGATCTTGTTCTTCAAGCTATAGATCTTTCTCTTGGCGAAGACAAGGATAAATCGCTGGAGTATTTCACAGCAAAAAAGTCGAGTTAGATGGGATTTGTTATGAAACCTCTGATATTTGTATCTCAGAGTTATCCCATCTTGAATTTAGTGCGTTTTTAAGTACGGATGGTGCTGCTACCATTGCTATAGCAAAAAACGGAACTAATTTTACTGGACTTATGCAACTGAATAACGACTATTCTTTATTGTTTTATCATGATGGTAAAATAAATATGGAAGGTCTAATTAAAGAAATGGAATTAAAAGGTTATATGTATCAGGGAGCAATGGGCAATGATGATGTTGCCGCTGAGTTTCCCGGTATTCTTTTAATTGCACCAGAGAAGCTTTAATATCAACCCTATCGGGAAATCTTTCCCGTTGGGGAGGGTTTCCCCTTTTTTTTGGAGAAACCCATGACTTTAAATACTTCAATGCTTAACAAAGTATCTGCAAAACAAATCTCTGAGAATTTTGCAAAATCATATCCAGATTTACTGGAAGGTGCAGTTATAACAAAAATTGAAATAAGTGGCTGTCAAGGATCGCGTCGAACCGATAAAATCGATTTGTCTTATGATGGAGATGATATTACGGATCAAAAAAGCGTATCTAAAAGCGAAGTACGTTGGATTGACATAAAAGCCCTTAGCTTCAAAAGTACGATTACCAGCAGAATATCAACCCTTTGCTCACGCTTGTGCATCCGCTATAGCAATATGTGGATTTTACCAGTTTCCAGTATGGAAGAGTTTCTGGAAGGGGCCCAAGAGATTGAACGAGAGTTTCAGGCAGGTATTCAAAACGTTGTAGACAATTATGAGATGCATATTGAGGCTGAAAAAAATAGAAGCCCAAGAATGTCTTCTTTGATTGATCAGTTGAAATTAACTAAAGATGATTTCATAAAATCCTTTAGATTTAATATTGCTCACTTTATTCCTTTTACGCCTATTAGCGTTGAAGGTGATGAAACCCAGGACTACTATCAGGAACAATTGATAACAGATCTGGCAGAAGAAGCAATGAGGGTTTATGAAAAAATTAGTAAAAATAATAATTTGCGCTCAAGTACTATTGACCGACTGAAGCAAATGCAAAATAAGATCATTAGCTTCATGTTTATACATAAAGAGGCGGCAGTACTTGCAGAAGCTATAAAACACATAATGAATAATTTACCTAAAGGTGCCATTTCTGAACCTCGCGACGTTGCGGTGTTACAGCAGTGGTTTTATTTCATGAGTGATGCTTCAATGTTAAAGCGTATTATTTCAGGAGAGCAAAAGGTTACTGACTGGTTGGAATCTATTACCAGATCATTTAATCAAAGCTCACAAACAGAACCGAACGCGCTACAGAACACAGGTATTGAAGCTATTTTAGATTCAACAAATGTGTTTCAGGTTGAACCTGTCGTAGAGAACGATATAAAAAACAGCACGTTTTCAAACACTGATTCTGTAGCTGAACCTGAGAAATCAGTTTCGCAACAGGAAGACAATGCTGAAAATGGTTTTGATATCGAGCTCAAAGGCTGGTAACTGTTTGCTTTATTAAAAACCCCAGATGGGTACTTCACCATCTGGGTGAGTACCCCTTTTTATAAAGAGGTATTCTATGAAATTAGATCTTAAATCATCGCCGCGCCATATTAAGCGTTTACAGAATATAGCAAAAGTCATTAGCGGCTTAGGCGATGTAAGAGTTGTAATAGACGACAATACCAAAGGACCGTATTTTGATCCTGTCAATAAAGTTTGTGTTTTACCAAACGGCGATTATAGCGATGATGACTTTGTCAGTCTGATTGAAGGTTTTACCTGTCATGAAGCTGGTCATGGTCGCTATACCGTCAGTGAGGTTTACAGTGACGCCTTTAATAGTGTTCTCATGTCATCTGAAGGGTTTACACGCTTCGATGACGGAATGAATGCAGAGTTTGAGAGCCTCGCTGAGAAACGTAAAGCTTATAGCAGGGCAAAACGTCTTACCGGGCTTATAAATCTGTTCGATGATGTACAGATGGAAGAGAAGGTTGGTAACGATTATCCGGATGCAAAGCGGCGGCTTGCAGCCACTTACGCACTGATGGTTAAAGCCGGAAGGATGACTCCTGATATATCTTCTCGTCCGGAAAATCCTGTCCTATTTATTGAGTGGTATCTGCTTAACTCATTGCGAGTAAAAGTCCTTCAGCAGGTAGGTCACAAAGAAACCCTCGATCCGTTTTTTGACTATGCCCAAAAGATACTTTCTCCAGTAATTTCTGATGTTGAGGAAATTTTTCATGATGCTCTTGGTTGTGAAAATACTCAGGGCTGTGAATCCCTTGCTCGTAAGACCCTGGCTCTTTTAGAGAGACTGCGGGATGAGGCAAAGGAACAACAGCAGCAGACAGAGCAGGAGGAGCAGGAGGCATATGATGAATCCGAGACCGATACCGATACCGAATCAGAAGATAAATCGCTTACGTCGACTGATAGTCGTGAGGATGATTCTGAGGACGATAGTGAAGGTCAGGCAGATACTTCCGATAACGCTGATCTTGCTCAAGAGGGATGTTCTGAGCCTTCAGAACTTGCTGAAGATAACGAGGGAAATAATGAACCCACCGGTGGCAATCCCACGGGTGATAACATTATTGAAGACGATACTGATGCGATTAACCCTTCCGAGAGTGAATCAGATGAAGCCAGTTCGACTAACGTTGAAGATGAAAGTAACTTTTCATCGGCTCAATGGGAGATACTGGCAGATTTGTTGGATGCCTTTCTTAGCAGTGATGAGGATAGCGAAGATTATCACGATGCTTTGGCTAAAGAGATTGAAGGTATTGCATCAAAAGTATCCGATGACGTGAAAGCCGAATTCGGTGCTTCTGAATGGGATATCCCTGATCTCCTTATCGATTTGAATGTTTACAATGAGGCTTTGTCTCTGAGTCATTCAATCGGTAGCGACTTGTCTGTTTTACAGCAGGTTAAAATGCGTGGCCGAAACAAAACTCATGAGCGTGGAATTACCTTCGATGGAAATCGATTAATTCTGTCACAAATGGGAGTTCGTGATGTCTTCAGAGCTCAAAGCGAATCTAAAAATAGAGGGCATGTTGGCCTCGTATTAGTTCGTGATATTTCAGCGTCAATGGCTAATGATGAAAGATATATTCATGCCATTAAGTCAGATCTTGCTTTATCGATGGCCGCTGAAAGTTTGTCAAAAATGCATGTCTCCAATATAGTTTTTCCCTTCAAGGAAAGTGAATTTGAGATTATCAAAACGTTTGATCAAAGCGTTGAGGAATCTCTATCGAAATTCACTCTTGGATGTAAGGGTTATTATACCCCTACGGGATCTGCTTTAATGGCAGCTGTTGATCTGTTACTTGACAGCCAATTCGATAGGAAAATAATTTTTCTTATAACTGATGGTTATCCGAATAAATCGGAATTTACTATCGTCGAAGTTATGGAAAAGGCTAAATGTAATGGAATAGAAATCGTTGGTGTTGGTATTAAGACTGATGAAATAATTGGTTTTGAAACGGACACTTTCGTAACAGTTGATGATACTTCTTTATTGTCTATTGAAGTCAGTAAGCTAGTTCATCAAATACTTTCTTAATAAACTCTACCCAATCGGGGCAAAAAGGCCCCGGTGGGTCTTTTTGCTCCATGAAGGAATAAGGAGCAAAATATGACTCAGATAAAAACTTACCGTGTAGAACATGAAAAAGTCGGTGCGATGCATAAAGTCCGTATTTTCGGACGTGTTGGTGAAGTTATAAGCAATGATAGCCCTCAGGAAAGAATCTTCCGCGAAGTCACTATAGCGGAGGGTAATAGCCAGCAGGCTGCGTTACTTGTAGATAACTACATACAGCGTCTTGAGAATAATGGCTTCACGACTGAAGCATAAATGTTGAGGGCCCCCGGGCCCTCTTTCTTAAATTCTGCGTTGTGGGTTTCTCCCTGTCTTCTGCACCGCAGAAGGCATTGAGAAACTCACAATGCCAGATAAGAGAGATCATCATGACTTATGCATCCCCGGCTCTTCGTCGTAAACCACAGGAAGTATCTGAACACTTTATTAAACTCGTTCATGCTCGAATTGCTGAAGTGTCTGGCTGGAAGTATATATTCGAAAGAATACCTGCTTTCAAAGACGCTTGTGCAAAAGCCCCGAGCCAGGTTCCTTGCCCGTTTACTGGCGCAGGGAAATCGAAGTTTCGTTTCCGACAAAAAGACCTTTATACCGGATGTGCGATCCATAATGACTTTCCGGTAAATGAGTTTTGCGACGGAATTGATGTTCTGGCGAAATATTATGAATTAAGTAAAACGCAGACTTGCAAAAAGATTCTCTCAGATTTTTTCGGGATGGATCTGCATGCTCCGTTAACTGACGCCGACATTGAAAATGAACGACGCTATAAATCAGCAGTTCGTGCCACAGAAACTCTTGACCGAGAGGAAGTGGCAAAGCGAATGCGAAAACTTGATGTGATGTATCACTATACCGGTGAAATAAAGCCTAATACTCCTGTTGCTTTGTACCTCCGTAATCGTGGGATCTCCCGCTTACTGAGTCACTTACCAAAGGATTTAGGCTTTAATAACCGGATCTACTATTGGGATAAAGATAAGCAGAAATCGATTATCTATCCGGGAATGATTGCAATCTATCGTGACACCCGAGGTCGGCCTCTGACTATCCATAGAACATACGTAGACAAAAACGGTGATAAGGCACCTGTAGAAAATCCAAAGCTGATGATGAAGCCTCCTGCCGATATGACAGGTGGCTCAATTCAGTTGTTTGACCCTCACTATGATTCAGGTAGTTCGACCTGGACACTGGGAGTGGCTGAAGGGATCGAGAATGCGCTTTCTGTTGTAGAAGCGACTTCAACACCATGCTGGGCAGCCAGCTCCGCATGGTGCCTTGAAAACGTTACTGTTCCTGATTTTTTACTGCCTCCGCCGGATGTAAAATATATAAACTTTTATATCTGGGCGGATAAGGATATTGCTAACTCACAAGGCACTCGTGCCGGTATCGAAGCTGCTCAGCGACTTCAAAGCCGCATGGTTGAGTTTTTGGCTAAACGATATCCCGCATCAAAGCTGACAATTGAAGTCTTCGAACCAGCACAAGATATTCCTGATGGGAAAAAGGGTATCGACTGGAACGATGTTCTCCAGTTAACAGGGCAGGATGGATTCCCGATTCACTGGGCTCCTGAATGTCTTAATCAGCTGTAACAACGATAACTCCCCCGCATTTTGCGGGGGGGGTTATCTTATCAATATTATTTTTTAAATTGTATTGATAAGATAACCGCTTTCCTTCGTGATAATTACCTGCCTTTAAGGTCTTTTCACGGCTGAGATGCTTGCTCAGTTAAATAAATGTGCGGTACTACTGGCTATGGTCGGTTGTATGACATGGTTATTCCATAAACTATTAAAACCCATAACGGGAGTATTACCGTTATGGTGATGCTCGTCGTTTTACATCGGAGAGCATTTTAATGAATTTTCAAACTAACGAAGTTTTTAATAAATTTGCTGCTGTTATAAAATCGCGCATCGTCAATGAACCATCGTCATGCTATTTGCTGCATGATAATGAGATAGATATAACGATTTTGAAACATGGCATATTAGAAAATGACAGAAACCTGTTGTACGTAGTTCGTCCTTCAGGAACGTGTTTGTTGCGTTGTGACAAATATTTCTATCCGAAATATTATCTTCGTTGCCGTGGAGATTATAAGTCATTCATATATGTCCATCTTGATCTACATAGTGGTGAAGCTAAAGAAATCACATGGGAGCAAGCAGACGATATGCTGTCTAGTCCAGGAAAACCCCCATTAAAAGGAAATCTTGGACGATTTGAGTATATAAAAGTTGTGGTTGAGGACCTTCGTATTCGAGGTTACGCTGATTATCTTCCTGCGTATAATCTTGATGACCTTCGCCGTTTTGCCTTACAGGACGACCGCCCATCCCTTGTCAGATACATTGACAATGTAATGGCAACGGTCTGATTGGTTGCTAATTGATTTACATATTTTCCCTGATGGCCAACCTGCATCAGGGAGGCCTCAATAACGACTGGAGGCTGTATGAAGTTAGCTACGGACCTGGTAAAAGCTATTTTGATTAGAAATGGTGTTGAACCAGTAAATATAAGCGAATCATCTAAATTATCTTTGAAACAACCACTGACAGAACTTAAATTCAGTTTATATTTGCGAACTGAGCATTTATCTCACTTCCTACCCGGTTATGTTTATTCTATAAAAGAATGTCCACTGTCATATGACATCGGGATCGAAATTCAGAAAATCTTCGAAAGTTTACATTTGTTAAACGAAGAATTTGAATCCCTCGGTTTTGTTTCTGTATGGATAGAAATGCATCAAAGCATTTTTGAACAAAGTCGGTTTAAGAAAAGTAACTTTACTTTTCGGGAGGAAGAGGTCGAGCTTGCTAAAGGGCTTGTTTGTTCTCACAATTCACAAATAAGTAATGCGGCTTATTTCTGGCTTCAGCACTTTGAGGAGTTTATGATTTATGTTCGTAATAAGCTTATCGACCTCTTTCGAGAGGCCTATGACCTGATCCTTGGAATGCAGCAAGTATTTTTCATTCGGGAAAAGGAAGAGCTGTTGAAAACTATAAGTTATGGGGATGACCTGTATGAGGTGAAATTAATGGCGGCTGAGCTTTACTCTATCGAACAGAACTTAAAGTGTTCTGAATCGATAAGTACAAAATCTCAAGCTTCGGCATATATTAACCGCATCCGTGAGTTTGTGCGTTCGGGGTGGAGGCAGGGCTATATAGTCTGCCATCATAAGCGAAGTAATCAAATCTCATCATTGTCATTACCGATGTACTTGAAAGATACGTCAGGCCGAAGTGCTCGAAAGCGAGTAAAACGTCTTATATCTTCTACAGTTTGTGGTAGAAATAAAGATTTAGGTCTTACAGATTTTTAATTAAATTATACCCATGTGGGGATCACACCCCATATGGGAGTGATCCCTTTTTTATTGAGAGAGGATCACATGAAAATTATCGAAAAAATCATTAATGCCTTTTTGGTTGTTCAACATAAAAAAATACAGGTTAAAAACATTACATTTTTAGACAATGGGCAGGGCATGTTCTCTGGTATGTCTTTTGATGCTGATGTTTCACTGGAGTTTATGTATGAATCAGCAAAAGCATATAGTTCTTGTTTCTGTGATATTCCCTTTCCAGGTTTTGAAGATGCAAATCTGGAGGAAATTACGAAATTTCAATTAGATGCTTTGAAGCAAAGAAAGAATCATTCTTTCATTGTTAACCATTTGAGGTTTCCTATAGTTTTAAGGGAAGGGTGCAAAATCGAAAGAGGAGAAGTCTATTCAATTTCGAATTGCACTTATAATAAAGAAAGATTGCAGTATCTTTTTTCTCAGGATATTTACGGTAAGTTGTATAATTCCTTAGAGAAAGAATTAAGCTCGTTTTTCTCATTTATCAATGTTGAGGTGCACGAGTTGTTAAAAGATGCTGTATGCTTTGCATTAAAAATCCTGAATAAGATATCTTTGGATACACCTGAAAGACTTATTAAAGCTTTTAATTATCGTGACTGGTATTGTAGTTACGATGTTGAGCTTTTTAGGAAAGGCTTACCTGGTCATATTCTGGAAGAGCTCATTGCTCCAGATATCTTACTTTCAGACCTTAACGGTTGTAGAAAAATACTTAGAAATGCAAAACGATTTCTAAATGGACATACAAAAACCAATTGTGTTTATATTAAATATGAATGGTGGTTGGGGCCTGTGGATACCTCACACTCAGCTAAGTTGATGTCTGACAAAGAAATTAACAACCGAAGTGACTTGAAGAATTTTTCAAAGGTCTTTTTCAAAGAGTGTTTAAGTTCTGGTAAGTCGGAATATGAAAACCATCTTAGTGAAAAAGAACATGCGCTTCGCTACAATTATTAATTAAAATTATTTTCTCCCATAGGGATTTCTCCCTTTGGGAGAAATCCCTCTATTAAGAGGGTATTTAAATGAATGCGATACAAAAGTTAGTTGAATCTATTCTTGTTAAAATGGGTTTTGTTGGCGCTGTAGTGGAAAATATATATTTGGATTCAAAACCATTTCGGCATATTCGATTTGTGGCTGATATTCCAGTAATATCTTTTCTACCTCATTTGGTGAAATATCTTAAGGGCGCAGACCATCTTTACTGTGGTAACGATGATTTGCATCCTCTTTTCATTTATTTTTCCGAAGCGGCTACATTAAAAGCAGGCCCTGTAAATCTCGCGAACTTTCGTTTTGAAGTTTCTATAGCTTCAACTCATTTACGACTGGTCTCAGAGCAGCCTGATTTGCTTATCAAAGGATTTAACCGGGATAATCTAGAATACGTTTATTACCGCTCAGATTTGGCCTCTAAGGATCTTATACTAGGCCTTGTTGAACACGGTTCTCCTTTCATAAAACATCTACATGGACTTATACAAAAGCGAATTTTAAACGAGTTCTCTCTGATTTTTTCTGTTCTTGAAAAGATTTTAGAAAGCGCGAAGCCACAAATTCTTGCTTGCTTCCATAGTGTTGATTATGAAATGAACGTAAAAATAATAGCCGAAGCTATACCTGAAACTGTATCTAATCAGATAGTCACATCTGATTATATAGTTAATTCTATATCAGATGCGGACAAGTTTATAAATCATGTTCGTCGCTATTTAGCAGGCAGGGTAATGAAGAGGCGGATATACGCTGAATTAGATGTTTGTGAAGAAACATCAAATATTTCACTAGTGAACTTAGGATGCTTTACGTCTCCTCTGCTCGTTACGGAATATCAAATGTTTAAGCCACACTCTTCAGGGTTATATCGAAAAGCTATAAACAACTCCTTAAAACAGTTCAAACCAGAAATGCATTTACCTTCTGAAGAACTCTTTTATAATTAATCTAACCCATCCGGGAACTTGCTTCCCGGTGGGAAGCACTTCCTTTTTAGTCATGAGGTAGTGTAAATGTTTAAAGAATCTGACCACGTGGAATTTGTTAGTGCCTTTCTTTATCAAAATTTAGGCCTTAATGTTCCCGCTGACGATATAACCGTTCAATTATCTGATACTTCGTTCGACAAAGTAACCTTTGATTACGATGTAGATATCGATAATTTAAATTGTATGTTGGATCTCTACATATCTGAACTAATAAAGCACAACGCATCTTACTCCGATTCTATTCTTTTGAAACAAAAAATAATTTATTTTCTTGGAGTATTTAAGAATTTCGGATTTTTTACGTTTGATATTCGCGGATATAGTAATACTTTAAGCCCAGTTAAAGTTATTGATATTGTTTCAATGATTATTAATGACTGTGAAGAGTTATCTAAAGCTAATTCTTCTACTGATGCTATAAGAAATCTTTATCTCGATAAAATGAAGGTGGATGGGAAAGTGTTAGTTGCGAAATTTGCACTTAAACAGTTTTTTCATTCCGACTTTGGTGACTTTATCTCATTTGTCGAGAAAAGAATTACAGATTGTCTTAATGAAACTTTAAGGATTATCAAAGCTGTTGAACATGGCTTTGTACGTGTTGGGCAGCATAAGATTAATCGCCGTATTAATGATGACTTAAAGTTATGCATTGATTTCAATACTGATGATTATCCGGCAAATATGCCAGATATATATATTAAGTTTAACGATACATTTGATGGGAACGGGGCGTTATATTGTGACAATGATGCCCTCATATCCCTCTATACCGATGTTGCTTCAATTATCAATGTGCCGGTGATGATGGAAGTAAGATTGATCAATAAAAGAGGGCGTGTTGTCTGTGATTCTTCGCATTCAACTTACGTATCTCTCGAAAGTAATGACCGATACAGAGTAACTGATCGCACATTACTAATAACTGAAGCTTTTGACGATTTTCGTAACGCGTCTCAATGATCCTTTTGCTTCAGTCCAAAAAAGTAACTTTGGTTGGCTGAAGACACTTGTCTATGACAATGTAAAATCTGTCGCTGGCATCTTCTTTTAGCTTAACCAAACTTTTATCTAACCCAGTGGGGAAGTCGCTTCCCTTCTGGGGCACTTCCTCTCAAATTTGAGGTAGTGTATATGACACATTCATCTGATGATAAAAACTATGTCCGAGCAGTTCTGAGCTATCTTGGCATAGATTTTGATGAGGCGGATATAGTATTAAGTGTTTGCCATTGTCAAAGTGACGAGCTTTCTTTTACCTGTAATATCAAAGCTATTGAACTCAAGAATGCTGTTGATTTATATGTCGATAGTATCTCTGAGAATGAAATAGAAGCTTTAAACAGAGAATCTTTAAAATCTCGACTCTGTTACTTTCTTGAGGTGTTTGACGCAGTCTCTGGTCAGTACCTTGAGATTTCAGGAAAACACTTTGCAACTAGCCGTTTTGAATATGATGATGTTTGTAGTGAAGTTCTTAGCATGTCTAATGATGTTTCTCAGTCGAAAGGTTATGACCGGGATGAATATAACAGACTGATGCAGGTTGATGGTCAGGTTATGATTGCCCGTTTTGCTTTGCAACAGTTCTGGGATACTCATTTTATTGGACTAATAACATTTGTATCTGAGTCTATAACATCGAGCCTCTATAAAGCTTATGAAACTTTTAGTGATATAAGTTTGGCTTGCTATAAACTGAGTGAATATTCTTATTCACGCTCTATCAACAGTGAATTGACCCTTAATATTTCACTTAAAGAAAATGACTTCTGTGAGGACCTATCTGATTGCTATATGGAAGATGAGGCTTTACCTTCTGGTAGGGTAATTTCTCGACGCAACAATGACTCCATAATAAGTATTTATGAGAGCTATGCTGCGGCTTCTTATATTCCGATGATTGCATCTTTGGAAGTCGTTGATGAATACGGCGAAGTGGTTACTGACCTCTGCCATACCGTTTATGTTTCAGAGTTAACCGGTGGGCGGATTAAAATCCACGACCGTAATGACTTAGTATCTGAAGTTTTCGATAACCTAAGAAATTTAAATCTTGCAGTTGGAGATTCAGTTTCACAAGCTGCTTGATTCTTTCCCTGATTTTGATTTTTTCTCACATACTCTTATGGCACGGTTTCCGTGCCTTTTTTTTGCCTCGCTTACAAGCGTCTACTCCTCTTCTACCTATCCCACCTTACATCACCACTTAAAATCTATCTTTCTAATTCCATTATCCTTTTCGTAGCCTCTAATGCTCTGGTATGAACATACTCTTTAAACTCAAAAAAGTGCTATTAACGAAAAAAAATCCCTAAAGAGATTTGTATACTGTTCTCAACCAAGGAGAGCTCATGAATGAACTAAAATCCAAAAACGAGAACAGTACCAAAAGCAACTTTCCCCCGGTTGATAATCAGTTTTGCTTTTACCATGTTGATTTCAGCATAGAACGACTACTTTCAACGGCCGAGGATCTCCAGTTTGAGTACATCTTCCAGAAACCTGGAAGTGAAGTAAGAAAGGATTTGGTTGAGCGATTCGAACGTGGAGAGCGCTTTGTTACAGCTTCACACTGTGACAATTTCTGTGAAATCCTTGGTTGTCAAGGCCATCAGGAAAATGCATAAACCCATAAACCTACATTTCCACTTTTAAGGATGTTCACTAAAGAATGATTGGAGAAAGTATTTTTGACTGGGTAATTTACGGAATATCCATTTTGATATTTGCCTCAGCACTAATTGAAGGAAAGACAACTCGCTACCCAGCACTTTTTTTCTATGGGAGTTTAATTTTAATGTTAATCCTGATAGTTGCTGGAGGCCTTAACTGGTGGTTCTACAGGTCAAAATATGGCGCAGTAATCGTTATCTTCACAGTGGTCTCTTTACTGATGACTCGATTCCGCCTGGTCATATATAAATTAAGATTAAGAAAGTTAGTTTCAGAAATCAGATTTCGTATAAAAACGGGTTTTCGTATAATTCTTGTTTTGTCGGATAATGAGGATGAGCGTAATGTTCTGCTGTCTATGCTTAGCAACGTATTGCCAGAGCAAACGCTTATTCACACGCGTGATGCTCTCGGACCTCATTCAGAGCCTATCCTAAAAGCTCTTGAGCTACATCATCAACAGGGAACAGGTTACATACTCGTCTGTGAACAACAAATCTCAGCGCGTACGTGGTTGAGTATCGTAGAAAATGGGAAACCTGATACATCTATAGCTGTTAATTTTCATTCGATCCCAGAAATGGAGTGATTTTTCAATGAGTAGAACCGTTTCACAAAGTGTCACAGAAGATTGTCTTTTTGATACCCGCACACAAGTCAGATTACAACTAAGTCGAAGCGTTCATAAAACGCTGGCATCTGCTAAAGAAATTTTACAGGGAAGGGGGGTTGATTCGGTCTCTATTGAAGATCTTGTGCGAGCCTGTCTTGAAGAGAACCAGCCAATTGATCTAGCCTCACTTTACCTTGAAAATCTCTTAAAACAGAAAGGTACCAGCATTTGCGATTTTTAGTGTTTTCAAACCTATTAGATAAAATGCCGGTTGTGTTTATATAACATCAATAATTTCATGCAACAGGTAAAACATGAGTACTCAAAAGCAACTTTCCAGAACTACCGGCACTGAACGTATGTTTAAGGAAGAGCTGGCGTTATCCTTAATTTGTTGGGTTTTCACCAGTCCTTTTACCAACTGGACCGATAAAGTCTTCAGTGGTATTGAAGTTCCGTCTGAAGGACCGTCATCATTACGGGGTGAGACAGAAAAATTCTTTCGTTTTGTCGTTAATGAAGAAGGCTACGACGCAGGAAGGGCTGCTATTGGTCTTGACCTATGTTGTTTTTCACTTCCGTTGTGTTTGTTCCCGGACGCTGCCCTGTCTGAGGAAGAGGTTATGAGTAAGTTAACCGGAGAAGTTATCCATGGAATTCTTCTTTCCTTACCTGAGTTTATTGATATGCCAGAAGTGCTCGCTTACCAGGTCAGGGATGAAATTCTTGCTTTTAACACTCGCTGTGGAGACGGGATCTTTCATGGTTGGAACACGGCTTCAGAATTGTGGAAGTTTGAAATCTTTCCCCGCACCACCATCATGATGCAGCATACTTCGGCAATACATTAAAATTAGGCGGGGCAGAATGCATAAAAAACTTTTTCTTCTCGAATGGAAACCCTGTCAGAGCCGCGTATGGGCCGGTTGGATGGCCCTGTGGTTGACTATCAGTTTTCTGATGTTATCTGCCTTGCTTATGACAGATCATCTCCTGAACAAAGTCATCCTGCCGCCAACATGGTTGTTGATCTGGTTTTCGCCAATGCTGGGGTTTTTGATAAAAGTTCGCGTCGTCGAAACTCAACATTTCCTGGAGCATGACCTCTGTGTTGCAGGTTTCTCTTTTTACCGCTGGAAGAGGTTAGTTTCTCCCGGGCTTTGGTCAGTTGACTGTATAAATGGTCGTTTTCGCCTCAATCGGATCACCCAGGTGGGTAAGACTATCCACTATCCATGGCGTCTCCATTATCATCCTTTGTTCATGAGCCCTATCGAACATAAATCGCATGCTGTGAAAGCTGTTTCAAAATGACTTCTTTAGAGGTTTACATGACATTTATGTTCTGCAAGGTCAGCCTGGGCAGCAAAATTGATTGGAAATAACATGAGCCTGGAGAAACGTATGAGTTATGACGATTTGCCCTATTTTCGTGACCAGATTCTGGAACGCATCGACTCGCTCAAGTGTTTTCTTTCGAACACCCCCCCGATGATGGCAAACCTGATGACTGTCTCCACCGTATCTAGAACAGAAGAGCGCTTGAAGCAGGTTAAACCCATCAGGGTTAGTATTAAAGACGATGCTTCGGTTGAGGAAATTATTCAGGCACTTACTGACATCTGTGTGGATGACATAGAGTCATTAAGTCATGATTCCACCAAAGTAACCACTAAATACCCGGGTCTAATCATTGTCCCCGAAAGAGCAGATCTTCTCGAAAGCTTGATCACTTCTATAAACGAAGCAAAAAATGATTTTGCTGCGGCAATGAGGCGTATCGATAATAAAAAGAATGTCCGTTTTGATAAAGTGCACAAGAAGCTCCCGGGCCTTGTCGCTATGCACTCAACAAGAAATATCCTTTTCATCAAGTCCCAGCTTAAAAAAGTTACTTTTTCATGGCGGCTAAACCGAAACCAGGAAGTTAAAACAGCAGAGCAACTTGTGAGTTTGTTGGAGCGCAGGAGAGCCTCAGAAGTAAAAAATGTAGCAACTACCAATTTGAATGTCGTGTCTAATATCGATAAGGCTTTACACCGTCTTGAATTTCACCCACTGAAGCAGGGCGAATCTTATCGCCTTTGTCGAACTAACTCTTTCCCTGTTCCGATTGCTCACATTTTTGCATTTAGGCCTGAAGGGCAGGAACGAAACGGGAATAAATATGCTGAGACTGATTATTCAGTAGTAAAAGCATCCTTGCCCATTTTCGCAGCAGGCAACATACCTCAATTAAAAACGCTCTCTGACTGGGCTCCTGAAAACAGCCAGGGTCCGTCCAACCAACGGAAGCTGAGCCTGAAATATACAGAACTCGTGCCGGGGGCTGAGCTGGGCATTTTCATTGTCAGCCCCGAAAATTAAGGAACAACAATGCAATGGATTTCCACAGCCAGCCAGAAAATCGATGAGCGTCTCTATCGTGTCTGCGTCTGGGTAAAAAAATATCACGCTGATGCGATTAACCGCGTTGTGCTAACCGTTGATCTAAGTAAAGCCCGACATGACCCTGACGAGGACCAGGTAAGAGCAGAGCTGCTGTGCGGCCATTATTTTTTGCTTCGTAAGGAAAACGCTTCGAACTCTGCGCCTGACGATCAAAAGTTTGCTTTCCTGCCTGACGGGCGCAATCTGTGTTGGCAGACCGCAACCCCGGTGCTTCAGCATCTCCTACTCAATAAAAACGTTCCTGAGTCGCTGAGGTTGCTTACGGACTACATACATATGCGTCTGGCCAGGCTGACAATGGTACCTATGTCCGGAACCATCATGAACGAGGCTCTGCTGGACAGCATCAGCTGGGTTAAGGTGGATTTGACCTACTTCTGGCAGTACGAACAGCTCAGCTCTCATCTGGGACCCATCCAGATAACCCACAAGGCACTTGTACGCTTCGGGCACCTGGCAAAGAATGATGAAAACTCCAGTGCCATAAGAATTCTGCGTCAGCGTCTGTCTTCAGAATTCTTACAAGAATTTCAGATGGCTGAGGATGAGCTAAAGCGCAAACAGTCGTTGATGGGCACCATGGACGTGAAAATGCTGTTTCATGCTCATTACCCCAGCCAGAAGATGCTGGTGGCTCGATATAAAAATGGTTGGGTAATGGTGGATTGTTTTCTGTTTCACCATACCAAACCTAAGAAAAAAGCAAAAAACAAAACTACTGTGGCTAAGCCTCAACTTAAACAGACTAAAAGAGAAGGGAGTGAAAATGGAACTGGGCATTATGGTGTGCATCGTGTTGTTACTCTCAGTGGCGGCGGCGTGGATCAGTAATAAGACAGTTGATTTGCTCGAAAGATTCTATTTCAAGCGTCCGCTGAGCATGGAGTACGCGGCATGGCTACGTGTAATGTGTGCAGGCTTGTTATTAGTTTTTATTCAGGTTGCTCCCCAATTTACACTCCTGTATACCCTTAAACTTGTCACGCTTATTAATCTTGGAATCCAGACAATGAAATTAAATGGCGTGTACAAATATAAAAGGACGGGAATTTTGCCTCCGGGAGGGGCACTCTCTAATCTCACCAGACTTAACCCGTTCAAGAAAAAATAAAGTTATGCGCCCGTGAGGGCGCTATTCATCAAAGGCATTTCGCATAAGCTTGATCATGGCTTTTTTACCAGCTTCAATATTGCGAATGTAGCGCATAACCATTTCTTCATTCGACCAGTTCCCCATTTCCATAATCTGTGGTAGCGAGTAACCTTCAATATCCAGCTGTATCGCACCGCCTACACGAACGCTGTGCCCTGTCCAGTAACGGGTTTTAGTCTCATTTGGATAAAGCTCATTCCACATTTCTTTAAATGCCCGTAAAAGGGAATTTTTGCTGAGCATACCGGCATCGTCCACAGTGTCTTCCTCATCTTCATCGTTCAGAAGACTTTGTTTAGCACGGTAGGGCAGGTTATGCCGTTTAAGAAGCTCAGATAGCTCATTCCCTTTACTCCGAAGCTTCCAGCCGGGTGGCATATAGCCTGTATCATGGAAATTTACGGCCTGGAAAAGGTATTCATCCGGATGACTGTGCTGATCCATTTTCACAAGGTTCATCAATCTCAAGAGGCAGTTAGTTAACTGACGTGTCAGCCGGTAGGTAAGAAGTGTACTGATGTTCGTTTTTGTACGGTATACCGTCAGGTTAAATTCACCGGTCATACTATCCAGAGACAGATCTTTCAG
This sequence comes from Enterobacter sp. CCUG 70166, assembly GCF_020224095.1. NCBI lineage: Bacteria > Pseudomonadati > Pseudomonadota > Gammaproteobacteria > Enterobacterales > Enterobacteriaceae > Enterobacter > Enterobacter sp. CCUG 70166. The sequence continues at coordinate 37,011 of NZ_NRIQ01000059.1, forward strand.
ACGTATACGGCGAATTTCGGATGAACGGAGCAGTGTTTCAAAGCCTGTCCAGATCAGGCACAGGTCACGAAGCTTACGAACTGAGTTTGTAGTACTGCGTAACTTTATCAGAGCCTTGAGATCGCCAATAAGAAAGGGAGTTGCCTGTTTAGTCGTCTTTCGCTTCCGGGCTTCCGATTGTTTTAAGGCTTCCAGCATGTACCATGCTTCAGACGTAATAATCCCGGGCAGGTTAAGCCCTTTTTTATGGATACTGTTTAAGGCCTGAAGACAGCTGTTTATGCTGCTTCGTGACAATTTGCCTTCAAGATGCCCCATAAACGCCAGCAGAGCTTCCTCAGACACGGGGAGCGAACTTACTGGCCAGTCTGTATGCAACCGGGCATTCGCCTGATACCATTCGTTCCATACTCGTAGCCAGTGCAGATAGGTTTTAGCTGTGTTGTATCTCAGATGGGAAAAGTAACGGATCAAGCGTGAAAGCTGTTTATCATGGTTGCCGAACGTTTCCAGCTGCTGATGCAATTCGCTTTCCGAAAACTGTCTGATCACTGATTGATTCTTCATCCTGCTCACCGGGATACACTGGTTTTATTTACAGTCATTTTAGCACTCATGTACCTGGTTATGAACAGGGTGGAAACAACGAAAAAGGTTGTGAAATCGTTAGGCTTAAGTGAAAAATGATATTAAGATTATCCCTGGCCAGTTGAGGCCTGTCTAAAGAAGGTTGATTATGTCTGACACAAAGCAGTCTTATTTAATGAAATTCCGTAAGTGTAGTTCGTTCGAAACGCTCGAAAAAGTATTTGAAAGGTTATGTGAAAAAAACTCGGGTGTCGCCTCTCTTGAAATTTCTGGTGCTTATGATCATCGTAAAGCTGAACTGACAATGAAAAAGTTATATGACAAAGTTCCTGCGAGTGTGTGGACCTTTGTTCGCGAGTAATTATTGATATTGGCACAACAAAAAGACTGTGTCTGGATTTGAAAATAGTTTATGCCCCTTTCGGGGCTAAAGGCACTGTAATAGCCTGTCTTTTTAACTTTCTTATTAAGTTCGGAGAAAGACTTTAATCATAAGCCAAGCCCACTGCTAAATACATCCGATATTCTCCTTAATTTTAGAAGTTGTGATAAAAGTTACTTTACCTAAACTTCTCTCTCCATATTTGTAAGGCTCTCATTTGATTCTTGTCAAACATTAATCTGGAAAACTAAAAAATCATTTCTTTTAATTCGTTTTACAGAAATCCTCCTCCGTTATTTCGGATATAGTTTGAATAATTATCAAAAACGGGGTGCAGCCATGCGTAAGAGTTACACATTTGGTATTCCATTTGGACTCCAGAGAGAATCAGGACTCTTTTTAGATATTACAGAGGTCAGCCGGGGTATCGACTGTAACTGCATCTGCCCCGCTTGCAAAACTGATCTGTTAGCAAAGCAGGGGGAGGTCAAGCTTTGGCATTTCTCACACAGTACTGCTGTAGCCGGTGACTGTGATGGTCTGATGGAAGCCATCCGGGGAAAAATTATTGAAGTCATCAACGAGCACCAGGTTCTTGGTTTCCCAAATCTTCTCGCTGGCGACGATGGTGGGCCGGTTTCACTGAATGAGGTTATTGGAAGCGGCAGTATGTTCGGAGGCACAGCTGATCTGTTCGTAAAGGTTAATGATTTATGTGTGGCCGTCTTTCTGGACAGGGATCGTAGCATTTCTGCGAAGTTAACCTTTGACCACCTTCATCCTTCCGAAAGAGTTGCCGCATTGCGTATCGATCTTCCAGATATTGAATATGAAATCAGTCAGGTGCAGCTCGGGCGACGTAAAACAACATACAGTGAGTGCATTGAAAGCCTGATCATTGATGAGACCAGTTCCCGGGAATGGCTATATCATCCATTAATGCATGAACTTGAATCTGAACCTCTTCAGGAGTATCGGGGACGGGAGCCTTCAGAGGAAGGGCCTCTTCTTCAGCGCCTTGCTGACTGTAAGATGAAATTGCCTGATATCCTTCCGGGCAGTCATAACGCGTTAGTCAGGTTACAGCAGGATACGATTGTATGTCTGTGTAGGTTAACGGTTCGGGCTTATGACATCGCTCAGACCGATGAATTTCCTTTGTTCCTTCGCTATTTCAGGTTGCACTGCCTGGAAAACAGCGAACATGTCAGTTACGAAAGACTGATCTGCTGGCAGGAAATGATTTCAAAAACCCAGGAAGGCCAGTCCTTGACACAAAACGAACTTGAATATCTTCATGAGATTGTCCGCATCGCCTTATACAATCACCGGCTTAACAATGTCAGTATTTCAGATGTTAAAAACCATGACACAGGAAAGGAGAGCGGCAGGGTAGAGCCACAAAACTATTCACTCTTATAAATAAATTGGGCTTTGCGCATTAAACCCTTGCCGCAGGAGGTGTACCGCATATCCGGCACAGACAGTCAGTTTTTCTGGCAGCTTAAATTTGACACAGCTTAATATAGTGATTCATTAAACAGGTTCAGTATGCTGCCAGAACGTTTTAGTCGTTATGGGCGTCCGTTAGTTTTCTACTAACTGAACGACGACCAGCCTGCCGCCTTCCTCCTTTGACAGAACAAACTGAGCGTTATTCGTCAGTTCAATTTTTTCCCCAATGGCAATCTGTCGTTTATCCGGTAATGACATAAGCCCATTTATGCCTTCATTTACTAACCACCACTGATCGTTATGGAAAACAAAATACCCAACTCGTTTCCTTTGCAAATCGGTTGTACGCTCATTTGGCGCAATGAGGCGATTCACATGCCACGCATAGATTGACTGCCCGCTCCACACCATCAACCGGTGGTCGTCAGGACGATAACTGCCTTCCTTTCGGGAAGAATATAAATTTAGAACCGGTAATTTACCCTTGTATGGCGTACCGCAGTAGGGACAAACCGGCTTTGTCTTACCCGAGAAAACGTACCATTTCTGTTCACACGCCTTGTTCTGGCAGGGCTGTATCAGATCGACTGTTTTAACCAGGGCGCTTTCCCACTCATCGGCGGTCGGGCGTTTAGTGGCATCGTGTAAGCCATCTATAAAGGCGCGCTCAAACAAAGGTGTCAGATAAGGGCCCATGATGGTGTAAGGAATTTTCTCCGGGTCAGCCCAGGGCAGTGAAAAGGACGATAGCTGACTGACTTTGACTGCATTGCTTTTGTCTGTCGGATGTTCAATGAAGAGTGCCTTCTCACCCATAGATAAGGTCTCATCACGTACTTCATCCGACATGTCATGTATTTTTCCGCCACGTAGCGGATGACGGAAGAACAGATACATGTAGATAAGCACCGACAGCGCATGACGGTCAGTAGTAATGCTTGGCAATACGCGGTTCGGATCCTCTTTGGAAAGATGACTGGTTTTCACCACTTCCGGAGCGATAAAATCCGGGGTGCCCACCACGTCGGGAGGATACTTTCCAGGGACAACCAGGCCGTCTACGTCAATGATGCAGGCATGTCCCATTTCTGGATCGATAAGCACGTTTTTATAGCTTAGATCGCTGTGACAGAGACCTGCCGCATGCATCCTTCTGACGGCTCTTGTCAGCAGCAGACAGACCTTGAGATAGGTAAGCGTATTGCCTCGTTCACGTGGGTCGAGAAATTTGTTCTGGTTGCTGGCGCTGGCAAACCATTTGCCTTCCTTTTCACGACCTTTTATGCCAAGAAAATCATCGTTTTTAGAGCCGTATTTAAAGAAAAAGTAGCTTTTGTAGGTTGGAACCACGATGCCGATTTTATGCCCATGCTCAACAACATGGGTCGGCCAGCAAAACAGGTCCTTCCAGTATTCACCTCCGGACTGGCCAAAAATGTTTTGCCTGTAGCGTCCGGTGATCATATCAATCCGATCCCGGGCCTGCTCGTTCTGCGGTTTATGATAAAAAGCGACGACGTATGATTTATCAGGCGAAAAGTAAACATCCTTCATCGAGCCCGAACCAATTACCTCGTCAACATACTGGACTGTTTCGCCGTCCTTTGTTTTGCACGTAACGATATTTGCCATATTGATCACCGAAAAAGCGTATCCCTTACCACAACACCGCAATAGTGCGGTCATCATGGTTCCCTGTGGAGAAAAAGTTAAGCCAGTCGCCTAACCTCTCAGGCGCAATACTGGCGTCTGTAAGGACAGGGTTGAGCTCATCAACGAGACGGGTCCATTTTTCGTCACTGCGAAGCCCATTATCCGTCTCAAACAGAGGGTCTGAGACGCCGTCTGTCATGAGGATCAAGTGAGATACATCATTCCATTTACCCACGCTGATGCGGCCGCTAAACGAGGGGTCTGCGATAATGCTCTGGTCAAGGAAACGGGTTTGTCCTGCGTATTCTCCGCTATCGGGATTTCCCAGTATCCTGACTTTACCGGAAGGGCTGTATGCACCTATCGCACCATCACCAAGCCAGAATGCAGCCGCAAACAGCTCGTTATCAGTTCGTAGCGCTACAGTTGCCAGAAGGGTTGTTGAATAGGATTTCACAGGTTGTTCTGCACAAATGGCTTCGTTCTGGATACTGTTGACCGCGAGCGTAGCTGCCTGTTTAAAATGATGAAGCATGGCGTTTATTGTTGCCTGCTGATCGCTCCCTTCCCACGCCGTGATGTGCTGCTTTAAATGGACGCCTTTCACACCACTGAGCTGATTTAAAAGGTAATCGCCAGCCGTTTTGACTGCAATCCGGGAGCCTTCCCGGGAATTTACCGCACTACCGGCTCCGTCTGCGACCAGCATGACAGACCATCCTGTTTCCTGGCAGTGGTTGATGTAGAAGTCGTCATCTCTGAAGCTTCCGGCATGCTCATGAGAGCGTCCCCGGCGACTGGCGGCAGCAATACGTATATCACCCCTGACCAGGCCAGCAGCGTCCAGATGGGACTTAGGGTAGGGAGCGTCTGCTGGTGGCTCTACCACCTTCCACAGGCTTCTCGGATCGGGATTGATTATAAATAGCTGTTTTGTTTCACATTCGTCGTGCGACGTGCATGACCAGATTACTGAAAGCTCTATATCGCCGCTTTCGGTGGGAGTACCTGTCAGCAACTCCTGTTCTTTGTCAAAAGACAGGCCAATGTTCCGGGGAAAGACAACGTCCCTGACAGTAGCCTGCTGGCCCTCACCCAGAACGATAGCAACCGGCGAAGAGAAACGTTCGCCTGCGCGGGCGTTGGGGATCGTTATTTTAGCTCTCGGGGGAACGGCAGGTGGCACAGCTAAGCTGGCCCGCTGCTGGCCTGTCGGTATCTGCCCGGGTTTTAATACCAGGGAAGACAGGTTTTCGTCTTCCCTCTGTGCTGGTTTATCAAATTCGTAATAAGGCATCAGCTTCCAGAACGGAGGATGAGGCTCATTTTCTGGCAGGGGTTGCAGTGCTGATGTATCGGTAGCGTCAATGCCCGGGTTATCAGCAACACTTACGACCGTTTGTTGCTGATCGGAAAGACTGGATGCTGACGAGGCGGCAATCTCTGCGTCGTTATCACCTTCGCTAACCCGCGCAGATAAACCCTGTGCAAGGCTCTCAATCCGCTCTTTAAGCCGCATAATTTCTTCGGTAAGGGATGGGTCCTGCGATAGAAGTAAAAGCCGCTCACCTTCAACAGGGTGGCCCAGCTCAGACAGAACTAAGCGGATAATCTTCTCTTCAAGTAAAGCATTTTGCGACATCAACCTCTCCCTCTGTTTACGTCGAAGTTAGTGTTTCCGCCATCATTGCTGAATGACAGGCCTGTTTCACACCACGGGCAGATCACGTCATCCGGGCCGTCAATACACAGCAACTTTCCGCATGAGCACAGGGCAAACGCACTGGCATTACCGCAGTGGGGGCAACCCGGTACGCCATGCAGTTCGCTGGTATTTACCTGCAAACCGGTAGCGGTGGCATCTGACCACGCAAAATAGTCCTCATCGATGGGATAGCATCCGGCAATATTAAAGCTGTTCAGGTTCAGACTGAAATCGAGCCCGGAAACCCTTGCTGGTGGCCGTTCATACTTCATCAGGTACGGACGACGGGTCTTGCTGCAACGGCCGGTAAGCGTAACGCAGTTTTCGTCGTACGCTTTTACTGGCTCGTCCTTGGCCAGCCGGACTATGTATTCAGTCTGGCTGAGCTCAGGTTGTTTGTCGTCCCCGACGCTGCGGCTGTGCGCCGTAACCGAGGCCGTGATCCATTTGATGAAGCGGGTAAAGTCCCCTTCCTGAGATTCGGTGAACAGCATGACATTCTCTGTCAGTTGCCGCAGGATATTCAGGTCCGCTGACGGCCCCAGGCCAACGGCAATGAGATTCACTTTACTCGCGTAGTGATCCTTCCAGCGCTTCACTTCTGCGGTTGTGTCGTCAGTCGGACGTCCGTCGGTAAGGAGATACACGACGGGTTTCCAGTCGCCTTTAGCCTCATGAGTGGTTTTTCTGACCTGGGTATCAATTTGCACGGTCAGCTCACGCAATGCAGCTCCAAGGCTCGTACCGCCGCCAACGGGAAGGCGGGGAGGGTAGAACGAGGCAATTTCGTGAAGAGGTACAATCGTACGGGCTACACCGGCAAATGCGATTACCGAGACCCAGGCTGTTTCAAGTGCGTGTGGATCCTTTCTTAAATCTCCGACGATCATTTGCAGACCATCAGTCATTTTTTTCAGGTTTTCACCAATCATGGACTCTGAACAGTCCAGGACAAAAAACACGGGAAGGCGTCTCATAATTTTCCTCGTACGGCTGGTACGGCCAGCAGAAAACGTTGCTGTACAGAAAGGTGCTGCCCGGAAACAGCACCTTTCTGTCTGTCAGAGCACCAGCTGGATTTCTGGTGGAGGAGGGGGAAGGGTATCAGTTCCGTTATTAATCCCCGCGCTTGTGCTGCCGGAAGACACGCTGGCCGATACCCATTTAAAGAAACCTGCAAACGCGGTTGAATCTAGCGTCTCCAGAGACACAACCTTATCGGTGAGCTGTTTTAAGTGCTCATGGCCTGCTTTAGGACCAACGGCGCAGGCAATGATGGATCCGAATCCCCGGCCGCGAATCGCTTTTACCGCTTCACCGTACGCCAGGGCATCAGAAGGGGTTCCATCAGTCATCAGGAATACCAGAGGACGCCAGTCTCCTTTGGTATCACCATCTGAGCGACGTACATCCCGTTCAACACACTGCATCAGACATTCAAGGGCAGCACCGGTGAACGTCCCGCCTGCGCTTGGCACAACGATGTCAGAAAACTGGAAGTCTTCCAGCGGCGTGAGAGGAATGAACTCACGCGCCTCATTGTCATAGGTGATAATGGAGATATGAACGCTTTCGAGGGCGTAGGGATCCTGGCGAAGAGCGCTAAGCATCGCCTGAATTCCAACGTTAACGGAATGGATTGACTCACCGCGCATCGAGCCGGATGTGTCGATAACAAGGTAAACAGGCAGGCGGCGCATCACATGTAATTCCTCAGGTGCGAGACAAACGAATCTGATTCTGAAGGCTCACCAATTGCCCTGAGTTTCCAGCCTGTAGCCTCGCGTATCAGCTCGGCAAAGACCATGGAGCGCTGGCTGGCGAAGGCGGGTCCGCCAGAAAGATCGAATCGTGCCATTTCAATATTACGGGCATCTACTGCCCGGATGAAGGCATTCTGAACTTTACCAAAGTGCTGCTGGAGCTTTTCACCATTGTAGATCTGAACGATGAACACAATTTTCTCGTACTGAGCGTCAAGGGAATTCAGGCGCACAATAATTTGCTCATCGTCACCGTCACCGGCTCCGGTTCGGTTATCGCCCGTCAGCCAGATATTGCCTGACTTATGGCGAAGGCTGTTGAAAAAGATGATATCGCCATTCACAAGCGTTGGTTTACCATTTTCCACATTGCCGAGATCGGTCACCTTTCCGGCTGAATTACACAGGAAAGCGATCACATCAAGGTCGTATTCTTCTTCTTTTTTACCAAAGATCCCGCCGAGAAAACCTTTCTTTTCCTCATTAATATCCCAACCGAGGCCGATAGTAACGGACGAGAGATCGTATTCATTTTTTTTCAGGCTTACGCCCTGGCCTTTGCTCAGACTGACAGACATGATATCCCCTTAATCAATAAAATTATAAGACCACATTTACTTCTGGCGGCGGCGGTGGCAGGTCTTCAAGACCGATCACTTCTTTTTTGCTGGACTCCACTTTCTGACTGCCTACCGAAATGCTCGCACTGACCCATTTAAAGAAAGCTTTAATCGTCGAACTGTCAGCTGTATCGAGCTGAACCACGATTTCAGTGATTTCTTTGAGGACGCTGGTATCGGCATCATGCCCGGCTGCACATGCCACAACAACGCCGGTTCTGGCCGCTTTAAAGTCATTCAGGCCTTTACGCCAGTCATCATTCGGACTTCCATCCGTCATCAGGAATACAAGGGGACGCCAGTCACCTTTAGTGTCAGCCGTCGTTTTCTGTACTTCTTTGGCAATGGAGCTGGCCGTGAGGGAAAGCGCTTCGCCAAGAGACGTGGTGCCGCTGGCTGTTAGTGCTGGCATCTGGAAACTCAGGAGGTCTGTCAGGGGGACTGCCTGTCGGGCTGAAGAATCAAAGGTGATCACTGACACGTGAGCCGTTTCGAGTGCATACGGATCCTGTTTCAGCGTGGTAAGCAGCGTCTGAACGCCATTTTTAACCGCTTCGATAGGCTCTCCGTGCATAGAGCCGGACGTGTCGAGTAGCAGATATACGGGTAAGCGTCTCAAATGTAATTCCTTCTTAAGAGATCGGAAGAGGAGAGTAGTTTCAGGAAGAGGCCAGGGTTTGTTGATTTGATAAAACGGCACGACATCTGTCGGGTGGAGATTAAATACTCAGAAGCGGCATTAAAGAAATAAGTTAACCACCATAGAATTACCGACATGTGAATGGCCTCTTATCAACAGAAAAATAATTCAGACCGGACTGGAATATAAGATTTCTGAAAAAACTCGGACAAATAAACTGTCTTATGTATGAAATTCATCATACATCACAGATCTGCATGAATGGAGTGTAAAACGCCCAAAGATTGATGTGTAGCACAAGAGGATGTCAAGACACCAGGTTTTGTAGTCAGTAAGGCGCTGCTGGCATTGCGGGAGGAGAATAGATCAAAACTACGTCACGCCAATACAGAGGTAAAATATGACAAAACCGGGGTTTTCACCCCGGTCTGAGATTTAGCGTCAGGACTTTTTAGCGCTGTATTCTTTTATCAGTTCGTCAACGGAGTGCAGAGCCAGCTTCTCTACCGCTTCACTTCGGGTCGAGCCACTCAGCGCAGCCAGACGGTCAATTTTTCTTAAGATCCGCATGCGTAGCGATAAGGACACGGCTGTTTTTTTATCCTTATCGAGTACGACCTTCCCTGTAGACTCACCGGTTTTCAGTTCAGCATTCTGTGCGAGCGCTTCATTCATCCGGCGAAGGGTCTTTTTATCCAGCTGGCCCGGATTAACGAGATGGTAGGAATGACCTGCCTTGCTGTATTTGATCTCCGCAGAATATGACTCGCGTAGCTCTTTGAGGGCCCGGGTTAATGTCGGCTCTGAGCATTCCAGACTGGTTATAATGTCGGCAGCGGAAACGGGCTTGCCGGTGCCCAGTAAGTTGGCAAGCTTAAAAATCCGGGCCTGTCTGGTATTTAATTGCATCGTAAGATTTAGCCTGCTTAAAGGGTTAGTGGTTCAATAGGCTGAAAAATGAAGGTACTGCTCATCTTTCGAATAACCGGGTGATCGCCTAACGCTTCAACCGGATCAATGTGTTCTATGCCTGCAAAATTTACTGACGACATCTGGCTGCGAGTGCATTTGCAGGACAGGATATACTCATCCTCCAGATAGCCGGTCCGCTTACTGACCCGTTGCGTAAAGCCTGACACAATCACGTTGTCGAAAGGTAGCGTATGTAAAACGATACCGACCAGGCGGAACAAGCAGCCATGGACGTGGCGGGCATAGTTTTCGCGTACGGCTTTTTGCGTCATGGCTTTTTCCGTCAGCTCCGTGCCCCGGGCATTAACGCCGTAAATCTTATCAGGGAAATCTTCAATCTCAGCTAAATCAACGTCCAGCAGGACTGCTGATAGCTCCGGCTTTACTTCAAATGCAACAATCGTTTCACGCGGCCATTCAGTTTCTGCCAGCACACCCGCCAGGTATGATTCGAAAAACGCGGCGTCTGTCCGGAACTGCTGCCGGGCATCTGCCTGAGCCGTGGCGAGCCGTTTTTCATGTTCTTCTGCTTCAAACTTCCAGTTTGCATACTGTTCGGCCCAGGCCGTCCGTTGTTGCTGGTACCGGTGCTGTCGAAGGGTATTCTCACGCTCCACATCAATCAGCTCCTGCTGCCACCGGCGAAGATTTTCGGCGTGGCGCTCAGCTTTAGCTGATTCCGATTCAAACCATTTACCCAGAAAACTAATGCCTTCGCTCTCGGCAGGCTTTTCCGGCAATGCAAGGTAGTCTGGCTTTTCTGGACGCACCGGTGCCGGAACCTGAAAAGGCGACGTTCTGTTATGCAGGTATACTGCTTCCAGCTCTGCCCAGCTGATGCCTGTTTTTGGATCCGGCGTCAGCTCGTGAATATTACGGATTGCGGTTACCGCTGACATGAGTTCAGCGGCTTCCTGCTCAAGCGCCTGTCTGAGCCCCGGGTCGGTTGCCGTCCGGTTTCCACCTCCGGAACGCGCGGCCCGGTCAAGCCGGGTACGGTAACTCAGCCCGGTACCGGGCAAGCCCAGATTGGCATAGGTCCCCCGGCTACCAAAAGAAACGGAAGCACCTCTCGGCCCGACACTCAGGCTCGGTGCACCGTTACTCAGGTTGAGGCGAACGCCAGGAATAATGTTGATCGACTTTCTGAACCTGAACCCCATTATGATTTCCTTAATGATGCTGGGTCACGGTAAGTAATCTGATTCCATCAGCGCTTTGCTCGTTCTGTAACCCATAAAAACGAGCTCTGTCCAGAATGCCAGCCGCCCAGCGGCGATGTGTGGCGGGTTCACACATTGCTCCCTGCGACTTAAACACGGCCTGGGTAGAGTTCAGGATCCGCAGAGCGTCAGAATACTCACCCTGAGTGACCATCAGCGCGTTTTGAATGACCTCTATCTGACCCGGGTGAATGGCCGTTTTCCCAACAAGCCCATGTGCCATATCAAGAGCCAGCTCTCTGGCCATAACGGCATGATCGTCAATATGCTCACATACGGGCGCGGTCAGGGCAAAATCACGCGGGCCGAAGACTGAAACGAGCATTTTGATGACGTAGCCCATCGGGCTGTCATACAGCGTCAGGTCCCGGGGGCGGCGAAGCGACACAACGTTCATAAGATCGTTGCCGCCGATTCGAAGCGCAATAATGCGGTCGTGGCAGGGATGTTCCACCAGGCGAGTGGCCAGCTCGCGCATCTGAACCACGTCAAAGACGTCTTCTGTTTCCAGCGTTGGCATCATGCACAGGTGAGTCCCGCCCATGATATCCCACCATTCAGCTAACGAACTGAGGGTAAATTTCGGCAACACAAACCCATCGACAGCGGAAAGATCATAATGCGCTTTTAACCATCTGCCCATTTCGGCATGCCGAGGGCGAATGAACACCAGAGGCCAGTCATTTTTACCCAGGCTACGCATGCTGTTACTGAGCTCGTGCAGCAGGTGCTCCAGATTTTTGAGGGCGATGGGGATGTCTGCTTCACTGACAGCATCCTCCAGGCAAATCACCAGAGAGCGCAAACCCGGGATTTTCCCGTGCAGGACGGCATCAGCAATATCTTCCCGTGTTGCAGGCATGTATAGCGTGGCTCCCAGATTCCAGGGAGAAAGACGATTTTTCATCAGAGTACCTTCTTGATAATGGTTACAGCCCGATACTGGCCGAGGGTTCCCCCCATTTCTGTAACAACTATTCCCTTTTCACGAGCAAGCCCTACAAGCAAGGCAACGTCCGGGTCGTCAATAGAACGCACAAATACATGGTCCGGTACCCGACGTAATACAGCCCGGGTTGCTTCAGCAATACCGGGTTTAATACGATTGACGCTGTCCACTTTAAATTCATCGGCCAGGAACGCGATAACGTCGCGACTTGTCTGCCATAAGACCCGGGCTGACTCCATATTCCAGCTCAGGGTAGCGAGGGATGACGGGGTTAACTTCTTACGGAAATGGGCGACGGTATCGACAAGCATCCGGCTGCATTCGAATTCACTGAGATGCTCGCAAACCATGCACCCATGTAATCCTTCAGAGGACCATACTGACCGGGAGATCAGGCCTGATACCGGCGCACCCATGATGCCAAAAGGAATGAGCCAGTCATCATCACTGGCTGCAAGCCAGGAGCAGCCACAGGGATCGGCCAGGACAACCAGTCGCGGCTGCTCAGGATAGCCCGGGCGATCTTTCAGTGCGCGTACAAGCTCTCCGGTAATTGCGCCTTTACCTGTCCATCCGTCAACAAAGACAATACCGCTGGTACCATGGCGCTCTTCAATGACGTCGAGGGCTGCACCGTCAATTCCACGATCCCGGATAATGCTGATACCGTAATGCCATGAGGTTTTCCCCATGTCACGCAGGGCCTGGTGCAGCATAACGCCGAGCGGCACGCCAGCTCTGACGAGACTGGCCAGTACAATGGGCTCATCACCGAAGCGTTCGGCCAGAGCAATAGCGAGCTGTGTGACTTCTTTTGCAAGTCTCTCTGCGCCCCGATCCAGCGCCCGGTGAAACAAATCAAGATGCCATTGTGTTGGCGCTGGCTCCTGACTGAGCATGTCCGAATAATGTTTCTTCCCTGACTGAATCAGCTCTTCTTTTTGCTCAACCGGCGTCATCTCAATGACTACCGGCTTTAGCAGAAATTCCACGTCACCGGGCTGGTATGAGCCGGTAAATGTGTCATGTGGCTGCATTTTAATTTTCTCCAAAAATTCGCTGTGAAATGGCATCTGCAAACTGACTCTGACGCGGGATGCCAAACCAGCTGCACAGTTTCATAAAACGATGATCGCTCAGGCTGTCGCCCAGACCAATTACGGGGAAGACTCCGCGTTCAGCCCGAAGTTTTTCAAGAAGCCATCTGACTGCCAGCCCTTTCTCAACCGCGGTGGGAAGCCAGGCCACGTTATTACTGTTGCGGTGGATGTAGAAGCCCTCGGTCGGAAACACCGTTTCTATCTCATCTGCAATGGCATTGAGCTCGTCAAGGCGGGTGCTGTCGCGGTGCTTCATCACCATATAAACCGCCGTTTCACCGTATTCGAAGTTCAGCCTTGCCCAGGCATTGATCCCTTTTGCGTCCATCATTTCAGTGATCAGACGCTGCATCGATGTCAGCTTTTCCTGATAGGGAGCCAGCTGGCCGAGCATATGGGCCTTCCACTCCTCGTCGGGTTTGCCTTCTGGCGTGAGAATGACGGCCCCGTGAGTGGTGATTGCCCAGGAGTGGAAAGGGATCCGTACGCGGCTGATTTCTTCAGTTCCCCGTGCGGTAACGGGTATGAGTTCAGCCTGCTCCAGGAGCCAGTCCACCAACATGGACTGTTCTTCCGTCATAAAGCTTCGTGGATTCAGGGTGCGATCAACGGCACCGGTACGGAATGGCTCCAGGGCCAGCTCGTCCACCATTTTACGACGGGTCTGAAAGAGCGTGTCGTCAAGGTCGCTCAGAACAACGGGTTTATTCATAGGTAACAATCTCCACGACGGCCGCAACCTCAGCCAGCGCTTTAAGAAGCTGCGTGTCAATACTTTCTGCGGGTGTCTCAGTACACACAAGAATGCGGTCAAACTGCTGGTGGGCGACGTTATAGACAAAATTGGGGATGCCCAGCCCGTAGTTATCCGTAAAGGAAATGGCGGACTCAATGGCATAACCAACGGCGATAGGGGAGCGGGTGGTCGATCCATAAAATGCCTGTGCTCCGGCAGCTTCGAGCCGTTCAGCAAGCAGGAACGGCTCCCAGACGAATTCCCCGGTCCCGAGAACCAGAATACGTTCCCCCTTGTGGACGGAGACCTCATGGCCGAGATCGGCCGCAGGTGCGAGCATCCCCAGTCGGCCCCAGGACTGTTTTCCCTGGATGTCCCATTCTCCTCGTGAAGTTACGTTGACTTTCGGCATGTCCGGGACAGGTGCATCAGGTAATGGGGTCCATCCCCACTTACCGCTTACAAGAGAAACCGAAGTGACTGGTAAGGTGCTGCGCTCGGACAAGGCTTTGCCACTCCAGTCGGTAAGCGTAACGGCTATAACCTGTTCAATATGTTGAAGCTTGCCGGTATTACGCAGGGCTGAAAGCAGGTTAATAAAGGTATTACCGGTGGTTGCCTCGTCATCAATCAAAACCAGCGTTCGTGCGTTGGTAACACGACGTCTTTTCTCTTCATCATCTGGCAGATAGATCAGATGATCGGTGGCGTGGCTGTGTTCTTCCTTGAACTCGCAAAGCAACGTGCCATCAACCGGGTGACGGGTAGAGGTCAGATAGACAGATTCAGGATGCTGGTGGCGCACTTCATCAAATACACCGGCCCCAAGCCCAACGGCGGTTTCAGCCATACCGATAAACAGTACGGGTCCTGTCAGTGTCGAGGGGAACTGGCTGGCAAGCTGTCTGTAGGCCTGCCGCATGACTGAGGGTGGCACGGGAATGTGCCTGCCGAGTACTTTGCTGACAAACAGAAAGGCGCGTTTCGGGTTACGTCTTTCAGCGATGTCAAACAGGTCATCGAGCGAAACTTCACCCTGGTCGCGGGTTACCTGAATCGTACCGCATGAGAGGGTACGGCGATAAATCATATCTTCGAGGATATCAGACATAAATACGCCTTAATTCAGAAGGTTAGAGAGTGATTCCGGGTATGCAATTACATCCGTAATGGATCTCACCGCAACCGGAGAAAAGGTGTTTTTAGCGCTCTGGCGCACCATATCTTCAGACATCAGACCGAGCTTAAAGGCAGCAAATAACCCAGGAAGGTTCACCCCGCTGTGAAGGGTATAACCCACCCCCCCTGACGGACGCATGTTGGTTTCAAGCAGCACCGGGTTGCCATTCACATCGTTTCGCGTCTGAACATTCACCAGCCCGTCGGCCTTCATAACCCTGGCGCAGTCACACGCCAGTTCCCAGGCGCTTCCTTCGTTTACCAGATACTGGATAACCCCTTCCTTACGGCGTCCCACGGCTGCGAGTATTTCGCCCTTATCCGCGAGGATATCGACGGAAAATTCCGGGCCTGGCAGGTACGGCATCAAAACAAGGGGTTTAAACGACTCAGCAGCTGATGCTGCTGCAATATACTGTTGCGGACTGACCAGACGATGTTCGGGATGATTAAAGACGGCCATAGGCGAAGCACTGTCATCAAAGCGCCAGAATCCCATGCCATAGATACCCGTCACCGGCTTCACGCATACCGGGCTGTCAGTGAACGGCGGGGCCGCGAGGTGTGTTTTTAATTCTGCCAGCGTATTCACCCGCCAGGATGGTACGACCGGGAGACCCTTTTGCTCCATAAACTGAGCAAAAGTAACTTTTTCGTCAGCCAGAGTTAACCAGTCGACGCCCGTTGCACCGGTAGTAAGGGTGGCACCGGTCGATTCAATGGCTGAACGGTGTTCTTCAAACCACTGGCTGTTACGGCCAGTATGAATATGGTGGATGCCGTAGGACTGAATGGTTTCCTGGATAAACTGAAGACGTTTTTGAGGATCTTCAGGTTCAGTCAAAGAATAGTCGGCAACGGAAAGGATTTCATTTCTTTCGTTACGGTGGGAGGCAAAAACGGTAATGGCAAAATTATTTTTTTTTGCAAATGATTTTACCCCCTGAATAATATCTCGCTGGGAGGATAAACCTTCCATAAACCAAATTTTCTTGTTCATTTTTTTTAATTATCCGGAACGCCATGCAAATTTATGATTGAGAAGTGAGTCTATGAGTGTCTAAGCTACATGTCAATCATAATATGATTAATAACTCCTGTGGTTATGGAGTGCGTCAGGTTTTTTGGATTCCTGATAACACATTGATATTTAAATTAAACTTAGAAAATTAACACCCTGAAAAGGATTTCTTTTTGTGTTTTTACAGAAAACTACCAAAATTTCCCTTGTCAGAGAACTTCATCATGATATGATTTTCTTCGTCAGTTACTAAATATACCTTTGATTGTCTCGGTCATTACCATTTTAAGGAATAAAACATGGTTTCATTAGTTAAGAACCAGACGGTATCACTCAGCAAAGAATCATCTGCATTAAGCCAGCTTCATTTCGGTCTCGGTTGGGATCCGGTTAAGAAAAAAGGTCTTCTTGGAGGATTGTTTGGAGGCAACGACTCAATCGATCTCGATGCTGGCTGCGTATTAATGGACAGCACCGGTAAAACAATTGACACCATCTGGTTCCGCAAACTGGAATCCACCTGCGGCGCTGTTGTGCACAGTGGCGATAACCTGACCGGTGAAGGTGACGGTGACGATGAGGTGATTAATGTCAACCTCTCCCGACTGCCTGCAAACGTTGAATACCTGGCGTTTACGGTAAACAGCTTCCGTGGTCAGTCGTTCAATGACGTCGAAAACGCGTTCTGCCGCGTTGTCGATCAAACCGGCAAAGAGCTGGCTCGCTACAAGCTGACTGAGCAGGGCTCACATACCGGGATCGTTATTTCTTCGCTGCGCCGTAATAACGGCAACTGGGACTTTACCGCCCTTGGCCATGCCTGTCGCGGCCGCACAATTGACGATATGCACTCCGATATCGTTTCAGCGGTTATTCGCTAATGAACCTGACGCCGGGGGGCAATGCCCCCGTTCCAGCCCAGGAGTTGCGGGTCCGGATCACCTCGGGCGGCCAGGTGGATGCTTCGGCGTTTCGCCTGTATGCCGACGGGAAGGTGCAGGGTGATGCGGACATGGTGTTTTATGGTCAGCCACGTAACGATGATGGTACCGTCAGCCTGGTCAGTGAAGGCCAGTACTCAACCTTTACTGTCGCGCTCAACCGGCTGAAACCTGATGTCCAGAAAATTGCGTTCACCGTGACCTGTGACGGTGGGCAGACGGCGTCCGGTCTTCGTAATCTTTCCATCGACGTGGAGCAAGGGGCTACCGGCCTGGTTAGCGGCAGTGTCGAACTGAGCGGCCGTCAGGAAGCAGCCTTAATTCTGGGTGAATTTTACCGTCGTAATAATGACTGGAAATTCCGCTTCGTTGCGCAGGGGTTCAACGGTGGACTTAAACCGCTGGCAGAGCATTTCGGCGTAAATATTGCCGACGAACCGGCTCCCGCAGCCCCGACTCCTCCGGTTGTAACCCCTCCGCCAGTTGAGACAAAAATCAGCCTGAGCAAGGTATCGCTGACAAAAGAGAAGCCTGCAATCAGCCTGACCAAACGGGATAACTTCGGTGAAATCCGGATCAACCTGAACTGGCACCGGGGCAGCGGCAAATCAGGCTTTGCAGGCATGTTCGGCTCCAAAGGAATCGACCTGGATCTGGGGGCCTTTGTTGAGCTTCAGGACGGGTATAAATCGGTCATTCAGGCGCTCGGTAATGCATTCGGTGATTATCGCGATGAACCGTATGTTCAGCTCAAGGGCGATGACCGGACGGGTGATGTATCAGACGGCGAGTGGCTGCATATCAATGGACGTGAATGGAAGCATATCCGCGAAGTGCTGATTTACGCCTTTATTTATGAAGGTGTTCCCAGCTGGGACAAGACTGATGGTGTGGTCACCATTCATGTGCCGGATCAACCGCCCATTGAGACCCGCCTGACCGAAGGTGAAAACCGTCGCACATTGTGCGCCATTGCCAGACTCGTAAACGAAAACGGCGCAATTAAAGTCGAGCGAATTAACCAGTACTTCAAAGGCCAGGACGAAATGGACCGGGCATTTGGCTGGGGATTTCGCTGGAGCGCCGGTTCTAAATAACACAGCAACAAAGGAAACAGGTATGAGCTTTTTCGACAAAGTTAAAGGTGCCATTAACTCAGGCCGTGACGAACTGACCCGCCAGGTTGGCCGTTTCAAAAACAAAAAATTCATGCAGGGCACCGTTGCTGTATGTGCCCGTATTGCCGTATCGAGTGACGGCGTAAGTTCGGAAGAAAAGCAGAAAATGATGGGCTTTCTGCGCTCTTCAGAAGAGCTGAAGGTCTTCGATACCAATGAGGTGATTGAGTTCTTCAATAAACTGGTTTCAAGCTTCGATTTCGATGTTGAAATCGGCAAGGGCGAAACCATGAAATACATCCTGGCGCTGAAAGATCAGCCTGAGGCCGCTCAGCTGGCCTTACGTGTTGGTATTGCCGTTGCGAAAAGTGACGGTAACTTCGATCAGGACGAGAAACTGGCCTCCCGCGAGATCGCTATCGCGTTGGGCTTCGACCCGGCTGAATTTGGCCTCTGATCCACATCCCTAAGGGTAAAATATGGTTTCCACACACATCGGCTTCCCGACTGAAACGGTCATTGTTTTTATTGCGCTTTCAGTCGGTGCCATCTTTATTGACCTGTTTATGCACCGTGATGACAAGCCTATTTCGCTGAAGAGTGCGGCGCTCTGGTCCGTATTCTGGGTTGTGGTTGCGATGGCATTTGCCGGTTTCCTCTATATCCACCACGGTGCTGAGGTTGCCAGTCTGTTTGTTACGGGTTATGCGCTGGAGAAAGTGCTGTCGGTCGATAACCTGTTCGTCATGATGGCCATCTTCTCCTGGTTCGCCGTTCCGGATCGTTATCGCCACCGTGTTCTCTACTGGGGGATCATTGGTGCCATTGTCTTCAGGGGCATCTTTGTCGCCATCGGTACGAGCCTGCTGAGTCTGGGGCCGTATGTTGAAGTTGTCTTCGCTATTATCGTTGCCTGGACAGCGGTCATGATGCTTAAAAGCGGTGATGACGATGATGAAATTGAGGATTACTCCCAGCATCTGGCTTACCGCATGGTTAAACGCTTCTTCCCTATCTGGCCGAAGCTCAGAGGGCATGCCTTCCTGCTTAACCAGAAGGAAGTGGATGCTGAACTGGCGAAACCAGAAAACAGCGATGTCACCATTGGCCGTGGTAAAAAAGCGGCGCTGTATGCGACCCCGCTGTTCCTGTGTGTGGCTGTGGTTGAACTCTCGGACGTAATGTTCGCGTTTGACTCGGTACCGGCAATCATTGCCGTCAGTCGTGAACCGCTTATCGTCTATAGTGCCATGATGTTTGCTATCCTGGGCCTGCGTACTCTGTACTTTGTCCTTGAGGCACTGAAACAGTACCTGGTTCATCTGGAGAAGGCCGTTATCGTGCTGCTGTTCTTCATCGCGGCAAAACTCGGCCTGAATGCGACCGATCACATCTGGCATCATGGTTACAGCATCGCGGCAACAACCAGCCTGTATGTTGTACTGGGTGTACTGGCGCTGGGCATTCTCGCAAGCGTCATGTTCCCGGGCAAACCTGAATCTGAGGAAAAGGGGAGTTAATCCCCTTAAGTGTTAACCTGAACAATTACTAATCGAAGAGGTTATTTTATGAGTGTTTCTCTTTCCAAAGGCGGGAACGTCTCCCTAAGTAAAGCAGCTCCGTCAATGAAAAACGTCCTGGTGGGCCTTGGCTGGGATGCGCGTTCAACAGACGGTCAGGACTTTGACCTGGATGCTTCAGCATTCCTGCTGGCCTCAAACGGCAAAGTGCGCGGCGATTCAGATTTCATCTTCTATAACAACCTGACGTCATCCGACGGTTCCGTAACGCACACCGGCGATAACCGCACCGGTGAGGGCGATGGTGATGATGAATCGCTGAAAATTAAACTGGACGCCGTCCCGTCTGAAGTTGACAAGATCATCTTCGTTGTGACCATCCACGATGCTCAGGCTCGTCGCCAGAGCTTTGGTCAGGTATCCGGTGCGTTTATTCGTCTGGTTAATGACGATAACCAGACTGAAGTTGCTCGCTACGATCTGACCGAAGATGCGTCCACTGAGACTGCCATGCTGTTCGGCGAGCTGTATCGCCACAATGGTGAGTGGAAATTCCGCGCAGTAGGTCAGGGTTATGCTGGTGGTCTGGCATCTGTATGTGCTCAGTACGGCATTAACGCGTCCTGATCAAAAAGTAACTTTTCTACCCGGGGCTGTTAATGCAGCCCTCATTCAACTGTTTGCAGGAGCTAAAAATGGCAGTTTCTCTCGTAAAAGGCGGCAATGTATCTCTGACCAAAGAAGCACCAACCATGAATGTTGCTATGGTTGGCCTAGGCTGGGATGCCCGTGTAACCGATGGTCAGGGTTTTGACCTGGACGCTTCCGTGTTCGCAGTAGGCGAAGACGGTAAAGTGTTGTCAGATGCGCATTTCATTTTCTTCAATAACAAAACCAGCCCTGATGGCGCGGTAGAGCACCAGGGCGACAACCGTACCGGTGAAGGCGACGGCGACGATGAGCAGGTCAAAATCGATCTGACCAAAGTCTCAGCAGATATCAAAAAACTGGTGTTTGCCGTTACCATCTATGATGCAGAAGCGCGTAAACAAAACTTCGGCATGGTGAGCAACAGCTTCATGCGCGTTTACAACAACGACAACGGCACGGAAATTGCCCGTTTCGATCTGTCTGAAGATGCCTCAACCGAAACCGCTATGGTCTTCGGTGAACTGTATCGTCATGGCGCTGAGTGGAAGTTTAAAGCTGTCGGTCAGGGCTTTGCCGGTGGCCTGGCGGCTCTTGCCTCCCAGCACGGCGTTAACATCTAAAATAACGCTGAATCATACCCCGGCAATGCCGGGGTTTTTTTTGGTTGCGATCCGCTATCAGGAGGGGGGGGGCAGAAAGGGTTCGGGAATCTCAGAAAGCAGAGAGATGTTAATTCTGACGTGAGCCTTTTAAAGGCAGGAAACGGATTTTTCTCTGGTTGCTGGTTAAAGCCTGTATTCCGTGCCTTATATCAACAGCATGCCCCTCTGATATATGTTACGTTTGCGACTTATGAAGGCACGGGTTCTGGAAGATAAAATACCCGACCAATGGAAATTCCAATTCAACAGGTATAGAAACTTCAACGTGATGAAATATGGTGTCACACCATATATACGCCTCACCAGAAATCCAGCGTCCTGAACTAAGCCAGGGGAACCTATATAAACGCTGCGCTTTAAAATAATCAAAAATCAGGAGAGTTAATGTGAATCTACAATCCGGACAAAACATACCACTTCAGCAATCTGCGATCAGGCTGAATCTTCAGTACCCTACCAAATCCGGCTTTAAAGGCGAACCCGATACCTGCCTGTTCCTGCTTAATGCTCAGGGAAAGGTCAGCGGCGATTCTGACTTTATCTTTTACAATAATCTGTCTTCTCCTGAAGGGGCAGTAAAGCTCGTTACCGGTTCTCAGCAGTCCAGCATTGAGATAGCACTGGATCGTGTTCCTGCGAACATCAGTAAAATTGCAATCACAGTTGTCATTGATGGTGAAGATACCATCAGTGGGCTCAGTTCGTTGAGCATGCAGGCTCAAGGAATCGCTGAGTTCCAGGCTGAGACTCAGGGCCGCAGTGAGAAAGCAATTATCCTGGGTGAAGTATATCGGCACAATGGCGCCTGGAAGCTTCGTGCGCTCGGGCAGGGTTTCAACGGTGGTCTTGAGCCTCTGGCCATTAGCTATGGCGTTGATGTCGCACAGCCAGCTCCGCAGCCAGCAAAGCCTGCTCGTATCAGTCTGGAAAAGAAACTGGAAACCAGATCTCCGCGCCTTGTAAGCCTCGCTAAAAAAGCCTCGGTCAGTCTTACTAAAAATAAACTGGACACCCTTGAGGCAGCGGTTGCATTTGTACTTGACGCATCCGGCTCAATGAGTGGCCAGTTCAGTAAGGGTAACGTTCAGTCTGTGCTGGACCGCATCGCCGTTCTTGCCGCCCAGTTCGACGACGACGGTGAAATGGATGTCTGGGGATTTGGAGAGAAGCATAAGAAGTATCCAAACGTCACACTGGACAACCTGGACACATATATTCAGTCCATTCGCGGGGCTGGAAAGCGTTCAGCCTGGGAGAACCTGCCGGGCCTCGGAGGGACAAACAACGAGCCTCCTGTGATGGAAGAAATAGTCGACTACTTTAAGGACTCGAAAATCCCGGTGTATGTTGTATTTATTACCGATGGCGGGATCAGCAAGACCCGGGCGATTAAAGATGCAATCCGGCGTTCTGCCAACTACCCCATCTTCTGGAAGTTTGTCGGCCTGGGTGGTTCAAGCTACGGTATCCTCAAAAATCTGGATGACTTTACTGACCGCCGGGTTGATAACACCCACTTCTTTGCCATGGATGATTTCGGTTCGATTAGCGATGAAAAGTTATATGATAATCTACTGGAAGAATTCAGACCGTGGATCGATGAAACAAAAAGGTTAGGCATCCTTTAATACGCACAGTTTGAGCTTGGTTGAATGAGCTCTACAGCAGCTTAATACTGTAGAGCCTTTGTTCATTGGAAATCGTACAGGGAGGCGCATATGGACCGCATCAAGTACCTGAAATGGATAGCTGAAGAATCACCAAGTACGGCTCAGCAGCTGGTGGCCTGGTTAAACAGAGCAAGGCACTATACGCCCGACATGAAAGAGCATCAGGCAGGTGTACAGATTCAAGAAAAGGGGATTGTTGTAGGGCTTAGACAAAGTACTAATCGTTATCATGGAGATTGTCTGACCATACATGTGGTACGGCTTCCGGAAGAAATACAAAACAAGGGATGGTTTAAGTCTTTTCTGAAGCTTTGCTGTGAATCGAATCCCTGGTGCGATGTTGTAATAGAAGACGTGAAAAACCCATATTTATTAAGCTTTTGTAAGAAACTAAACTTTACTGTATTAGATGAATTTTACCCGAATACTTACATAGTAAACACAGATGCCATTATGAGTTTACCTATCCCACCCTTAGGGAGATACGAAACCTATCTTTATTAAACCTGCGAACCTTTACCGGTTGCGTGGGGAGCGGATGGACTTCGGCTAAAGAAAAATCACATCGTCTATTTTGACCAGAAAAAGCTAATCTGCTTGATGTAATGCAGAAACGCATTACATTAATATCTTCTCCCAACAATCACCTGAACAATTCCCTGATTGCTTTTCACCTCATACCAGTGCTGGCTCATAGTTAGTCCTTAAGCAAATTTGTTATCGGAATAAAGAACGAAGCCAGCCTCATCGAGGCGCATAACCTTCTTCCCTTAACGCCTGTTGTAATTTTTCAATTGCGCTTTTCATTACCCAGGCTTCTTCGTCACTCACAGCACAGCCACGAAGATCGCTCCAGCTCAGACGTTTAACTAATTGAGCAAGGGCCATAGTTTCATTCTCATCAAGCTGCAAACTCAGTGTCTCAATACCTTCCACTATCTAACCTCCCTTATACTGAAAAATGGCGCTTTATTTCTGACCAGATGCCGAAGCCTTGAATGCGGCCGGAACTGCCGTTGTTTCTACTTTACAGAAATGGAATTAAAAAGTGGTGGTGCTGGGCACGTTTCTTTTCCAGTCGGGGTTTAAGCCAGAGCCGAAACTCATTCAACTTCTCAGCAGCCAAAACCGCTTCAACGGGGAAAACTTTATATTTACCCTGCTGCTGAGGTTCACCCAACCATCGCCTGATGGCTCCGTCAGTCCATAAACGAGTCTCTTTGAGCCTGGTTACAGTGACCCATTTCCTGGACCATTCATCAAATTGTCGCTGGCGATCCCGATAACGTTGTTCTTCCTGCTGACGAAGCCAGTCACGATCAACAGCGAATTTTCGGTATCCAACAAAGAGCCCTTGTACTTTGGCCATGACAACATTCCGGTTTGCTTAGAACTGTTCAGACAGACATGTCAGGGATAAAGCTGAAGAAAAAGGTACAACGAAGAATAACCAAGACATAGGCCTGCCGGGTAAGTGGTGCGGTGCACAGGACTGTCGGAAAGTACGCTCAGAGAGGGTCGTTTAAGCATGATGCACCACCGCCAGCCAGCCTTAATAATGGTAATGTACCACTGGGTTACCAGACAGACCAGTAACGCATCAAACATAAAACTGTTTTTTAAAAAACGTCAGGAACGTAGCCTGACCTTTTAACCAGTGGTGTAAAAAACATACAGATTGCTCTGAGGTATGAGGTTCAGCAACTAGCCTTGTCGACGCAGAAACATTAAGTAATCAATAGCAGCTATCGCAAACAATGGTGAAAACCACCACGTGCTTTTCAACAAGCCAAGCGGCAGAAAGAGTACAGTTGCCATCGAATAAACAAAAACACGAACCATACCATCTGTAATAAACATAGGCTATTTGCAATCTGAGGTTGGATTGTAGATTTTAGTTAGAAATGGATCAAAGTCCGTTTTGTGCAAAACTTGGTTGACAACCCTCTTTTGGAAGATGTGCCGTTTCGTGCAAAAGTTGGTTGGAGGCCAAGATGGCAGAGTTCGTAGGTTCGGCTGCTTCGCAAGCTGATTTCATTTGGAAGAACGCGGAAGACCTGTGGGGGGGGATTTCAAGCATACCGACTTCGGCAAGATCATTTTGCCGTTTACTCTGCTGCGTCGATTGGAGTGCGCACTGGAGTCTACACGGGAAGCATCGCTCGATAGCCAACCAGCCACGATTGAGTTCTTAGAAGCAGAGTTCAGTGTTGATTTCGATGCGCTGCTATCTTGACCGCCAATCAGACCCGCATGGTTCAGGTTTGTGTATGAGAGTCCCCA
The DNA here is from genome assembly GCF_020224095.1 of Enterobacter sp. CCUG 70166. NCBI lineage: Bacteria > Pseudomonadati > Pseudomonadota > Gammaproteobacteria > Enterobacterales > Enterobacteriaceae > Enterobacter > Enterobacter sp. CCUG 70166. Next base: position 61,842 of record NZ_NRIQ01000059.1, read on the forward strand.
AATGGCTGTAGTTCTAACCAAAGCCTTGATTGAAGCCGGCCGCGCCGGAAATAGTGGGTACAGAAAAGGCAGTTGCTTGCGCTGGGCGTAAGTTACCCGCCGAAAAGCGGCTGGATCGAACGACTGATCGGCACTGAGGTATCTGACGAGCAGTACGAACGCTTTCTGGGGCACAGCACGAGCAAGCAGGCTGAACAGATCCTACGCGGAGAGCAGCCAGCCAAGGGGCTTCAGTATGCAAAGCGAGCGAAGAAGCTCGCTTCTGAAAGAAAAGCCACAATTGATCTGGATAACGAGCACCTGTCTGAAATCGAAAAGTATCGGTAGCCCTAGACTTTTAGCCGCTGAAGATCTCTTAGATACCATTGGTGAAACTTGCTGAAGTCAGCCTTCTGTTTCTCTACCGTGCTGTTATAGATCGCATCACTGGTAACCGCACAAGCAGTCCAGCCAGCCTCATAGACGAAGCGAGTAGCTATCGGTGACTTCTTCGGGGTGCTATCCCAGCGGTTTTTGAGCCACCGCGCAAGCCCTTCATCAAGAGGGACCACCAGATTTAGCTGCTGTTTTGTGCGAGTGATACCGACATAAAACAGCCGACGTTCCTCCTCGATTTCCTCTTCGGCCGGAGGGGTGTTCATCGATGTGCGAACGCTGTAAACATCATCGGGTTTGCCGCCAGGAAATTCCTGCTCATTCAGCCCGATCAGTATTACGTTATCCCACTCCAGCCCCTTGGAACCATGCAGTGTGGAAAGGATGAAGGGATCGCAGTCAGTAGCAGCCTCGCCTGGATTCAAGATAAGGTTTAAAAACGTGCGGGAATCGATCTTACTGGAGTCAAGTAGCTCCCCGATCCTCACGACCCCTCGTTGCTGGTCGTTCGATCCAGTGCGAGTTACACCCTCAGAGCCAACACTATCAATGAAACCCTCCATACTCAGGCGTCGTAACACATCGATAGCAGGCGTTTCCTCTCCGTCTTTCTGGCAGATAGTGGCGAGCCTGCCCAGCCGATCTTTTTGGTATTGTGCGCCCTCGAATAACTGACCTAGAGCAGACCATAGGTCGGCGTGCGGAGCCATCAATCCACTGAGCGCCGCTTTGAATTGCCCTTTCTGCCATCTAAAACCAGCCTCCTTCAGAAAGCCGTAAACAATCGCTTGTTTGTTGGGATGGTTTTCCAGTAGCCGCAGATCGCCGTACACAGACAGCAAGACGCCAACTACCAGTATCCCGATTTCGGTGCGGGTGTGTAATGCGCTTGAACCATTGAGGTAGCGATAAGGTAGCCCACACAGGCGTAAAGCAATTTCCGCCTCAGCAAGGTTCGCCTTAGTGCGGGACAATATGGCTTGTGTTCCACTGCTCACCGAGAGGTTTGATAGCACCTTGGATAGGCAGTTATCAAAGTGCAATCTGACCTCTGTTTTGGGGGTGCTAGGATGACTGACACAAAGCTTGGTCAGCTTTGTAGAGTTGCGCCGAATTACCGAGTTAGCCATCAAGGAAAGCTCATGGCCAAATCTGAACGTGCATGACAGTTGAAACACCTTCGTATTCGGGTAGTGCCTTTCAAACAGTCCGCCGATAAAGTCTGGTCGAGCACCACGCCACTCATAAATACACTGGTTAACATCACCAACAGCCATAACCGACGTATCCGACTTAGATAGCAAGCGGGTCATGTCATGCTGTATCAGGTTAACGTCCTGATATTCATCAACAATGATGTGCTTGAAGTGGGCACCAAGGCTGCTGTCATTACGCAACAGTGCGACAGCCTCAATCAAACAGTCATCAAAGGTTCGCAGACTGTTTTCCTCCAGCAGCTCACAATAGCGGCCATAGGCGTGAATAAACTCCCGTTTGATGTTGCTGAACGTTGGATCATTGGCAGCATCAACAGGAGTTACGGCCGCCGCCCGGCAGCGAGCAATAAACAGCTCGAAGTTTTCAATTTCATTGGGGTCAATATAATTCGCCTCATGGTCAAAGCCATAGCGGTAGGCTTGCTTTACCAGTTGCTCATAGCGGTAGTCGCTTGGAGTAATGAGGTCTTTCTTCTTGATTATCTGTTGGCGTTCTCCGTAACCAACAATCTTTAAGGCCAAGCTGTGGAACGTGCGGATTTCTGGAATCACGCTCGACATCAGTGCCGTCTTCAAGTTCTCCGTGAAGCTCACCTGCGCCGACTTGTTGTACATCAGGATCAGAATGGAGCGAGGATCAGTTCCCGTCTTGACCAGCCGCTCAACGCGCTTTACAAGTGTGGTTGTTTTCCCGCTACCAGGTACGGCTTTTACCAACGCATGTCCGGTGTCATGGCTGACAATACTTTTCTGCTCCCAAGTCAGTCTTTTGGTCATGCCTTAACCTTGTAATTGGCGCACTGACGGGCCTCGGTGTAGGGAACGATCTTTGCCTTACTGTGACATTGCAGATAGCCATCCTCCCATCGGCCTGCTTGCTCGCACATAATGCAGTTGGAAAATAGTGAATGAGGATCGGCGTGACGGATAAAAGCTCGTAAGTTATCAGCCAGCTCAGCGGCCCCTAACGATCTAGGCCATGTGTTCACGTCAGAATTGATTGTTAAATCCACTTCAGCGAGCGGCATCGTTTGTTCGTTGAGTCGGCCGGAACCACTTAAACTCCAGACAGACATATCCACGTTACCTACTGAGCAGACGCCGCTACAGGTGTCCACAGATTGAAACGGGGGAAGCCAGTTGAATACTCTCAGGATCTTCTCCTTGATCGAGTAGGCCCCGGTAAGCAACATCTGAATATCAGAGGCAGATTGGACCTTAAACTCAAGAATCGGGATACCGGCTTCGATCTTGTCTTGAGAGCAGGGGTGTGTGACACAAATCTCTACGTAGCAACGCCTTTCGCCAGTCGTATCATACAACATCACGTCTGGTCGCAGCCCTGTGACCTTATCGTGTTTTTCCAGCTCTGCCTGATCGAAAAATTGAGTCAAGTTGTAGCGTGCAGGCACGGATTTTACGCACTGACGTGCTTCGTCTCTAACCAAGGCTAAACGAGAACCATTACAGGCAACCCGGCGCTCCAGCTCAAGGCTAATAGGCATTTCACGGCTGAGAGCTTGTTGGTAGCGATAGAAGAATGCTTCTTTGCCGCACTTGTGAAGATAGGTTTCAAGGGCACAGCATTCTTCCGAATGGCGAAAGTGCTTAGCGTTGAACTCGCCCATTACCGGGGTCAGGGGGCTCTTACAACCTGGGCAGGTGTAAGTATGTGAGCGCAGGGCAGCGCCAATGTGCGTGAGGGTGCCCTCGCCGTCTAGCGCGTAAGCGTATTGTATTGAGCTGGATTGAGTTGTCATGACTGCGTATCCTCCCAAAAAAATCCAGCTAAGAACAGACCTTACGGCAGGCAAATGGTAAGTAGTGCTTCTTGAAGCAGTCGAGTGTACAGCGGCTCAGTGAAAAAGCTAATCGCCCGCTCAACAACCTAGTGATACTGGTGCAGATTCGACAATGAGTTAATGCCCGGAGAGCATCTGCAAGACTTCTAGCTGGAAGGCATTCCAACCAGCCCTCGCTTCTGAAAAGCCGTCAGGAAACGGTAAAATCCAACCAAGTGAGCAACTTCACTTGATCAAAGATCTAAGGCTAGAATGATGGAATTCCAACCTTAGTTTGCAAATAGCCTAAACATATAACTTCCTCTGAGGATTTAAAAGAATTCTCAGATGTCTTGAAAGCTACTTTTTAAACTTTCTCATTCTGAGAAGCATATTTAATTTTGCTGCGTCTGCTCGTGCTGCTGCTACAGAAAGGGCTTTATGCAGTGAAACTACCACGACAAACAAACAGAACATCGACCAGAATCCATCCATTTCGTTTACCTAATCGTTGAGGTTTTTATTCGGGATATCTGGCTAAATAGGACTACACAGATACCCAGTTAAACCCCCCGCTTACATAACACTCCGGTTCCTCACCAGACGTTTTATTCTATCGCGGTCTGTGGTTATCAGAAGCTGCATAAACCGGTTATTTAGTCCGTTACGCGAAAATTATTGAGGATCCGGGCTGTTAAACTGTTCTTCCTCTTTCGCTTCCGGAGAAAAGGGGAGGTGTCACCCTGCGGCCGGGTAGTGAAAGGGATTTGACGTAATTCAGGCGAAGGGCGAACAAGACCGCAAAGGACGCCCGGGCGACCGGATACCTGCCGGGTTGTGCGAAGTAAAAACCGGAAGCAGTGATAACACAAACAGGCCCCTACAGCGTAAGGATTGTGATGGACGATAAAGAGCAATTTACGAATCTTGTGGCAAAGCATGCCTCCGGACTCACCGAAGAGCAGCTGGCCGGTTACGATGCCTGTTCCCTGGATGGTGAATGCGTCACGCCTTCATACGAGGTTTTCCGGGGGTATCGTACCCGCCATACCCTGGATGAATTTCTGGAGATGGCCATATCGCTGAATGCCATCCACCCGGATGAATATTTAACGGATATGCTGCTTAAGCCTCATGAGGTGATCGGCGCTCTGGCCGATGAAGGCGACCAGCTGAACAACGCCACCCCGGTTTATTTCTTCCCGGATACCGGCGTCTATGCAGCGGCCGTCAGTGAAACCCGGGTGCTCGATGCCTGGCTTTGCTGGCCATGCTACCCGGCGAACTGGTAACGCGGCCGTTGGAATTGCACCGGCAGGATACGAATTTAACCGACCCCGTGGCGGGAAGGTTATCACAATTGCATGTCCTCATCCCTCAAGCCCCCTGCCAGGCCCTAACGTGCTGTCAGGCTTCGCCTGATTCCCGATCTGCGCCGGTACTTCAGCCGATAACTTTTTGTTTTCTTTTTATTTTCTCCCCATTTCCTCAAAGTTCGCGGGCGGCGTGGACAGGGCACCATTGCCGCATGTGGGGTCTTAATAAGGGCAGGGTGGTCAGGTTTGCTCGATGCCGGGGGTAGGCCCTACCCTTTATGGGATGAGGACATGCAATTCACTAAATTAATCGACAGCACCGGTGGTGACTTATCTGTAACGGGTCAGTTTTGATACGGGGAATGTTTCAGGGTTAAGATCTGGAATCATAAAAATATACGCTCCCGTTCAGGACATACGACTTGAAATGGATAATGCCATTAAAGGAATTCCAGCCTTTCGTCGATAACAGTTTCTGACCATCGCCATAACCATGTCATGGAGGAGACTAACCGTGTTTCAGAGGTGAGCTGGTGCCTGGCAAAACATACAAACTCAAATATCAGGAAGCGAGTTTAGTTGTTTATAACATGCAGCCGTGTAACTGATTAGGTACCGGCAAAAGGAGGAAATAATGTTTGAAAACTACGTTTGTAAAATCTATGTAAGCAATGATCCTCATTTTAGTAGCCATCTCGAAGCAACTGCGTTTGGTTTCGATAATGGTCAGCAGCAAAAGATTCTCACCGCAGCCCATGTTGTTACCAATGCTCTTGGAAAAATTTATCCCGTCAGCAATACACTTAAACTTTACGTCAAATTTCTTAACCATCAAGGACTGGTGAACGAAGAGCCTGTTCTAGTCGATTTCATTCTCAATGAGGCTAATGACAGGGCAGACTTTAAAGACGGCATTCCGTTTGTTGACAGTGCAGAAATCGTATTACCAGCTGGAATACAACAGCCTGTAAGTAGTTACTTTAAGGTCCTGGCTCCCGCAGCTGGCATGGGTACATTGGGTGTCGGATATCCAATGAATGAGACAACAATTTCGACATTCCCTGGTGAAGTTTCAGGCATTTGGCCTTTAAATTGCTCAAATCATTCTCCCCAACATCTCACAACTCGCTTTGTAATAGCACATTTCAACACCGATGGTTGCTCTGGTGGACCCTATGTCGTCTCCGAGAATGACGAGCATTTTGTCATTGGAAGTCTGGTTGGAATAATGTCTGGAACCTGCCCAGATTCAAATCCACACATGTCTGTTCAGTCCGCTACTGATTTTTAGCAAAGTCAGTTCCAAAATGACGCTGGCACGATAGTTATTTTGGGTCTGCCCGATATGGCGTCTGCCCTTACTAACAGCAACAGCATTGAAACTGACAAACATGAACTCGAAAGTGCCACAATAGTAAGTCATGATTTCTTCATCACTTTTATGGTGCTCTTTTTCACCTATCACACAGCAAGTTATGAATACGAGGCCTGTAATGGACGCTACCGAAACTGAAGAGCTCGAAAAAATTCGCAAGAAGGCAATGGATGAAGTTACAAGTGCTCTTCAGGCGCTTGAAAATAAGTTCCCGGGTATTACTGAGGGCGCAGCAGCTTTGGCGGGGTCAGGCGTAGGCGCAGCGGCTTCCTTCGGTGCTCTCTATACGCTTGGTACAACGGGAGTGTCAGCAGCAGGCATAACCTCCGGGCTCGCTACAGCAGGGTCTATCGTCGGTGGCGGTATGGTTGCAGGCATTGCGGTATTGGCCGCACCTGTAGCTGTGTTAGGGATTGGCGGGTACGCGATAGTGAAACACAAAAAAAATGCGAAACTGACAGCCGCCCTTAGTCAGGCCATCCAAAAGCTCTACGAAGTTCAGGAAAGGTTGATGTCGAATGCGGAATATTTTAAGGCAGAAATTGCTGGCATCAAGGCAACAATCGACATGCTTACTAAGAAAGCTCCAAAAGGTAGCCTGGTCGCGGTGAGGTAAACACATGAGTCAGTCTCCTTATGATGATGAGTTCAGGGCCATCCGTTATATTCAGCTCCGTGGTCAGGATATCGCGAACGCTCACGAGACAATTAACAGTGATATAGAGAGCCTTAAGGCACAGTTGACCGGGCTAATCAGCGGCACTGAACTTGATGAAGCGGAGCATCTGGCGCTTAAAGAACATCATCTGCGAGAAATGACCCCTTCAGATACTGCCATGCATTCTACTGGTCTCAAGACTATATATAGCGAGGCTAACCAGCGTGTATGCGGTGATATTGGACTGGCCACAATACTCTCCACGGATGACTTGGCTGTTGTAGATGCCCGGATCCAGAATCATATTAAAGAATTTAATGATCGCTACGCACTCGACGCCTGGGATTATGCTATTGCCTGCGGATGCGGGCTCATAGCATCCATGCTGGATTTACTTTGCGTCAGAGCCCCGCCAAAACCTACGGTGAGCTTTACGGCAGAAGTGGATGGTATTTTCAATAAACAGGTGCAGAAAGCCTTCAATGCCATTTTGCCGGAGGACCTGAGTACAAAACTCTCAGATTTGTTCCCTATAGGGGCACCAGACAGTTCGATCAGCAGCGATTTAGTGGGTGCGGCCGGTGGCGTTTTGTCTCCCACAAATCACCGCTTAAGAGCTTTGTCACACGATCCCGTACTGGGCATTATTTTCGGTATAAAGGATATGCTGAACGGGACCTGTACGGTGGTTCAGAATGGACAGATCGTGGTTTATCCTTCCAGTAAAGGCGTTACAGACGAAACCAATATTTTCAGGCTCATCGCCAGAATGTTTGGACACCTGGCATCGGATGTTAATGCCCCCTCAGCAAAAGGAAACCGTGGCATGGGGTTACCGGCTCCTTTTATGGGGCTACTTCGTATGCTTGAGGGGATCCCTGTGGGGAGTTCTAACTTCGGCAAACAAATAGAGTACATGTATGTCAACGGGTATGACTTTCGTCAGTTTATCGTGACAAGTATTCCGATGAGCATAATGGAAGTTTTGATGCGGGTTTTCTATGTGGCGAAACAGGTATCGCTGGGAAAAGGAGCTTTTGGGGAGACCTTACTGGATACCATGCCGTTGCGGCTAAATCCACGCTTCCGGATGATGCTTGCCCTGGGTTATGGAACTTCCAGTGCTGTTAACGCAGGTAAAATGTATATCACCGGCAATATTCTCAATGCGAATTACGCCTCCTGGATGGGGTTGGCCTGGAATGGTTTTCACTCACTCAAGTGGTCCCTTTATCAGCGACACTTAAAGCTTTGGGCCGGTATTGAAAAGGCAGAACTGGAACGGCTTCAGAACAATATAGACAGCATCGAGGCATTGACCATCATAGCAGGAAACTTGCCAGTCAAGTAACATTCACCGGAGCACCTCCGGAACCCCATAGCCCACCAGCTGCTAAAAATGTCTGCCTTTGCTTTTAATACTCTCTCTGCCTCCTCCCCGAGGCAGAGAGTAGCTCGTAGTTATTTATACAGCTCACAACAGGGCCATAAGATACTCCGCTTCTCGTTTACCGATGATCCTGATCTGTCAGCTCTCTTACCGGATGCTGTACGAGCGTAACGGCTTATTATTGATAGTTCTCTCATATCAAACCTCATAAAGATTTATGCTGCCACTTAGTAACAGCCTAAAGGTTGTACTCTCTATTTAACAGCTTTTAGGCTGTTAATTTGATATTACAGCTTTTAGGGTGTATGTTTAGAAAACAGCGTACAAGGTGTATCAGAGGAACTACTGAGGCCAGCTTATGATCAATAATGATTACCCGTTAAACACGCTCAACCAGTTGCGTCCCTTGCTCATTGGTTTTCGCAAGGCGAATGGCCTGACGCAAAAAGACCTGTCCGAAAGGTTAGGGGTCACTCAACAGACATACTCACGTCTGGAAGCCAACCCTGCCAGTGCGAGCATTGAACGGCTATTCAAGGTGTTTTCTATCCTGGGCGTAAAAATCAGCTTCTCCTCGACAACCGCCTCTTCAGAGGGGAAGCAGACGGAAGAAATGCTTAAATCAAACTCACCTGCACGACAGGAGAAATGGTAACGATATGAGCCGGAAACAGCAGCGTCTGGCAATCTGGATGAACGGAATCAAAGTCGGATACTGGGAAAAAAGTAAAGGGGTAGACAGCTTACAATACCTTCCTGACTGGAGTGCAGACGAACAGGGAAGGCCGCTGTCATTGTCCCTTCCTTTTACTCCCGGGAACCAGGTCTGGCGTGGAAATGTGGTACGTGACTATTTTGATAATTTACTCCCGGACAGCGAAGGCATACGCAGACGTCTGGCAATGCGTTACAAGGCCGATAGCCTGGAGCCTTTTGATCTTCTGACGGAGCTGGGAAAAGACTGCGTGGGCGCGATACAGCTGCTTCATGACGGAGATGAACCCACAGATTTATATTCCGTGAAGTATCACCCGCTTACTGAATCAGAAATTGCGGCAACTTTGCGTAATACCACGGAGACATTGCTACCGGGCAGGCCAGAAGATAACGACGACTTACGTTTATCTATTGCCGGTGCTCAGGAGAAAACAGCCCTACTGTGGCATGAAGATCGGTGGTGTATGCCGGAGGGTAATACACCAACGACGCATATATTCAAGCTACCGCTCGGACTTGTGGGGAACATGAAAGCCGACATGCGCTCGTCGGTTGAAAATGAATGGCTCTGCTCGGTACTTCTCGAACAGTACGGGCTCCCCGTGGCAAGAACGCAGATTGCTCACTTTGAAGATCAGAAAGCGCTGGTGGTAGAACGTTTTGACCGAAAATGGTCAGGAAACGGACAATGGATCATTCGTTTACCCCAGGAGGATATGTGTCAGGCCCTGGGCATTTCGCCATTACGAAAATATCAGGCGGACGGCGGGCCAGGTATATCGGAAATTATGGAAGTTCTGAGTAATTCAGACCGTGCTGAGCGTGACAAAGCGCAGTTTTTTATGACGCAGATAGTTTTCTGGATGATGGCCGCAACAGATGGCCACGCTAAAAATTTCAGTATTTCTATTGGGCCACAGGGACGTTATCACCTTACACCACTCTATGATGTGTTGTCGGCATGGCCGGTGATCGGTCATGGGAACAATCAGATATCCTGGCAGAAGTGCAAACTGGCGATGGCCGTACGTGGCAGTAGCAACTATTACCAGATATATCGAATACAACGACGCCACTGGATCAGGCATGGTGAGATAACCGGCCTGAGTAAACAGCAGACAGAGGCGATGATAGAGGAAATCATCGCCAGAACCCCGGGTGTCATTGAACGTGTTAGCGGGCTTCTTCCGGACCAGTTCCCCCAGCAGCTTGCGGAAAGTATTTTTGATGGAATGAGGCAGCAATGCAGGCGCCTGGCTGAGAAATGACAGCCGCAATTTATAGTGTGCATGTTTTCAGAATAGCTGATGTAAGCGTGAGGATTCAGTATGACTGAAGAACAAAAAAGAATAGAGCGGGCTATTGAGTTGGCTTGTCGTTACGGCGGAACCGATGAAATGCATCATCTGCAATGGGTCGTGGATCAGATGGTAAGAGAACTTGCTGGAGAACGTTATGCACAGATTGTAGCAGATGCCACCAGCGGAGAAGATGGGCCTGATACTTACAAATGGAGTGTTGGGATCGCGCCTTAGCATCTGTCAGTCTGGGGATGAAAACGTACTTAACATCCAGCGAATTCCCAGACTTCACATTAAGACTAGAGTAACGGCCGCAATCACGTGAGAGAAAAAAATGGCAATTTTAGCAATCATTGCAGTTATCGCCCTGGGTGGGTACGCCTGCGGGTTTATTAAAGCCCGTGAGCTGAGCGCTTTGCGTAAAGAAATGAAACTATACGTGGATCGCATGGAAGCGGCGGAGCTGGACTTACACGCAATCAGAAGTGTAGCGGAGCACCGGTTGCACGGTGCAGGTAAACAGTTTGCCGACCTTTACAGCCGTATCGACGGTGCAACTGTGACGCTGACACCCGAAGATCAGCTGTTACTGGCAACGATGCCATTTAATATTCAGGATGTAGAAGACATCGTAAACGAGCGCGGTCCAAAGACAATTAGCGGCCGTCCATTCTGGGAAGTTGAGCCAGGCCCGCATGACTATGAATATGGCCCGCAATATCCGTATTTCCCAGACCAGCGCTAGGAAGAGATCAAGATGAGAGAGCCAAGACCCCGCCATACCTTGCAGGTCATTCGAGTGCCTTCTCTGGAGGTTCAGGATCTGGGGCTGACCAGCTTTGATAGCTGGCTTGACGAGAACGGTTATGACAAAACGAATGCCAGAAATAACCGTACCATCTGGGCGAGAGAAGGCGGATGGCATCTGAAACGTTGCAGAAATCTGGAAACTGGCACGGACGATTTCTGGTTTATCGCTTTCGATGGTAAAGGCGGAAAGATATACCCGCTGAAAACCCAAAGAGACTACCGGGCTGCATATCGTAAGCTGGAAGCAGAAGGTTATGCACCTGCGGTCATCGAGCAAATGACCACAGGCGCAGCATATAACCTGGCCTATCCACGTTCCACCCTAAAACAAGCTGAGACGGCCACCAGCGAACCAAAGCGGAAACCTGACGTAGATGGGGTCGTCTCAGAAAACGGAATCTATGGTCACTCCCGTTTTTGCAACACCGATTTTGACGACAAGTTGGCTTGCTTGAATCTATCCGGCGTCTGAATGGGATTTTATTCCCGCGCCTTGATGAGTTCCGCGCCTGATGAACCTCCAGAAAATATACGGCTTCAATGAGCCTTTCCGTTTTACAGGTTCCTCAACAGGCCGGTGGGCCGTTAGTATCATCAATATCAGTATTCGCAAAACCAGATCAGTAATTCTTTAAACCGGTGTATTTCTGCCGTTATGCTACATAAGTTTGCTGTCGTGCCGTTAGGGCCCAGGCTATTCTGGCCAGCTTGTTTGCCAGAGCACAAGTGACGACAAAGTTGCTTTTCCGGCACAGTAAATCCCTGACCCAATCGGCCAATTTGCCAGACTGGTGTTCCAGTTTTTGTATGAATACCCTGGCACATTGAACCAACAAAGTTCGGATCTTTTTATTACCTCGCTTACTAATTCCCAGCAATGTCGTCCTACCTCCCGTGCTGTACTGCCGAGGTACAAGCCCTGTTGCCGCCGCAAAGTCACGGCTGCTGGCGTACTGCTTCCCGTCGCCAATCTCAGTTGAAATAGTACTCGCTGTCAGTGTTCCGACGCAGGGAATGCTCAGCAAGCGCTGTCCAACCTCATCTTCGTCCAACTTTCGTTTCAACTGGGATTCCAAATCTTTAATCTGCTCAACAAGATAGTGATAATGCTGTTGTAATTTCAGCAATAACTGGCTGAGGTAAAGAGGCAAACTATTATCCTCAAGAATGGTACTCAGTCGGCTAATAACGGCAGCTCCTCGGGGAACGCTAATGCCAAATTCCAGCAGAAAAGCATGCATTTGATTGGTTGTTTTTACCTTATCCTGAACCAGGGATTCACGGACACGATGCAGAGCCCGCATTGCCTGCTGAGATTCCGTTCTGGGCTGCACAAAACGCATAGACGGACGCGATGCAGCTTCACAAATAGCTTCGGCGTCGACAAAGTCGTTTTTATTGCTTTTAACGAACGGGCGGACAAATTGTGGTGATATCAGCTTTGGGGAATGCCCCAACTCTTCCAACTTGCGTGCCATAAAGTGAGAACCGCCACAGGCTTCCATTGCGATGGTTGTAGCGGGGCATGTCGCCAAAAATTCGATCAACTTTGGCCGGGTAAATTTTTTACGGTAAACAGCCTTCCCGCGACGATCCTGGCAATGAATATGGAAAGAGTTTTTACCCAGATCGATACCAATGAGCGCAATGTTTTCCATGATAGTTCTCCGAATGAAAGCCTGTCCTCAGCATAGTACCGGGAAGGAGGGAGTGACCATCTCATTAAATAAAGCACGCTAAGCCGGTGGCAGCGGTCGCAATGGCCTAAACTTCCCCGCACCGACCTTGGCGCTGCTGCGCCATAGGTAATCGCCGGTCAGGTTGATGTGCTCCCACCCCAGCGGCGACAGATATTGCAACAATGTGTCGTCCAGCGCCGTGCCGTTGCCACGCAAAGCACTGGTGGCACGCTCCAGATATACCGTGTTCCACAACACGATGGCCGCCGTCACCAGATTGAGGCCGCTGGCCCGGTAGCGCTGCTGCTCAAAACTGCGGTCGCGGATTTCACCCAATCGGTAGAAGAAGACCGCCCTGGCCAGCGCGTTGCGCGCCTCGCCCTTATTCAGCCCCGCATGGACGCGGCGGCGCAGCTCCACGCTTTGCAGCCAATCCAAAATGAACAGCGTGCGCTCGATGCGCCCCAGCTCGCGCAACGCCACGGCCAAGCCGTTCTGGCGCGGGTAGCTGCCGAGTTTGCGCAGCATCAGCGAAGCCGTTACCGTGCCTTGCTTGATGGAGGTGGCCAGCCGCAGAATTTCATCCCAATGGGCGCGTATTTGCTTGATGTTCAGCCTGTCGCTGCTAATCATCGGCTTGAGCGCGTCATAGGCGGCATCGCCCTTGGGGATGAATAGCTTGGTTTCGCCCAAGTCACGGATACGCGGCGCGAAGCGAAATCCCAGCAAATGCATCAAGCCAAACACGTGATCGGTGAAGCCTGCCGTGTCGGTGTAGTGTTCCTCGATGCGCAAGTCCGACTCGTGGTACAGCAGGCCATCAAGCACGTAAGTTGAATCACGAATGCCCACGTTGACCACCTTGGCACTGAAGGGCGCGTACTGGTCGGAGATATGGGTGTAGAAAGTCCGTCCTGGACTGCTTCCATACTTCGGGTTGATATGACCAGTGCTTTCTGCTTTGCTGCCGGTTCTGAAGTTCTGGCCGTCCGACGATGACGTGGTGCCGTCACCCCAGTTGCCGGCGAAGGGTTGCCGAAACTGCGCATTCACCAGCTCGGCCAGCGCCGTCGAATAGGTTTCATCGCGGATGTGCCAGGCTTGCAGCCAAGACAGCTTGGCGTAGGTGGTGCCAGGGCAGGACTCGGCCATTTTGGTCAGACCCAGGTTGATCGCGTCGGCCAGGATCGTCGTCAACAGCAAGGTTTTGTCCTTGGCCGTGTCGCTGGTCTTCAGGTGTGTGAAGTGGCGGGTGAAGCCCGTCCATTCATCGACCTCCATCAGCAACTCGGTGATTTTGAGGTGCGGCAGCAGCATAGCTGTCTGGTCGATCATGGCTTGCGCGGCGTCTGGTACTGCCGCGTCCAGCGGCGTGATCTTCAGGCCTGACGCGGTGGTGATGATGGCATCCGGTAAGTCGTTGGCCGCAGCCATGCGGTTGACTGTGGCGAGTTGCGCCTCCAACAATTCCAACCGGTCATGCAGGTATTGGTCGCAGTCGGTGGCCACTGCCAGCGGCAATTCGCTGGCCAGCTTCAAAGTGGCGAACTTCTCGACCGGCACCAGGTATTCGTCGAAGTCCTTGAACTGGCGAGAACCCTGCACCCAGACATCACCGGAGCGCAGCGCGTTCTTCAGCTCCGACAGGGCGCATAACTCGTAGTAACGCCGGTCGATGCCGTCGTCGGTCAGAACCAGCTTTGCCCAGCGCGGCTTGATGAATGCGGTTGGCGCATCGGCGGGCACCTTGCGCGCGCTGTCGCTGTTCATGCCGCGCAGCATGTCGATGGCATCGAGCACACCCTTGGCGGCGGGCGCAGCCCGCAATTTGAGCACGCCCAGGAACTGCGGCGCGTAGCGGCGTAGCGTGGCATAGCTTTCACCGATGTGGTGCAGGAAATCAAAGTCGGCAGGCCGCGCCAATGTTTGCGCTTCGGTGACGCTGGCGGCGAAGGTGTCCCAGGGCATAACGGCCTCGATGGCGGCGAACGGATCGCTGCCGCTTTGCTTGGCCTCAATCAACGCTTGACCGATGCGCCCATACATCCGCACCTTGTCGTTGATCGCCTTGCCGGAAGCCTGGAACTGCTGCTGATGCTTGTTCTTGGCCGCGTTGAACAGCTTGCCGATGATGCGATCGTGAAGGTCGATGATTTCATCGGTGACGGTGGCCATGCCTTCGATGGCCAGCGCTACCAGCGTGGCATAGCGTCGTTGCACCTCGAACTTTGCCAGATCAGCAGGCGTCATCTGGCCACCTTCACGAGCGATTTTGAGCAGGCGGTTCTGGTGAACCTGCCGCTCGATGCCTGCGGGCAGATCAAGTGCTTGCCAGGATTTCAGGCGCTCAATATGTTCGAGCATGTGGCGAGAGTTCGGTTTGGCAGGCGACTGGCGCAGCCATGCCAGCCACGTCACTTTACTGCCGTCCTTGCGCTTGAGAAGTTCGTCCAGGCGCTGACGGTGGGGTGATAACAAAGAATCGGTCAGCGCCGCGTAAATGCGTCGGTTGGCACGGGTGATGGCCTCGGCGCTTGCGCGCTCGATGGCATTCATGGCGGGCAGGATAATGCTCTGCCGCCGCAGATTCTCGACAAGTGCGCTCGCCAGCACGATGCCTTTGTCGGTCTGCAAGGCCAGCTCGGTCAATGTATGCACGGCTTGCCGATAGTGGCTCATGGTGAAGGGCTTGAACCCAAAAACCGTTTGCAGCTCGACCAAGTGCTCCCGCCGTGTCTGTTCGCGCTGGCCGTACTCGCTCCAACTTTCCACTGGCATCTTGAGTTGCGCGGCCACCATGCGCAACAGGGGCGGAAACGGAGGCTCATCGACGCCCAAAAAGGTGCCAGGGAATCGCAAGTAGCAAAGCTGCACAGCGAAGCCCAATCGATTCGCGGCGCCGCGACGCTGACGGATCACCGACAGGTCGGTTTCGTTGAACGTGTAGTGCCGTATCAGTTCGTCTTTGGCATCTGGCAGTGCCAGCAGGCTTTCGCGCTCGGTGGCGGACAGGATTGAGCGGCGTGGCATGGTCAGTCTTCCCGCAGGTACTGGTACAAGGTTTCGCGGCTGATGCCGAAGTCACGGGCCACCAAGGTTTTTTGGTCGCCTGCCGCAACTCGCCGTTTCAACTCGGCAATTTGTTCGCTGTTCAGCGATTTCTTTCGTCCCCGGTAGGCACCGCGCTGCTTGGCCAGCACGATTCCCTCGCGCTGACGTTCGCGGATCAGGGCGCGCTCGAACTCAGCGAAGGCTCCCATGACCGACAGCATCAGATTGGCCATCGGTGAGTCCTCGCCGGTGAACTTCAGCCCTTCTTTGACGAACTCCATGCGCACGCCCCGTTGTGTCAGCCCTTGGACGATGCGGCGCAGGTCATCAAGGTTGCGTGCCAGCCTGTCCATGCTATGCACCACCACGGTGTCGCCCTCGCGGACGAAGGCCAGCAGCCTTTCCAGCTCGGGACGCTGGGTGTCCTTGCCAGAAGCCTTGTCGGTGAACACCCGCGCCACCTGAACACCCTCCAATTGCCGTTCCGGGTTCTGGTCGAAGCTGCTGACGCGGACATAGCCGATGCGTTGACCTTGCAAGATGCCTCCAAAGGCAAAAGTGTCAGGATGAAATCTATTACCTTTGACGGAATATGTCAATCAATAGGAAATTTAACTCTATTCTGACATCGTTTGTCGTTTTCAGAAGAC
>NZ_NRIQ01000060.1:0-55926 GCF_020224095.1 Enterobacter sp. CCUG 70166
TTTTTGGGGTCAGTACAACCCGAGGCCCCTGTATGCTAGTCACATTCAGAGTAGCCTCTTGCCTGCTTAAATGCAAGGAGAAGAAGGCCATTGTTAACACCAAGCTGTAATGTCCCCTTTGAACCATTCTAAAATGTCCCCAGACAATTCTCTGGGGGATTTTTCATGATCAAAGAGACTGTTACGATGAGTCATAAGGAACTCGACCGACTTCACATTATTCAGGAGTCACTTAATCGCCATATTACTCAGGAACAAGCTGCGGCACGCATTGGCATTTCTATTCGGCAGGTTAAACGTCTGGTGCAACGGTATAGAAATGAAGGGCCTTCTGGTCTAGTTTCCCGCCGACGTGGAAAGCGTCCCAATAATTCCTTTTCTACCGAATTCAGAGCAACAGTAATTTCACTCCTCAAAGGCCGCTACGCTGATTTTGGACCTACGCTTGCGTGCGAAAAATTGCGCGAGATACACGGCTTGTGTTTATCCATTGAAACTCTCAGGAAGTGGATGGTAGAGGAGGGCATATGGCGCGAACGTCGTCGTAAGTTTGCCCGAATTTATCAGCGCCGGATGCGGCGCCCATCCTACGGTGAACTCATCCAGATTGATGGCTCGCCTCATGACTGGTTTGAAGGTCGGGGCCCCAAATGCACACTGATAGTCTTTATCGATGATGCTACCAGCGCTCTGATGGCGCTACGATTCGCTCCTGCAGAAACAACCCGGGCTTACATGGAAACCCTCCGGGGTTACCTTAATGATCATGGCGTACCACTGGCTCTCTATTCTGACAGACACAGTATATTCAGAGTAAATAACCCGGAGCGGGAAGGAGAGTTGACTCAGTTCACACGTGCGATAAAGACACTGGGCATCGAGCCAATCCATGCCAACAGCCCGCAGGCAAAAGGGCGGGTAGAGCGTGCCAATCAGACACTGCAGGACAGGCTGGTCAAAGAAATGCGGCTTCAGGGTATCAGTGATATTGAAACAGCAAACGCATGGTTGCCGACCTTTATTGAAGCCTATAACAACCGGTTTGCTACGCCGCCTCGTATTGCTGATAACGCCCATCTTGATGTACACCATTCTGAAGAGGAACTGGGTTATATCTTCAGCCTCCAGGCGAAGCGCGTTCTCTCCAAAAATCTCACTTTCCAGTACAAAAGCAGTGCGTTTCAGATTCGCAGTGAAGGCCGGGGATATCGACTTCGGCATTCGGTTGTCACGGTATGCGAAAGCTTTAACGGTGAAATTAAGGTTCTGTATGATGGGAAAGCGTTGGGATGGGAAAAATATGTTGATGGCCCGGAGCCTATACCACTGGATGATGAAAAAAGTGTCCATGAACGTGTGGATAATGCCCGTTTTGATTTACGCTCAAAATTCTACGTAAAACCTAAAGCTGACCATCCTTGGCTCACGCGCCGCACGCAAAGTAATCAGCAAGTGAAGCCCCCTAAATTACCCAGAAAGAAGGCTGATCCCGATAAAATGGACTGAAACCAGGCGTTATTCAGTTGAGTGCATATCCAGTCATAGGATAGATTCTTACGTAGCGTTTCTGGCGTGCATTTTCGGGTGGTTTGTTACTGTTTTTAACGGGGACACGTCAGAAACGCGCTCAGGCCGTCTGAGCGGTACGCGTAATGCGGCGTTATGGTAAATAGCCTATGCTAATGTCCGCTAAGAGCGAGATATAGTCATTCGTACCCTGAGAATTACACTTTGAAGTGATTCAGGGTATGCGCTTACTGGTTACGAATATTGAGCGAGAATCATGTGATGATCGCCGCTTTTCTTTCGAGCCAGTAGGTGCTCCACGTTCGCTAACGAATACTCAGGGCATGCAGATAAACTGCTGGCTATATTTCTTTCGAAGAGCGTGGAATGCATACCAATCCCCGATAAAAAGGAGTTGGTGATGACTGTGACTAATCAATTTGCTGCGCACGTTGGTCTGGACTGGGCTGATAAAAAACACGATGTCTGTGTTCAGTTTAAAAACGGTGAACGCGTATTCGATGTGATTGAACATACAGCAGAAGCGCTTGATGCCTGGCTTACTGAGTTACACCAGAAAGTAAAAGGTAGAATCGCAATAGCTCTCGAACTGAAGAAGGGCCCCGTGGTATATGCTCTTCAAAAATACCCCTTTATCACCGTTTTCCCCGTCCACGCATTGTCCCTGGCTCGTTATCGGCAAGCCTTCTCGCCCAGCGGCGCTAAAGATGATCCGCAGGATGCCGAGCTGGCATTAGAGTTAATGCTGCGTTACCCCCAGAAGATAAAAGCTATTGAACCCGACAATGCGGATATTCGCTTACTTCAGCAACTGGTTGAGCAACGTCGTCAGTTGGTTGAAGATAAACGACGCTTTGTGAACCGGATAATCAACACGCTTAAACAGTATTATCCTCAGCCACTGGAGTGGTTCTCACATCGGGGTAGCTTACTGTTGTGTGAGCTGATTATCCGGTGGCCCAGTCTGCAACAACTGAAACGAGCCAGACGCGACACGATCCGCAACTTTCTGAATGCCAAAGGTGGTCGCGCTATGGCCCTTACCGAGCAACGTGTTGCGAGTATTGATAATGCGATCCCATTGACTACAGACCCGAGTGTTATAGAGGCTAATGCTTTGATGGCAGCAGCACTGGCGACACAAATTAAAGTCGTGAGTGAAATCATCAAAACCTATGACGAACGAATCGAAACGCTGTTTGACACATTGCCAGATGCGGGGCTGTTCAAATCACTTCCGGGCATGGGACCGTGCATGGGCCCACGGATGCTTGCTGCACTTGGTGATAATCGTGACCGGTTTAACAGCGCTGAAGAAATTCAAAACTACGCAGGTATAGCACCGGTGACCGAACGAAGCGGCCAAAAATCATGGGTTCACTGGCGATGGCAATGTGCCAAGTTCGTCAGGCAGACCTTTGTTGAATGGGCTGCCAAGACGGTTAATTCATCATACTGGGCCAAACTGTATTATCAGGGCCTTAGAGAAAAGGGCAAATCTCATCAGTCTGCGATCCGGGCACTGGCGTTCAAATGGATAAGGATCATTTACCGCTGCTGGAAGGCCAGAACCTGTTATGACGAAGCGAAATATTTGCTGGCTCTCGAAGCGAGACACTCGCCCTTACTGAAGCCATAAAAAGCTTGTCGAATGTCTCAGGGCGTGAAGCGGACATTGCAGACTGCCCAGTAGAAAAAGTGCTATCAGAATTATCTAAAGGAAGATCGTATTTACCATGTCTCATTCTAACTGTTTAATAAATTACAAAAATTAAAATTTCCATTTAATATCATCGCGTTAAGCAAGAGAATTAAACCTCTCATTTAATTTATGATTCTTATTTAATTCATGAGTTGGTGTAAAAATAGGTTGCCGCACTATAGAAAGACACATATTTAAACCCAGCAGGAAATCATATTTGAAAGTAATGTGTTTAAGGGGCTGCGTAACAAGAACAGCAAGTAAACACATAGTAATAACAGTTACCATTCCCATTTCGCAAGTGGCCATATCAGAGGTGAACTAATGCCTGCTGCAATTTTAAGAATTAAGGTTATCCTAATAATTCTTTTGTATGATTAAGATCATCGATAAATTTACTAAGGACTCATTAATGAAATTGCGACTCTGGAATCTATTACCCCATGATTACGCTCCTTTTTTTCGTATTCTTCACATCATTGTGGCATTTCTAATATTATCACAAATTATTAACTCTAATCTGACAGAGACCGAAGCAATTGGTGAACATAGTCTTGAAGGAGTTATAACCTGGATGCACATTATTTCAGGGTTAGGACTGATTATTTGTGGTTTTATTATGTTAAGTTGGATGCTTACTCAAAGAGGTTTTACTTATTATTTTTCATGGGTAGGGCTTGACTTTAGTGGTATTAAGCAAGATATAAAAACGTTGACTAGTTTCCGACTGCCCGATGCACATTCGGGAGGTATTGCCAGTACAATCCAAGGATTTGGAGTTCTAGCATTGCTAATTGTAGCACTTTCAGGTGGCCTATGGTTCTTGTTGAATACCATGCAGTCAAATCTGGCTGAAACAGTAATCCACTGGCATAAGTTCTTTACTACTTTCATTGAGGTCTATTTTTATGCACATGGTGCAATGGGAGTTTTGCATATTTTAATTGAAAAATATAAAAGCCGCTCAGTTAACCTAAGTGACTAATCTGTTGTGAGATAATATTACTTCAAGTTGAAGAAAACCCTAAAAATAAAATTTAGTTTACTAGAAGATGAAACAGCACTTGCAGAGACTTTTTAATTAAATTTAATAAAAACGAAAAAATATTCATGGCGAAATGATTGTTTAATTATCTATCATGGATAGAAATGTGAGTTAGTCGTCCTATTTTAGGAAGTTAATAATGACTAAAACAAAAGGGTTACCTCGTCCGCTGACGCACTACGCTTGGCTTTCCATTGCCACGGCTATTGCCACTATCGGACTCAAAGGTGTGGCGTGGAAAATGACCGGTTCGGTCGGTCTGCTATCTGATGCCATCGAATCCGTAGTTAACCTCGCAGGAGCCCTAATGGCGCTCTGGATGCTGACCTTGGCTGCGCTTCCGGCCGATGAGAACCATGCATATGGGCACGGCAAAGCCGAATATTTCTCGAGTGCTTTCGAAGGATTTCTGATCCTATTGGCGGCAGCCAGTATCGCCTATACCGCAGTTGAGCGGATGTTAACTCCACAGCCGCTTGAGGAGATTGGTCTCGGATTACTGGTTTCAACAGTCGCATCAATCCTTAATTTTGTGACGGCTCGCATTTTGTTAAGGGCTGGCAGGCAGCACAACTCTATCACTCTTGAGGCAGATGCTCATCACCTGCTGACCGATGTCTGGACGTCGGTCGGTGTCATTTTTGGTGTCGGACTGGTTTATCTGACCGGCTGGTTTTGGGTCGATCCGATCGTTGCATTGCTGGTCGCAGCCAACATCGTTTGGACTGGTTATCAGCTTATGAGTCGTTCAGCTGCAGGTCTGATGGACGTATCGCTACCCACGGAAGAACTCAAAAAAATCGAGTCACTGCTGGCAGGATATCGTGAACAGGGGCTTGATTTCCATGCACTACGTACACGCCAGGCTGGCGGGCGGGCGTTTATGACAATGCACATCCTAGTTCCTGGGCGATGGACTGTTCAATATGGGCACGACTGGGCCGAGCGTATAGAGAATGATATCCGCACCGCACTGCCTTTTATCCATATCACCACTCATGTGGAACCGTTGGAAGATCCCGCGTCAATGAACGACCAAACGCTCGACATTTCTGATCACTAAACTAACCACATGTCGCTGGTCGGGCAGGGTAACAAACCTCGCTCTACAAAAATTTCAGGTATTCTCTATAATTCTGAGGGTACTTGATGTGACCTGCGCCCAATTGTTGGGCACGCAATATTTTTAAAAAGTCCGCTTCTGGCACAAAGCGGACAGTGATCACCGTTCTTACGACTACTTTCTGACTTACTTCGTGACTTGCCCTAAGCATGTTGTAGTGCGATACTTGTAATGACATTTGTAATTACAAGGGGTGTAAGACATGGGTAGCATTAACCTACGTATTGACGATGAACTTAAAGCGCGTTCTTACGCCGCGCTTGAAAAAATGGGCGTAACTCCTTCTGAAGCGCTTCGTCTCATGCTCGAGTATATCGCTGACAATGAACGCTTGCCGTTCAAACAGACACTCCTGAGTGATGAAGATGCTGAACTTGTGGAGATAGTGAAAGAACGACTTCGTAATCCTAAGCCAGTACGTGTGACGCTGGATGAACTCTGATGGCGTATTTTCTGGATTTTGACGAGCGGGCACTAAAGGAATGGCGAAAGCTGGGCTCGACGGTACGTGAACAGTTGAAAAAGAAGCTGGTTGAAGTACTTGAGTCACCCCGGATTGAAGCAAACAAGCTCCGTGGTATGCCTGATTGTTACAAGATTAAGCTCCGGTCTTCAGGCTATCGCCTTGTATACCAGGTTATAGACGAGAAAGTTGTCGTTTTCGTGATTTCTGTTGGGAAAAGAGAACGCTCGGAAGTATATAGCGAGGCGGTCAAACGCATTCTCTGAACCAAAGCATGACATCTCTGTTTCGCACCGATGGTGACACTTCTGCTTTGCGTTGACAGGAGAAGAAGGCCATGAAAATGCCGAACCAACCCATTGTTTTGTGCATATTAATAGTTTGTTTAACGCTGTTGATATTCACCTGGCTCACACGAAACTCGCTTTGCGAGTTGCGGATGAAAGACGGAACAAGGGAGGTATCTGCTATCCTGGCCTACGAATCCGGTAAGTAGCTGACAAAGAGGGGGGCAACCCCCTCTTTTCGGGGTGTGGATTAGTATGCCATCGGCACCTTTTGAAAGGGTTTCTCCAGTCGGGGAAACCCTTTTTTCCTCCCGTCTTGTGGCATATAGCCTTTTGTATAAATCAAGAACCAGACCCAAAGAGTCCCACTTCACGCAAACCGTTCAAAAGCCTTAGCGTAATCCAGTCGGGAAAAATTTCACCGGTGCTCGTCCGGGCACGTACCGGAAACAATGGACTTCTCACTGGTCGGTAGCTCATAGAACGTAGCCATTGCGGTCAGTCCTTATTCTGTACCCAGTAGAGTTTTATGGCCGTCTGGCAAATCGTTCAAACATTGTCATTTCTGTTCTCGCTGCATCCGGTCAAATGATACGGTGAATTCAGCTCATGGGCATTCGCATCGCAGTCTACGAAGGCACCAGAAGTTTGAGGATGTTACGCAAAGAACAGTTATCAGGTTTGCTGGTGGGCGTAATGCCTACCTCTACTTTACTTCATAGGGATTCTTCTGCGGGGAAGCAAGAATTGACTCAACGTTGTCCGGTCGTACCAGATTTGTCGCGGAAAGCGCCTTTTTGTGAGGGGGGCCGCAGCGCTAAACCTTTTCCTGGAACGACATGAAGGACAGCAGAGCGTCCGCCCTGGAGGACAGCTCAATACAGTCTCCACGCTGCGGTTCTATCTCTTCGTCAATGGTTTCATTGTACCAAATACGCAGCCGCCATCCCTTCGCAGGGAAAGCGCTCTGCATCGCCAGGACCATCCCCTCCGGCGACAGCAGTTCTCGACAGAGGTAGCAGGCCCCGATCCGGGTTGAATCCCGCAGCCACATTACGGGATACTCTTTAACCAGTTGGTCATACACGCATTCTGCCATATGAAAGTAATTTTCGTCAGCCCTGCAAAAATCACACATTCGATTTCCTTAAATGGTGTTCATCGAGATAATTCAGAAAGTTGATTCGCCAAACTACGGGGCATTTCTTTAATGGCGGAGCTTTACATCACTATTTCTGTCATTTTCAAATCCGCCGGATACAGCAATAATTGCACCGAACAGCGGTTTGAACTGCAATGCATCCGTAGGGTATGCGACAATAATAAGGCTCTTCCCGTACTCTTAAAAATGGAAGAGTTTAAAACCCATACTGCTGGGATGAGCGAAGCACGGTACATTATGCCAGCGTATAAGGGCCGTCATAACTTGTTTTTTTCTAGAACACGGCGAAGTTTTCTTACCTGGGAAGCTGTGGAAAGCGTACCGGTTCGGGGATGGCATGCGCTTGCCTTTTCACCTGGTTTGAGTACATAGGCTAATGCCAGCTCGTTCAGAGCCGCCTCAGCTTTCAACAGGGCCTCAATGGCCGTGTTCAGGTATACAGTTCGGCTCTCATGGTTCATCAGGATTTTCCTCACAAGGGTAAAAATGACAGGCGATACCTGCCGTTTACCCTTTGTCTCCGTTAAGAATGGCATCACGGCAGGCTTCCCAGATTACCTGGGCATTAGCATCACACTCCACGAACCCGCCGCACTGATCGTATATCACCTGGTATACCTCAGGGGGAATCTTCCCAGGCGCAACCGGAGTTGAGCGTTTGCCTTTATGAATCTCATCTGCGGTATCACAGACAGCGTCGAGATGCCGCGACATCCACTCAGATAATTTCAGACCCTCTCGATTTGCCTGTTTTACATAGCGAACCTTTCTGGAAACCGTAGATCGCATCTGAATCTGTGTCACAGCTGGCACATCTTCTTTCATGGCATTCTGTAATGCAGCTTTGGGCTTTTTCATGTTCATGGTTGCTTTAAATTATTCTGGAGTTCGTCTGATATAAATGCTGACGTGATCTGTCAGCGTCGCTTAAATAGTTTATCGCCTTCCGCCAGTTCGCCGTTGAGCTGTTCAATCACGCTCCAGATGAGCCGATCATCCGGCGTTGAGCCTGCACACTCTTTCACGACCGCCACGGGTCTAAATTCTTCAGGGTCTGCCTGCCCGGAGGTGAAGAGCCTGCTCTCAATCCAGTGGGCCCCCTCTGTGCAGCAGTGGCAACTGGTTTCAGGTGGTTCATCCAGACCGTCCACTCCACAGGCTGAGCAGGTGAACAGTTTGCGAGACCCACCAGCCAGTGGCGTATCGCAAGCTGCTGGAAGTGCGCCAGCATTGCGCCAGTACAGCACATGATTTGAATCGTAGCAGTGTCCATGAAGCAGAAGCGAAACGCCGCAACTGCGAGTTTCAATGGCTTTGCCTGTGCCAAGGTATTGCCCGATCTCGTCCCATACGTCCACTAAGGTGTCAGGCAGCGGACGCGTAACAGGGAACTTAGCGCAGTCGTCCGGGGTGCCTTTAATGCAGCAGAGGGCCGAATACGCAAGCTCCTGCATTTCGTAGGAGTACTGACCACATACCACGCGTTCCAGTTTGTCGATTAGTTGTTCTTTATTCATCATACTCAGCCTTATTAAACAAATTCATTACGCCACTGGCACCATCTGGCCGGAGCAGACTGCGGCCCGGTAGTAGAGCCGCAGGGGGTGTCGCTGGACTAACAGGTGCTCAGTGAGTCCCGCACTTCCTCATGACTGGTCATTTTCAGAAGAAGCTTTCCAGGGCAGCGTGGTTCCGCCTGTGAACGGGTGACGTCTTCGTTGATTGCCTGGATATGAGCAGATTCAACGGTCCGACGCTGTACGACATGGTTGCTCAGGTTGAATTCGCACTGGAGCCTTCTGGCATCAGAATCCGCGTTCATTGCAATACGTTCATCAAAGCGGCGGTTCATTCGCAGAGCCTCTTCGTGAGCTGCATCAACAAGGGTGCGTCTGGTGACATAGTCGTTACCAGCAAAAAACGATAGCTGAGCGTGTTCCGAAGAGTAGTCGGAGCTTCCCTTACAACGGGCAATCGCGGCTTCAGAGTGCAGGATTAATGAACTCAACCGTGAACAGACGTCATTGATGGTGCCGGTTTTCAGACAGTCGTGGATAAGTGTCCAGGCGGAAATGCTCAGCGGGCGGCTGGTGATCACATAGGGATTGTAATGATCAACCGTTACGATAGTACGCAGTGAATGAAGCGATTCGGACTGCGTACGTAAGTCACGGCGAACAGTACATGCCACCGAGGCAACATCTTTACATTCTTTGTCGGACATCGAGTCCAGTACGCGGATCTCCACCTCTGCCGCCTTTGAGGCGATATGCGCACTAATCTCACCCTTAAGACGTTTGTAGTCAGCCTTGAAGCTTCCCACGCTGTCAATATCGATCCAGTAACCACAGCTGTAACCAGCATTACCAAACTCGTCATCTTTCTCATAGTTCGGACAGCCGTCATTGCTCCAGCCAGCTTTTTCCAGCAGCTCGTCAATAGCGACCAGCTCAGCCATTGGTGCATGTTCGATAATGAAATAATGGACACGGCCCCAGGCATATGCGCGTGAACGGCCATCAACAGAAGTATCAGAAGTCGTCTGACGGGAAAGTTTCATGAGGTACTCCAGTTCTGCCCGGTACCGCCGGGGCGGTGGTGCGAAAGCCGCACCATGAATGACACTATGATCCTCCTAACTTCTATTGTCAATACAATTGAAGTGGCGTTGTATTTATTCATTATTTGGACCCGGCTCGTACGGAACGACCGTCGGGACTTGCCAATTATTCTGCGGTGAGCAGGGGGAAGGGAACATCCCACCGCTTGTTTCAAGATGTACAGCCAAGGAGGGCGCAGAATGCCTGACAGAATCATCGTGCAGCGGTAGCGAAAGACCTGACAAACGGGAAAAGTATCCTTTTATTCCAAAGCCAACCTCAGCTTTTAATGTCGCCAGTACGTTTCTTAAACATGCCAAATCGGTCTCTTATACGGCCGGATGGGCCCGATGAAAACGATAAAATGAGAAACAGAACCCGACACATCGCTGCTCTCTGGGAAAGCCGGTCAGCAGATGGAGCGCCAGGAACTAAATCCGCTGGTTTTAATAATGATTGAGGAGAACAAGATGAAAGATAACAAGACACGTCCTGTAGACTCGTATGCTCATGCTGATTTCATGGAGTCCGTCTTCAGCAACCTCAGGGCTTTCTGTGATGCGGAATGCCAGCGGCTAACTGCCGGTTATCCCCCAACTGTCAAACCAGAACAGCAAAGCACTGACGGCCAGCTGTCGGCGGCATAAATCATTACCTGCCAGTTCGTTCAAATTTCCGCTTCCTTAAGCCCGGGCCAAAAGCCCGGCTCAATCCAAAAACTGAACGTACCGGTTTACCTCTATATCTCCTCAATCCCCTGCGACTTACAAGAGACCCGCACCGGTTTAGCCATTCCTGTCCTGCCACTCTCTCATCACTGGCCCAGACAACCGGAAAAGTAACTTTTCTCTCCGACTCACCTTCTGAACCAGCTATTTTGCTTAAACGTAAAAACGGCCCACTGTTGTGAAGATTTAAAACGGACGGATCGAGTAGTATTGTCTCAGGAATTTTTTTTAAGAAAAGTTACTTTTTCTTCTGTGCAACCTATTAGAAAAAATGTCGAACCTGGTATTGTTGTGTTGTAGCGCAGTTAAACAACCAACCAAAAGAGAGAACAAAAATGTCCGCAATCGAAACTGAAGTAAAAAACAACAGCAACGAAATCAGCCTTCGTGGTTACCTGGAACGCACTGGTAACGGTGCCCGTAAAGGTAACGGCCTTATCATTGACCCTTCGGTTGTTGTAGAGCAGGAAGGCTTTAACACCCGCACGGCCGGTATGGGCGAGCTCTACTATTCAATGCCTCACGTTGTGGAACACCTGAACAGCCTGGCCGATGCCTACATGGAAGACCCGTTCAGCGTGACGCCTATCGTTGTTCAGATGGTTAATGGCGTACCTGTACTGCGTCAGGGGGCTTGCCGTATCCGTTCCATCGCTATTGCAAACCGCCAGCTGGAAGCAGAAGGGCGTGAACGCATTACTCGTATTCGCTGCGAAGAGTTTCGCGGTAGCGCTTCAAAAGCAGAACTCTTCACCCTGACCGGCAACTCCAACCTGGCGCTGTCTGTCGTAGCTGAAGCGCTTTCAATTAAGCGTCTTGTTGAAGATAAAGAAGAGCCTAAGACCTTTGCGGAACTGGCAAAAAAACGTGGTAAATCAGAGCAGCATCTTCGCCAGATGGTTCGCGTACTGGACCTGCCTTCTGAACTACAGACCATGCTTGTGAGCGATCAGGTGAGCATGTACGTTGCGCTGGACGAGTATATGTACAGCGGTGAGGATGCGGTAGATAACATCAACAAGGCGATCTCCATCTATGGTAAAGCGACGAAAAACACGCTGAAATTCGTCAAAGCTGCCAAGGTAGAAGAGCGCATGGCAGATCCGCAGACTCCGGAAAACTCCGGTGATGAGCAACCGGCAGGTAATGCTACCGTTAACACCCCGGTACCGGATCAACTGAATGATGAAAGCAATACAGAGACGCTGGTTACGCCACCGGTACAGGAACCAGCTCCGGCTCCAAAGGACAGCGCTCCTAAACAGAACCCGGCAGGTAAAGCACCATCCATGTCCAGCGTTCTGAACAAAAAGACCGTGACCGTCATTGCCGACACCGCGATCCCGATTTTTGAACGTATTGCTGAAGAAGCCAAGCTTAAAGAAGGTGAATCTGTCAGCACTGATACTTACACGCTTGTTCTGACCAATGATGAAATGAACGATATCATCAATGCTCATGCTGACCTGAAAGAGTACCTGCGTAAGCATGCTGAGAAGATGAATAAGGGACAGGCATGATTTTCTGACCGACCCCTCCATCCGGACGGGTCGGTAACTTTTTCAGGACAAGGGGAAACAGGGCAATGAAGAAGGCTTTTATCAACGTAGACAAGACTAACCCACTGCCAGTCCTGACGGATTCGGTGACCCGGGTAAGTATTCAGTGCACGGCAAAAGATGAAAACGGGGCAGGGATCGAAGTGAACATCCTCGACCTGATTCAGGATCATGATACGGATGAAGTGAAAGTGCAGTTTGGGAGCTCGCCTGTTCAGGCTCTGGCGATGCTCCGCCGGGTTATGACAGCACTGGAAAAGCAGGCAAATGCAGAACTGCAACAGAATTCCTGCTCGCGTATGCAGTAAACGGTAAAAGCAGAATGTTCCCTACTGGATAAACCCGGTGGACCTCACGGAGAGCAAGTCACCGAATGGTTCACTGTTAAGTGATATACATCCGGATTTATAAGGTTTTGCAGCATCCGAATAGGCAATAAATAGAATTATTTTGATTTATCTCAGCAAGGAAATGGAAAGCTACCAGATTTTAGGATAGCGAAATGCCTGTATCGCTACTCTGCTGAATTAGAAATGATTTTAAACGCAATGCATAATGATAGAATAGCAATGCCTTTAATTATTTGTCACGTCTGAATTATATGTAGACTTACGGAGAGGATATGGTAATTACTTATTCATTATCGGAAACGTTTAATATGTTTTTACGCGAGATTATTGCATCTGGACTTGCAGTTTTTTGCGCATGGTGCGTTTTGTGTCTTTTCTCTGATCAGGAACGAGGTAAAGAGGTTCCTGTTTCTATGAAAAAAATAACTTCAAAGTCAGCTTTCTCCTACTTTATCAGTTCTCAAATTGCCGCTTTTATTATCTCCTTGTTGGGTTCAATCTTAAGCACGAAATGGGACAACATCGTCTGGAATGATGAAATAAGACAGTTTTATCTGCATGTAGGATTTGGGCTGGTAGCTTGTGTATTCTGTCTGCTTGTAATCTTGCATGAGAAATTTATCAAAAGAAATTTAAATGTTTATTCTGGTTATTGTGGTTCACTGGCAGTTAGTCTCACAGGAATCTTTGTACTTTGTGCGTTATATCTGACATTTTCATTACCATTTCATTATGAAGAACGTCTACTTAATGATGCATCCTTGGTGGCTTCGGATGGCGTTGAAAATTCAGTCGTTTTTGCAGACGGTCGTTACTGGGTTTTTGAACTGGGCTTACCATATTTCAAACAGTCATTGCTCAAAGAGGTAAGAAGGGGCAGGTACCAGCTAATCTGCACTACAGAAAAAAAACCAACATGCTGGTCTGGCAAAAAACTTCCCGAAAAACCAACCTCTTTGAAAGCTAGTTCATAAAGATTTAAACTGCTCGCTTAAATCCACACTGGTCCAATTTTGAAAATTTATTGTGTTTTTAAAAGAAATTACAGTGTGGGTTATTAGCCAGTAGGTCGGAGTTTTATATAATACCCAAAAACACAGGAGGTATTATGAAAACCAATCTGGCCTATGCATCTAATTGCTCCGATTCTGTCTACTCCTATATTTATCAGGCACTGCAACAACGCTCTGGTGCCGAGAATGAAAGCCTTTATCAGCAGGCCATTTCCAGCTGCTGCACAGATAAACAAAAAAAGAAACTGGCCGGGTATTATGCCGGTCCATGGCAGCTGCTATTCAACGCGTGGTGTAACAATCGCGTCCCTAACACAGCGGTGCTGGCCCTTTTACTCCAGCAGTGCTTATCTCATTTCCAGTGCGAAGAAGTGATCGCAGCCTGGCAGTAACCCTATCAAGCCCCTTCGTATAGCGGAGGGGCAGGAGATATCTCATGTACAGAAACGACAGAAACGTGGATTCCTTCAACCTGGTTAATGCTCTTCAGCCGGTCTTTCGTAACACCGGCTGTGGGATGTTTGAATATGATCGTAAAAAGCAGAATGAAACCGCTGATTCAATCTTACGAGCGTTGGCGTTAAATGCCGATTTCGCGAGGGCCTTAAAACAGTACGTCCGGATTAATTCTGTACGACGGGTTGTTCAGTTCGATGACGGCTCGGTTCGCTATGGTATTCATGCCGAATTTGAAGGGCATAATAAAATTAATTCCTTCCGTATTTTTAAAGATGAAGATACAGACGCATTTGACTCCTATTTTTATTCGGTTTGCGATAATAAAGCTGAGCTGGTGGATTTTAAAATGGACTCTCTCGATATTCAATTGCAGGCAGTTTTTGAAAAGGTGACAGGTATTTTTCTGTCACATTAAATATTCAAATTTTCAATCCTCGGGCTGATAGACAAAAAACGCACTTTAGAATATAGATGAGATGAATATGAAAAACGTAAATATTTTGGATACCGATATTGCGGCCATTAATGCTCTTTCTGGCGTAGAACTGACTGACTTTCTCACTGCCGGGTATCAGGTAAACTGGTTAGGAGAAAGGGAGGTTTCGCTGGTGGGCTTTCCGTGTTTAGCAAGCAACAAGCAGCCGGTAGAAGTTGGTCCCGGCATTTTCATTAATCGCGTGTACAGCAGAGACAGCCAGTCTCTGAGCGGGAAATTGCGCTATGACCTGTCTAATGGTCTGGCAACGAGTGCATTTTCATTTTTCTCCCAGTCAGGCTGGTATGGGGGATTCCGTGTCGTATCTTTCCGTGACAACGGGCCAGCTGCGTTAATCAACATTGGTATTGTCCATGAGAATGTTTTGAATGCATTTTGTGCTGACTTCCCCCGGGCCAATGTGAGCGTAACCCGTTTTCATTGTGGCATGACGCTTGAGCAGATCCGAATGTTCATTTCAGACACTGCTTACGATATGCCGCTTTATAACAACGAGTCTGACTTTCGCAGGCTCGCCAGTTAGCATGGAGGCTGACTTCAGTGCTTACGCCTAAAAGCCGGTGAGCGAGGTGGCGGAACCGGTTGGCTTCGCCCAGTCTTACTTACTTCTCTCAAGGTACTGCGCTGCAAGCGTACGTAAAAAAAGTAAGTAGCTAAATGGCGTGAGCGATTAGTTCTATACGGGAAGAAGTCATAGTATTCTGAAATGATAGTTATCTCATACGAACGATAGTAATGGAGTTTCTTAATGGGCGTTGATATCTGCTGGCGATTTCAAAGGGAAGAAAAGCCTGGTAAATGGATTAATTTATCAAGCAATTATAAAGGGGACCGATCATATCTCCACTTTGCCTGGCTCGGATTTGATGTAGATCGTGAAAGGGCGAGCACATCAGCAGTTTTTATCCACGCATTACGCGGATTACCTGATGATATACCGTCCGAAGATGATGATTTATTCGGTGAACATTCATACTCATGGCTGACTTCGGAAGAAATTTTGTCAGCCATACCACCCGATAACGCCGGAGAGGTGATCCAGGAATTTGTCGAAGAAGTAAAGCGTCTCCACGTGGAGAACGGCAGCGTCCGTTTCGTCTTTGGATTTGAAGGGTAACCCGTAAGAAAGTAGCTATCTTACCCGGCTAGGTCTCCAATCTCTCAGATGCTCAAAGAGGGCCGGGCATGGTGCCCACACATCCCCTACCATTCCGATTTGATATTCGTCTAATACACCCTTTAAAGAAAACAAGCAGACGGCAATGAGACGTCGGATTAGCGTCAGCAAATATGAGACGTCAGTAGTCGATGTTTGTCCTGCGGAACGTGAATCTGTTTACAAGGGGTAAAGCCGTACCATCCATGAGGGCTCAGAGAGCCGGGGTCTCCTCCAGATCACTGGAAGTTATTGACTCTGGCAGGCCTATCCCTATGACTTTTTCCCGGATGGCAAATTAAGAGCGAACAGGGCCAAATTAGTACTCTTTTCTAAACGGAAATACTGAATCACCCTGATATAACTGGTCTCTCACAAGACAGGAGATCATCAATGGAACGTGTAATATTTTCAGTAATCTTTTTTATGATGCTGGGCGTACCTTTTTACCTTCTTTATAAAATTGCCCGGGACATTTTTGGTACCGCCGGTGCTGGTGAGCCTGCACAATTGCCTCAGGGCAAGCAAAGACGCTCAGGAGGCGCTGGTTCGGGTTCGATCTGGCAAGGACACCATCTACAGGGGAGCAGCCATTTGAACCCCCTCGGAGGTGATTGTAATGGTGAAAATAGCATAGCTGGTGGTTGTGATGGTGGCGGTGGAGGAGGTGACGGAGGTGGTGGTGGTGACTGATAGCCTGCAACTTTAACTATCAGGATGAAACCCATGTCCAGCAACCGGAAAAAGAATTCATTTCAACCGAAAAGCCCTGCCTTAAAGTGAAGCGTATTAAACGTGAAGGATGCTGAATTAGAGGGTATCGGTTTTATACTGAAGCGTAACTGGAAGAAGGATCTGAAATTAACTATTACGGAAAAGTAACTTTCTGACTCACCACGTACGCCCCTCGGTTATGCCATACAGTTTGATACGAAAACAGATCAGTAAGTAGATTGCTATACGCCGGAGAGAAGTCTATTTTTCATGCACCGAACCTGTTTGGCCTGCAATGGAAGCAGGTATAATAATCACATACAAAGGAGGGCATTATGAATACATTTTTATACGTGCTTTTGGCCTGGATTGTTGTGCTTTTTATCGCCAACAAACTGCTCGCAAGACGTAAGCCCAATACGGTTAAAATCCTGGTACAGCGCAACGGGAAAGCCGCAGAGGTTGATGCTGTAGTGGTTCAGGGTTCAAAGAGAGCTAACAACAGTTCTGTTGCGGACAGCGACGCGGTAGATAGTTATTTTGAAATGAATCCTTACTCCCGCGAAAACCAGGCGAATGGTTGGGCTATGCTGGCCAGAGACGATGACCAGCTTAAATAATCAGTTGAGTGTGATGTGTAAAGCAGCTTAAAACTCTAAATGGACGAACAGGGGAGGTGACAAAGATGACAACCAATACAACAACGACCACCTACCGCTCAGAAGAAATCGTGCCGTTCAGACGGCCCAAAGGGGATCTGGATAGTCGGTATATGCCTCAGGTGTATGCAATGGTGCGGAACTGGGCAAGTAACCCTGCTCAATATGGTGAGGGTGTACTGGCCTCCTACCGCCAACCGGCAGTAAACCTTGCCTACCAGGTAAAAGGAACTCGTGTTGTTTTAATTCTGGTACCAGTAGAGTGCGAGCCACCTGGAGTGATAATGACGGAAACAGTCCTGTGGCCGTCACTATCACTTGTAGAAGTCTTGCAGACCTTGCAGGAGGCCTGGCAAAATATTCCGGCGTTAAACCCCTGACGACTTCTGTCAATATCACCGGCTAGTGATTTACCTCTCTGCTGGTGGTCAGCCCGCCTAAGTTCAAATTATCTCTTTCTAAATTAGCCCGGATAAAAATCGGTCCCTCTAAAATAGCCTGCCCTGAGTAGGCTACGTCATACAAAGCGTTGGCCAGTCACCAGCTGGCTGGTGGCCATAATGCTCCACAGGATAAACCGTATCAGAACTACGCAAAGAAAAAGCCCCAACAATTTACCGATGGGGCCTTTTGCAGACATTTTACAGCCTTACCAATGATAGAGCGCTAAGGCTTCTGCTTAGTGAACAGACTTGCCCACAGATAATGGATAAAGTTGAGCAGAATGTATGTTACTCGTTGCTCGAATTTCATCGGGGCTTTGTACTTTGTCGTTATGTTATGAATATGAGTAAGGTCCGTATAGAGCCCTGGCGACTTCCTTGTTGACTTCAACACCGAACAGATGTGCTGAACAGACTCCGGTGTGAACAACCGTAGCCCTCGTCGTTGTTTGACTTTATGGATAAAATCGTCCATCCCCATACATAACCATTCCGGCTTGATGCCATCAAACTTACAACGTCCGTTTATGATGACGACATTGATACATTCCAGTTCTCTAGCCTTAAGAGCAGACTGAATAGCCCTGATGTGCCCCTGGTTTTGCTTAAACGGGTTCTGCAACTTGAGGGTTCGGGACTGAGTCCATTTCCGCCAGTGGCTTTCCTCCAGAGTACCGTAGAGCTTGCCTACGTAGTTTTTCTGCTCTATGACGTATATACCATGTGGGGCTACGAGAATGTGATCAACCTGCGTAGTGCTATGAGCCGACAACTGAAAGGTGAGATCACTAAGTAGCCCCTGAGCTTCTTCAGGAAGCCCAGATTCAATTGCCTTTGCAGTCCGCCGTTCCGCTATGGCAGAGGTCATAAATCCCAACAGACACAGCAACACGACGAAAATAAGGATAATGAAAGCTACCCCCGTAATGCTCCACAGCAGATTGAAAGCATCCATGTTACCTCACAGAGGGGTAGCTGGTGGCATTAACAGATTCTACTAAGCGGGTAGTGGTACCGGTAAGGCTCTCAATATTTGAAGACAGGCTCATCAGCATGCCGAGTGCAGAACGGAGATTACGATGAGGCTCATTGTAGTTTTTGAACGTGTCAGTGGAGTACATTTTTGAAAGACGTGTACGGATCTCTACTGACGTAAGATCTCCATCCACCAGGCCGTACTTAACTGCCTGAGGTGTTGGCCATACACGGCCTGAATAGAGAGAAACAGCATCGGCATCATGACGCGAGAGAAGCTTTTTACCCCGTCCAAGTTCAACATCAGTTATAAATTTTTCATGCATCGTGTTCAGGATCTCCTTCTGCATGAACTCCCTCGTTGAATCGGACAATGGGTGGAAGGGGTCAAGAGCATCTTTGAACTCACCGGCCGTAAGGGGCTCATTCTTGACGCCTACTGTGCTCATGATCTCTGACAGATTCCAGTGGTCCATACGCACACCGATAGAACCGATCAGGGCATTACTGTCGGCATAAATTGCATCAGCGGGCGATACCGCGTAATAGCATGCGGATGCGCATATGCCTTTCACACTAACGATGATTGGTTTATATGAGTCTGCGATATCAGAGAAAAAACGACCGGTACCGCTGGAGAGTACTTCGAGGGAGTTTTGCTTCGACCGTGCTTCATCGCCACGTTCTGTGCTCCCGGTTTTGTTACTCTTGTCAGCGGCTACAGATGAAAGAGAGCCACCGGCATCTGATACGCGTTCAATCTGTGGCTGGTGGTTTTTAAGCGCGTTTATCTGGCGGTAAATAATGATGGCGTCAGAGGGACCACCACCACCTGACTCTGCCTCGATAATAACTGCTTTGGCATGGGGATTATTGTAAGCTTTGGCAAGAGCTGTTGCGATCACTGTTCCATCGCCCGTTTCCGAGCCGGTACCCATCTCGCCAGAAATCCGTATTACAGCTATATGGTCTTTCTTCCCTTCAGCGTCCTGCCATTGTTCGTAAAGATTGTAGAAAGAAAACCCTACAGCGGTCATGGCAATTAGCGACATAGCAACTTTTGCCGTGGTATGAATGCGAAACATCTTATAAAAACGGTCAGCGTTATCATTGAGCGATTCTTTGATATTTGTAGGGGACTTCCTTTTTTTACTGCTTAACATCTGACCACCTTTACATGAGTTTTTGAAAGTTAGACCACAAGCGATTCAATGCAATTCCCAGTATCAATAAAGCGACTGGTGGGAAAAGTTGAGCGATATTGTTAAATAGTGACATATTTGGCATGACCAGGTAGACCATCGTTAAAGCACTGATCACCCAAAATGCTCGAAACCAAATACGATAAAACTGAACTGTAACCTTACCAAATACGTACCTCTTCAATTTCCACTGGTACATTCCATCTGCTAGCATGGCAAATAGATAGGGCAGAAAAACGATTAGCCACCCCAGGATTAAGTTCCACCGGAAAATGGACTGATAAAGTAAGAGGGGTATGTTTTTGGCCATAGTGTAATTAATAGAGGTAAATTTTTCAGCAACAATGTTAATACCTCTGGCTGGTTTTTTGGTGTCAGGGATCAGAATAGTATTCAGATAGTCAATTAACTTATAGTCATGTACCAACCAATTTAAAGTCGCTTCACTATTTGCAATGACAGACTTCCAACGGTCATTTGATATGATGGACCGGCTTGCATTAACCTCCTGAGTAATCTGATATTTGAGCTCCTCAGTATTCTGGAAAGCCAAGCTGTAACCAAAATAAATGACCATGCCAAAAAAAAGCATTGTTCTGAGCACTGCTGCCCTGCTTGTATTATCCGCAGCCATTGCTTTCCCTCCATTCACGAAAAAGAGCTAGCCTCTGATCGTGATTGCAATAGTTGTTACGCCACATCGTCGGGATACCCAGGAGCCAGTGGTACTGTTTAGGTATGATTTGGTCGATGAGGCTTAACTCCGCCAGTTCTTTATGCTCTGCGCTTTTCCACTCGATCTGTCCCACATCAGGAACAAATACAGCGGTCCTTGCTTTTGCGGCCTGGCGGGAAAATTCTATAAAGTTGATGCCCCACGGCGTCCAGTATCTGTACTGCTCGTTTAGGCCGATGTTAAACACCGGCAGAGAAAGAGTTGAGTCGGCAAAAGCCGAAATCACATTTTTGCAGACTCTTGGACTATCTATTTTTTCCTGTTCGGTTTTGAGATGAGTCAGCAGTGCACGGTCAATAATGCTGTTAAAGGTGTTTGTATAAAGGCCATTAGGGTCAGGAAGCTGATCTATGGCAGTAATGATTTTAAATTTTAACCGAGAAAGAAAGGGAGAGTCCTCAATAGTAACTATATGACTATGTGTTGTTTCTGGATGAATCTGGGGTTTGATGCGCTGTACTTGTTTAAAAGAGACACTACCTGGCAAATTAATGAATGCGCCCACCGTGCGTGTTAAATCGACGAAATAAGGCAAAAGATAACAACCAAGCATACGGGCATTCTTTTTTACAAGATCACACCGTACGTCATTGTTATCGAAAGAAATACGGAAACTAACGAATTTACGTTCAGGACCTTCGCTGGTGGTCAGTGATTGAATCCATTCATGGCATGATCCTTGTGGTACCGACCAGTAGCTGGTTTCACGGTCCCCAAAGGGATCAGTCGTGATCAACTCTCCCTTTAAAAGGAAAAGCTCAGACAGGGTATTTGCCATGGAGAATAGGGAATCGATATCGTTGCTCTGACAAAATTTTCCCAAATGATGAAACGCGTTTTTTTCTATCATAGTTAGCCGATCTCGAACTTCCTGAGAATCTGCGTACTTTAAACCCAAAGACTGAAAGCGCCTTTTTACGAGCGAGCGACATTTGCTGACTTTTAGTGCAGAGCTTAAAATTTGCTGGCGCGTCAGGACAATTTTTTCATCCATCAATGCAACTTCCTTAGAAATTTATTAAGATTTTTGATATCGAGATTTTGACGCAAAGTAACTTTTCCGGCCTTCTTGAAAAGCATTTCCGACAGAGTTGTGTTTGGCTTCATTTGTTTCTCAGCAACAGCAATAGGGATTTGGCCTACAACCTTCCTGCCATCTTGAAGCCTGGCAACTATGTGAAACATAGGGACCTGACCCAAGAGATCCTTTGGAATACTCTCTTCTAAAGTTGTCTGCTTTCTTTCTGAGATTGAACCTGAGAAGTTATTATGCGGCAAAGATGTTTCTGAACCGGTCGTATAAGTGACCATATTTGTGCTTATCGCACTCTTACCAAAGTTCTCTACAACAAGCGTCTGAGTAGGAGTATCGTTGACTCGCAAGCTTATATAATTGTTGCAGAGCCCCGTAATTCGATTGGCAGTTTCAACACTTGCCGCAGCAATAAAGTCGGAGATGGTTTGGGTGCAAATAAACAGTGCAATTTTCGCTGCACGACCCTGCGCCAGAAGGTTAATCATAGGGTTGTTAATGGCTGAGTGTGCCTCATCAACAAAAATACTTATCCTGGAATTAGCTGACATATCACCATCTTGAGCGTTGTAGCGACTACCGGCACAGGAGGTCAGATCTGACATTATTAATTGAGAAATAGCAGCTGCTGTATCGGGGTTTGAAAGGCCATCAAGCGAAATGTATAGCACCCCGCCAGTGCTGAACATCCCTTCGCTTGTTACAATTTCTCTTGATGATACTGAGTTCGGGTTAGGAGATAAAAGCTCATTTAAAGGTTTTTCAATGAGCATATCGAAAACAGGCATAATACCTGCGGTCATTTTAGCCATATGCTCTGGGTCGGACATTGAGTAATCAATAAGCTGGGAAACAGTATCTAACCAGTCTATTTGTTCGGACCCCTCGTAATTCATGAAATGAGCCGTAAACCATTCAGCGAGACGCTTGAAACGTACCGGCAAGGTATCGTTAGCGACGTACTTAACTTTTTCGGTCCAGACATCGTAACCATAATATCTCGCGTAACATGACTCCATTACCTTGACTGTAAGATTCACAATAGACATGTGGCTTTTCATGTTCTTGTGAATCAGATAAATAGAAGGCTTTTTCTCTATGTAAGAAAGCCCGGAAATCACATTGGAAACGAGAGCCTTGGCATACTGAACGAATGGGTTAACCTCACCGGGAACTGTCACCAAGCTCAAAAGACGAGATGTTAGGTCAGAAACATTAGTATAGGTGTTGCAGACATCAATACAGACCGAAGATGCTGGCTGGCCAGGATGAAATTTATAGAAAGGAAGACCGAGGGTCTTAGCCTCTTCCATTAGAGATTCTCGCCACTCTGCATCGTTCTTTGGATCTATGACAACAACAACATGACCAAGATGAAGCATGCTAATGCTTAGTAAACGCTGTAGCACCGTTTTCCCGGTACCCACGTTTCCGGTTATCAGAGTATGACCAAACCAATTGTCTTCAGTTACAAATATGGGTTCCCTACGTTCCACAGCAAAAATTGCATTGCTGCCGCCCATCTTACGAGCCATTGCGTCAAAATGTCTCTTAATTGGGTTGAAGACGAATGGCAACTCGATCTCACGTTTATCACTGGAGAGGTTAGCTATTTGATATGCCCGATCCGCATGTTCCGGACCCCACTCAAACCCATCACAAAAATAGGACTTTCGCTCGGGTATATCCTTATTTTTATTTTGATAATCCTGAACCAGTTGACGATACTTTCGCTCATTGGAGAAAAAGTTACTTTTGTTAATTACACGCAGTGAATCAAGACTAACGAACATGAAATGTCGCTTGAATACACGCCAATGAGCCATCAAAAATGGCGCTGCTGTTTTGCAACGATAAAGGCACAGCAAAAAAAGCAATATTGAGGTGAACAGAACTATTGGGGCGATGTCCAGTCCGTCTGAAGAAAGTCCCATATAAAGCATAGAAACCGAACAAATCAAAAGTATTGAGGCACTACGATACTCAAGAATAGGCCGATAAAAATTCTCTTGTGCATGGAGGTTAGTCCTCTTCGAATCTGACATTATAGGTTCCCAGCCTCTTTCAGGTTATTGATAATTCGTTCAATGTCCACTTTCGCCCGGTCTGATGCGGCCAGCAAAGTAGGCATGTTAAATGCATGGCATTTTGTATTGATCACAGCACCAGAATTAACGAGGTACTGAGGAAGCTTATTGAAAAGATCTTGAGCCTCTAACTGCGACCCAAATTTTTCCACGCAAGATTGGGTCAGATAGAGAGTATTAGGAGTACTTACCATAAATCTGTTTTTGCGCTTTCTTTTAAACGCCACCTCCATTTTGGACAGAATTTGATGCAGTACTAACGCAATTTCTACAAATTCAAGCTCTGTAACGTCACCTTCGCTTATAAGCGAGAATTCACCATTTTGGTCTGATTCAGTAGATGCAAAGACTTTACTGTTCAGATTGTGACCAGAAACAGGTGATGCTGGTTTTTGTACTTCTGCTTTGTCCGATGATTTATTCCGGTTGCGCTTGGGATTTTGTTTTTCTACCGGTGCTGTTGGGGCGAACAGTCTGGCCAGTGCTGGCGAAAGATGATGCCCCTTAGCGTCTGTGGGCGCATGCTCTCCATTTGATTCTTCAAGTACAGGAGGTAAGGCGGGCTCTTCACTTGCCATCACACTGGTTGCGGCTGCTTCGGTCTGGGAATACACAACTTCAGCTGGTGGTGGGCAGTTACCCTCAGTATCTGGTTCTGAGTTTTCTTGTCCTACAGAAACATCCATAGAGCGTTCATTCGTACCCTGGGGATCAGCGTTCTGTTCTCGGTTAAGTTCTGGTAATTCTGACGGCTCGGAGAGAAGCTTTTCATTATGGACCGAAGAGCTTGTTGCACAACTACCGACTTCTGGCCGAGAAACACTAAGCTGTGAGAAATCGGTATAATCAATGATCTCATGCTCTTCATCTTCTTTCTCAAAAAGATGTTGATAATGTTCATATTCCACAGCCTCAGTTTTCAGCGGACCAGTCGCGGATGCACTATCGGTTCCATGATATTCCACGTCGCCAGAATGTTCTTCGACTGCATTTACACGTGGGGGAGGCAGCTCAAGCGTTTGCTTTGGACGTGGGGCAGAGTTTTCAACAGAAGACTCATCATTAATCACTAATGCCTGATACATAGAAGTATTGAAAAGTGACTTTAAAGTTGTTGGCCTTCTTGGCTCATGATAGGTGAGCTGGAACCCGGCGCAGTTATCGCCGAGCTGGACTAAACGCAGATCGTCAATGTCCCTTACTATCCACATTCCATCGAGAGAGCCTTCTCTGAATGTCAGTTGGAAATAGGGCTCTTCACTGAATGCTTTTTCATCTAATCCCGGCAGCAATGCCATAGTGGTATCTATGTTGAGGTAGGGGACAGCATCAACACACACTATATAGTCATTGGAAAGTGGAGCGCTTAAAAGGAGTTCATGAAGTTGGTTGACCAGGACATGGGATTCCGTGTCCTTTGCCGATTCATCTTCACTTTCTTCTATATCAGGAATGACAGGATCAGCTGCTTCCTCACCCTCAGATTTAACTATCTGCGTGTCATTATCAATTTCATTATCACTTTCGGCTTTCTTCTCAAAATCGTCGGATGAGCCTTCATTTTTCTTAGAATGTATATCAACATCAATAGAGGCAGAGGAGCGGCCTAAATCATTAACCTTAAGAACAGCCGTCTCAACAGTATCAGTAATTTTAGTTATAACGTCCCGACCGGGCACTGGTCTTCTGTATTCAGTAACTGTTTTTTGCTCGTCAATGTAAATAAAGTCTTTATTGGCATTAACGCTAAAAAGACCCGGCACTGAGTCAGGGATTTTATAAGAATCAAAGATTAAACCAATCCACCTTAGCTTAAGAAGGTTATAGAATTCTAGTTTCCCTATCCCATTTCTAAAGATGTTTGATATTTCGTTTTCCGAATAGATACCCGGAATGAAGTAGTGAACGACACGCTCATCATCATAGGGCTCGACGTAACCACGTTGAACTAGGGATTCTACCAATACGGTCTTACCAGCCTCTCCCTGAGGGAAGTTATATTTATGTAATTCGAAATCATTGAGAACAAAATCAAGGAATGCGTTCTCGTTAAGGTATACCTCACCATTTACGATAATGATGTGCATAGGCTTAGCATTGTAATTGTTGATATTGATACTGGTAAAGTTGTGCTTGATGGTACTAATGGCCCTTGCTGCTGCATCATTAGAACGCAGACCCATGATAGGGTCACGTAAAACATTAAGGTCTGTACCAGTAGAATAGAAATCAGCGGTCCTCACGCATTTAGACAAAAAGTCATTCCCATCAGTATAAACGTTTAGGGCGGTGATCATTTTTGAATAAACACGTTCTTTATTTACCCGATCCAAAAATGCAAGACATACCGGGTTTAGGATTCGCTCAAGGAAAACGCTGGACCAGATATTATGTTGATTATGAATACGCTTTCGCCAGTGGATTTCGTATTCAACCACGTCATTTTCACGTGCCCAGTCAAGAAGACTTTGTGAGCTTGGCGTCCAAATGATCGGACTAGCTAAATTCAGGCTTACAATGTCGAGATCGTAAACCTTTCCGGCATCATGGACTAAACCACAGATAAACGCAGCATAGAGATATACTTTTCTACGGACTACTTCTTCATCTTGATATCCGATTGGTCTCAGTTCTGAGTGATGCGCATTTTTTAAAGAGAGTATGGCCACTTCCAGGCTGTGAGAAAGTAACCCACCAATACCATTATGATGATGATTTTCGGAAGCTGGCAAAAGATGTATCCAGCGAACATATTCAACCAAGGGCTTTAAAACTAAATTAGTAAATGTATATGCATCGTCCCTGATGTCGCTATCGCTGATAGCTAACATCATTGAAATTGAGTGCAGCTTTTCCCGATACAGAGACAGGATTGACTGTTCATTAAATGTCTGTATGCCCGTCGGACGAGTTGGATACTCGATGAATTTCAGGACTTCTGGATTTGGATGATCAGGAACAGTGTACTTCTGATCTCCTAGAATCTGCGCAAAAGGAGAGAGGCTTGATATATCCTCAATCATTACAGAGGTTGCATCATTCTCCTGAGATGAGAATATCCCCAAAATCCGTTTAATACATAAATACAGCGCCCTGAAATTCATCATCATACCTTATCGACGTTTGCCTGACAGTTCGGCTGCAATGTATGCCTGCACACTTTTATATTGCATTACTTTGGTGATGAACTCTGCTGGACTGTATGGCCCATCCTTACGGCGAGAAACATTCAGAGTCTTTTTCACATTCTCAACATATAAATTAATACTCTTTATAATGTTGTGAGACATAACCGGATAGTCGCTTACAGCCAGTAAACCCAATGAGTTGTACTCATACATTGTGTTCATGAGCTGGTTCATCTCGAAGATGTACTTGTAAAACCTCATGGTGTTGTGGTTATTGAAGTTGAGTTGTACTGGTTCAAAACTGAAAGGTACAAACTGAGTTGATGACATGAATGAGTCATTCTTGTCGAACTCAATTGACTTAATATAAGCAACAAGATTTTCTTTCATCTTATTGTTTTCTTCATGCAGCTCGTTGAACCAATCCTGAATAGCCTGAACAAGGTCAGGATGTTTAACTGCATCAACCGTTTTAAAGAGAGAGGAAATAGCGATACTCACATCATCAAAACCTCTGATGACTGCTCCATTTCTGGCAGTTAAAAACCGGTTAAAGTCTGGGGTGCCGGGGTTAATAATAACTTTGGCCATACCCTGGTGCTCTGGTCTACGTTGAGTAGAAGTTTGAGCGTTTACGCCTTG
Source organism: Enterobacter sp. CCUG 70166 (assembly GCF_020224095.1). Classification (NCBI taxonomy): domain Bacteria; kingdom Pseudomonadati; phylum Pseudomonadota; class Gammaproteobacteria; order Enterobacterales; family Enterobacteriaceae; genus Enterobacter; species Enterobacter sp. CCUG 70166. Next base: position 27,290 of record NZ_NRIQ01000060.1, read on the forward strand.
CTTTTTATTTGAACCTTTTACCATTACATCTTTTGGTTCAATGTTAATACGCTCATTGTCCGTGATAATTGCGTCGTTCATTGTGCCACCTTAGTTTTTGAGTATTGACGGATTTTTCGTCCAAGTTCGATATATGCTGAATGATAGAGCTCAAGCATTTCTCTGTAAGGCTCCAGCAATGCTTCCGTTTCAGAAATCATTTCGTATTCCCAGCTGGCATGGTTTACAAAACAGTTCTTAGAATATTTTCCACTTTTCATTGGTTGCACCCGTTTTGACATGTGGCTAGGCGCTCTTGTTTTATAAGGGCTGAACTGATGCCAAGTGATCGTTACTTTTCTGGCATTACCAATTAGCTCAACTTTTGGTGCGTAAGAACCCAGGTACTCCCTCTTTGGAACTTTGCTATGTCGGGTAAGGTTAATCTCTTGGTGGTTTCGTTCCTTCCACTTGATCCAGTATTTTGTAATGAGATCTTCAGCCTCAACACGCAAACCTTCAATCTGAGCACGTAAATTTTTACGTGTTAGCTCTATAGAACTTATAAGATTTGAATTACTCATGACGCCTCCTGATGTGAAATTACTATACCGGAGGAAATTTCCGTTTTTTTTCACGAACAGAAGATTTTTGAATGCTCTTTGATGAGGGAATTGAACAGATGTAATGCACTCGCTGTTTCCCCCATTCGGGAGGGGCCTTCAGAAACAGTAACAGCGAGTTTAGCCTCACTTCCATCGCTACCCCCTAAAGTTACTTTTGACAGAATGACCATTGTGGATTATTGCTTTTGATAATGTGCATTGCTCTATTAAAGTTATACATATATCTAGTGCCACTTTTCCAAAAAAAATGACCCTATGGAACTTTGTCCATAGTGACACTTTTATAAAAAGTGACCCTATGACGACATTACATAGGGTCACTTTTCAAACATAAGTGACCCTATGTGAGGCATTCATAGGGTCACTTTTCTTTGTTTAGTGATCCTATGTAAGCATGAGGTTGATGAAAAGTAAAAATGTCAGTTTATGACGGTCAGTGAAAGACGTCGTTATTCTAATCCAACGTTGGGAGGGGCTGGATTTAGGTTTTTTTTTAATCGCTTCACATTTCGTTAGCATGCGCAGGAATTTTTGATAAAATTCTGGTTAGTTTGGTTAAAAAGTGTTACAAGTAAGCGGTGTGGTTGAAGGGATAGATTTAAGGCTTATTCAAGCCTTAAGAAAATACTAAAAGTTACTTTTCACCCTACCGAACACCTAACAAAAAATCCATGTTGAAGATTTGAACAATTGTAATGGCGCAAGGACAATCAGCACATGTCAGAATCTGATAATTTAACTCGTAGCTTACTCGGTAAACTTTTCCGCACTGAGATTTCGCTTATTCGTAGTTACCGTGCATTTTTAATGTTATTGCCTGTGCATGGATCTTCTGCATATCAAACTGGGACTCCTCTTCTCCAGCGTCGCCTATTTGGGAAAGGATTTAGTACAGCCGCTGATTTAGCTTTTGAAGTGGAAACACGTCCAGGTAGTTTTTTGGTTCCGCGTACACTCGGAAAGGAAATTACATGGGAGAGGTTTTTTTCTGCGGTCTTGGACGGTGATTCCAATGTAATTCGTGAATATGATACAAATGATATTGACTATGGTATTTACGATGCCGGTGAAAAAGTGACTTTTCTGAATGGTACAGTGGATATCTATAATCCCAAGAAGATTCATGAGTTGCGTTCTAAATGTGTTGATATACAGAATGACTACTTTATGCAGGTGTTCTTTATCTCAATGCTCGCACCAGAGTTTGTAAGTATTTTCTTTGGTTTAAAACCAACTACAGCTGATGCTATTAAAGACATTGGTTATTCATCGTTAAAAACAATTAACGATGTCGTTCTTTTCCCACGTACAATTGCTTTCTCACAAGGGCATATTGAAGAGAGTGTTTCACTTAAAACGAAAGTTTTTGCCTGGGCTTATGAATTGTCTGCTGACATCCGGTTAGGAAAAGTTAGTGATGATTTGATGGAACTATTACGTTATGACACTATGTTCACCAGTCACCGTCAGGATGTGTTCAACACTTTAACAAATAAAGTTATGTTAAAGGATTATTGATATGGCAAAGGTCGATCAAACAAAAGCTAATGCTCTATTGCGAGCAGCAAGAACTATGTCGCTTGGGGCAAATAAAAATACAATACGAATTTTGTACGGTAATCATGTTGCTGAAAATATCGATTTTGAGCCTGGTGCAAAAACAAAACTCAAAAAAGGTATCCGGGGCTGGAGCAAACGCACAGATAACCGCCGAGCCTTTTCTGCTGTTATTGATGTCGCAGTTAACTATTTTGGTTTTGATCCAATAAATCCGGAAGCGAGTTTTCGGCAAATTGACTTCAACCGAATAATGAGTGTCCTTCATAATCTGGGATACTTTGTATGCGCACCGGAAGTTAATAAAATAATAGAAATCCTTACTTCTATGAAAGAAATTGAAGAACTAGGTGCCTGCGAAAAATGTAAACGCCCATACATTGTGCCAGTGACAAATGATGCTCATTGTCCACGTTGCAGATTATCTTCAACTGCTTCAGCCATAGAGAGGTATTCTCAAGAAGAATTAGATTAAATTTAAAAAAGATATCGCGAAACTTGCCTTGTCTGAATCTAAATATTGACTTAAGTCAAATTCTGTTGTTTGCTTTACAATCAAATATTAGTTACAACTTAAATATCAACTCTTGACAAGTAAAGATATAATTTGATTTTTCTTTATTCAGTTTTTCTTCGTTCCAAAAATGTGCACCTTTTTTTCTGTTGAAAACGTAAAACTACTTAGGTTCTCAAAACCTTCTATGCATGACGACTTCTTAATCGCTTTCAATTAATATATTTTATATTCTTGTCTAAGTTCGCTTCTTTGATCCTTAGCTATTCCTTTTTTGAAATATAGAAACAGCATTACTTGTGATGATTTTTTTCAGCTCTAAATACACCTGTTTTCAAAGCAATATTTGCTTTTAGATATTCGATAAAACCATGTTTTTGTTACACCGGATTTTTGACAACGTGCAAGATGGATGATCTTTCCATCACCGAGACTATCTTCTTAGTCAGCACTCCTTTTCCGTCCTTTTCAACATAAAAACGACCATGCTATACGAGCTCTAACCTTTTTTTTGTATGCCATCATAACCGCATCAGAAAAGGAGAACGGTCTATGACTCGTATTGCATTAGCGCCTTCAAAGATGGTTTTGCTTATGTCTTTGGTAATTACTGGTGCCCACGCCAGCCCTGAGCAACCCCTAATAAAAGATACGCCCTTTGTATCTGGCCAGGCTTATAAGAAGGGTTTCTTCTGGTATGACGATCCTGCTAAAAAAAGCGAAGCTGAAGAAGAAGAGGTTTTGCCACCAACCGGTGCTGCTAGCTCGCCTTCAAAAGAGGAAATGGTAGATTTAAATTCAAAATGGCTAAAAGAGAATATGCCTCGACTGTTAACGCAGGCAATGGATAACCCTACCGCAGAAAATCTATCACGTTATTACACGGCGCAAAGGTTAATGCTGGATATCAGTACGCGTTTTTCTGACAAATCAAAAGATTATTTTCTTAAAAACCCGATGATGTCTGAAAAACGCAGGCAACCAGTGGAAAAGGTGGCACTGGATGCTCACCGCACTGTTGTTGAAAAAAATCAGCAAACGGTAATGAAAGATATCTTTACTAAGTCAGGTTTATTTTTCTTTTTCCAGAGTACTTGCCAGTTTTGCCACGAAGAAAGCCAAATACTTCAATTTATGCAGAACTATTATTCGGTAGATATTCTTCCAATCAGTATGGATGGAAGGCCATTGCATAATGGCCTTTTTCAGGATTTTAACATCCCCAACGCACAAATTATTGATCAATTTAAAATTCGAGAGGTACCTACAATTTTCCTGGTTTCAAAGGATGGGACATCAGCTCAGCGCATTAGTGAAGGCATGATCTCCGCTGATGAATTAAAGAACACTATTATACTTGCCGCGAAGGGCATGAATCTGATCGATGACGCTTCGTTCCAGTCAACTCTAGATATTAAAAGGCAATATACCATCGGCGATGATGGCGTTATTACCGTTAATAAATCCGAAATGGAATCAGACCCATTCCTACTTCAAAAAATAATGGACCAAAAACTCGAAGGCTATGACATGCCTACGGCCGATCCGGTCAATTATCTCAATGCTGGCGGCAGTTTTGGAGGCACTTATGCGCAGTAATGCCGTTTTCAACTTCAAAAAGTTACTTTTGTCTCTTTCTGTTTGTGCTGCAATTTTAGCCCCGACTGCAAATGCAGACAACGCAATGCGTAACATTTTCAATGGCATGATGACGTCTACCAGCCCGGCCACCTTTTCCACAGCAACCCGTACAGGCATAGTTGGCGGGTCAATGTCTTACCGAACAACAAACGTTAATACCAACCTTGTTTCCATGTCGTTTCCAAAAGCTTCTGTCGGTTGTAACGGTATTGACGTTTTTCTTGGGTCCTTCAGCATGATCAACGGGGACCAGCTTGTGCAGGTGGCCCGTGGTATTGCCCAGGGTGCGGCTATCTATGCTTTTAACGTTGCTGTTTCAGCTATTTGTGCTGACTGTGCTGCAACGATTAATGACATCCAAAACAAACTGCAAGCGCTAAATAAATTTGCGAAAGATTCATGCAATGCAACTTACTCTTTCCTTTCTGAAAACGTGGGTACGCCAAGCCAGTTCGCTAACTCAGTTAGCTCTGGACCAGCCTCAATTCTGGGATCGATTAATGGTCTTATTCCTGATTTTGGCTCATCGATGACAAAGTCACCTGAAGCTGTCACTTCTCAGGTTAAAGCAAAGGATCCCGAAGAGTTCGCTGAAAAATTCAGTGGTAACCTCTTCTATATGTCGTTCATGGATATTGATAAGGGAACGATGAACATCGGAGGGGTAACGGAGTTATCCGGTTATAAACTGGCAGAACAACTTATGTCTCTCGTAGGTACTGTCATTATCAACTGGGATAGCAAAGGCGAAAAAGCGGGAATGGAAGTCCGCCCGTCTACCATGACTGTCACGGATTACATCATGGGGCCACCAGCTGGCGGATCAATTAAAATGCTCAAGTGTTCTCCGGCACCAGATCCATCATCCCCACGAAAGGCTCAGTGCCTTGTCATGTCAGAAGTTAATGACGGTGGTTTTAAGGGATTGAAGGATACCATTTCTGATCTTCTTTTAAACGTACAGAAAAAAATCATCAACGACGTTCGTGTTTCAGATGATGAATTACGCATTATCTCCTATATCGGCATCCCGACCATTATCGACTCTTTGCAAACATTCGAAGCACCGGAAGGGTACGCATACATTCAGGACATCAGCACTATTGCTGCGACGAGCCTCGTAATCAACATGTTGCGCCAGGTTGAGGCCAAAATTTCAACCATGAGCATACCGAGTGAGTCGCTGTCGGGTAAAAGGGATGATCTCAACCGATTAACAGACAATCTCTCAAAACAGGTTAAAGCCGCCTATGAGCTATCGCACAGCCAGGTCGGTACCAGCTCGGACGTCATTTCAACCTGGGATAACCGTCGCCTGCAACGGAAGGCTTTCACTGAAAGTATTCGTGGCACACGTAACTGAGGTCTGACATGGATTACAACATATATACCCTGGGTGATATTGATTTTGTCTGGTCGGCTTTTACCGGTATTGCCCTGATCTTTTCTCAATATACTGGTGTAAAAGAGTTCCTGACCACGGCCGCCGTTGTAGCAGGTGTGAGCCTATTCTATAAAACGTGGCTATGGCTTCAGGCTCCGACCAAAAATGAATTACCGTTTTTCTCCTGGTTTTTGGGGTTGATCCTTTTCATGATGGCAATGGTTCGAGTGGATGTAACTATTGAATCTGTAAAGTCGGGAGAGGTCAGAAACGTCGACGGAATTCCAATTTTTATTGCTGCGATGGCAACCGTCACCACTAACTTAAGCCAGGGTTTGCTGAAGGATTATAAAACAGCGTTTGATCCGCTTTCTCCGGTGGACCTGTCTGCAACAACTCTGGACGATGACATCACCCTCGGTCCGATGATCCGATTCGTGAAGTTTTTGCAATGGGGCGGCGATAGCCAGGGCTACTGTTCCGCATTTCCTGAACCGGCCAGCGGGCTAGGGCCAATGAACGTATGTGCTACCGTTCAGTCTCTTGCATACAACTGCCTGAAGGCTACCCAAAACTCAAGCGCAAATATTGCCGGTAAAGAAACTATTTTTAACGATATTTTCTCAGCTAATCTGGCAGATAGCATGGACCGGATTAATCAGGCGATGAAAGGCGCACTGAAGAATGCCTCTGCCAGTATTGTTGGCGCTAACGGTTCAAAATCTGGTACGTGTGATGAGGTCTGGTCAACTGTGAAACAGGTTACCAGTACAGCTGAAGCTCGCCAGACTATTTCCCTTATAGGACAGACAAACGGCATCCTTACTCCAGACGAAGCAAATGGTGCACCTACCGGCGCAAGCTTTACTGATGTTATGGCGTCAGCAAATGGTATGTACGGTAAGGCTATTGGTTCGTATGACGCCACCCTGAACCTGTTCATTATGAATGAGCTCAGAAATGGCGCAAGCAAATATAAGACCCCACTCGGTCTGGCTTCCGATATGCAGTTGTTTGAGGCTTCTCTGAAGCGAACCAACACAATGGCTTCACAGGGCCAGTTGTGGTTACAACTGTCGGGAGCAGCAATCGCATTCCTTGAAATGTTTGCTTATATGGTTGCTCCATTTGCTTTGCTTATGCTGCTGGCGTTAGGTGGTAATGGTGTTGCCGCTGCGGCGAAATATTTGCAACTTATCCTCTTCGTGAATATGTGGCCGCTTACGGCAGTAATGGTCAACGCGTATGTGAAGAAAGTCGCGACGGCCGACTTGGATACCTGGAGCACCCTCAACAGCCAGAATAATGCCGTCACGTGGATGGGACTCCCAGGGCTTGCGGAAACATACAGTTCATACCTGTCTGTTGCTTCCGCCCTCTATGCTCTGATTCCGGTACTCACATTATTCCTGATGACACAGTCGATTCACCCGATGATGAATGCGGTTAAGGGAGTGACCCCCGATGCGCCGGTGGATACTGGTCATGTAACGCCCAAAGTATGGGATGGCCCTAACAGCGGTAAATCTTCATTTGGTGACGTGACACGAACCGCCTTAACCAGTACCGGTCAGGGATACAGCGATGGCGGCGCAGTTGATTCAAGTAATTTCCGTCTTGGAATGTGGAATGCTGGTTCAAGTATCGCTAACAGCCAGGGACAAGGATCAGCTGTAACCTCATCAGTTATGAGTGCGGCAAGTAATTCATTCCAGGCTGGTTACAGTCAGATGAGCGAAATTGGAAGGTCAGGACAGTCGAGCCAGCAGTTCTCAACCAACCTGCAAACAATGAAGCAGATCTCGGATAAGATTGGTGCCTCTGTAGCAGAAGGTATTGCAACGAAACATGGGGTGAGTGCGTCTCAGATGGCCAGCATTGCTTCAAATGTTATTCTCAACGCTGGGCTTAATGGAGGTGTTGGAACTGGCAATGGAGCCGGGCTGAAAGCGGCTGTAGCAGGGCAATTGAGTAGCGGTGCATCTAAGACCAATACAGGCAGTGACTCGCTTTCAAATGACCTTTCAAAAGCAATCACGAATCAGCTTAGCCAGGATTCTGCGTTAACTGACCAGTTCAGTAAAGCGGCGTCTCAGGTAAGCAGCGATCAGATATCCAATACTAATGCGTTTAAAGAAGCATCGTCGAAAATGAACCAGGCGACACAGACGATGGCGCAAAATATTTCTACATCGGTTTCGACTAACGCAAGCTCCAATAGTGGAATGAGCCTTGATTCTAAACAAAGCATTAACCTGGACAGGTTCTCCGATTCTATTCGCAACAAAAACTTCAGTGATGATGATGTAAGGAATTTTGCTCGTAAGAATGGGCTGGATGAGAATGCGTTTATGGAGAAATTCAACTCCTATAACGATACCTTCAAGGCCAGTAATCAGCTTGGATCGCAGCTTCAACGTACTGACGCGCTTGTGGCTGCAACCCGAGATTTCAGTGAGCAAAAAATTGCGATTGATACCGCCCGGGGAGAGACGGCCGAAAGTAATAAACAGGATCTCCGTGAAACCTCCAGCCTGCTTAAAAGTCTGGTTTCCGACTTCGGTGGTAATGCACAGCAGCTGCTACCTATCACCAATCAGCTCGACAGAATTTCAGGTGACGGGTCAGGAATTAATACTATCACTCAGGCACAGGATAGAACTCCTGACAGCGTAAATACGTCTGGCGTGATGAGTGCGTCACGCGTAGGGGAACTGGGTGGAAGTGTAGATTCGCAGGCTAAACTCGGTCTTTCCTCCAACGCTCAGGACGCGACACAGCATGTCCCTGGAAAAAGTGAAGCTGGCTTTACTCCGTATAACCTTGATAACGCGGGCAAAGGCGATATTCAGGGAATACATAACAACAACGTGGGCCGCACTTATTCTGATGAAGAAAGGAATGTGCTTAATTCTCTCGAAAAGAATGGACCTGTACTGAATAATCAGGGTGTAGAGAAAGTCGTCAATTCGGGTCAGGATGTCAGAAATGCAGAAGGCACATTTAACGATCTGGAAAAGGTTGGAGGTCGGGTGGTTGGTGATGGAATGGATCAACGAGCCACTGCTTTGAACAGTATGTATCAGAGCGGGCAAGTTCGTGGCTTATCTAATAACACTGATAACTACTTTAGTCGTGTTGCCAACAACCCGAACTTAAGCCGGGACGATAAGCGAGCTGAATTGGCACAGCAAGCTGTCTTTACCTATGGTGCCAGCACCATGGCTACCGGTGCCGAAAGAGAGCAGCTCAAAGCGGATACCCAGAAGATCCTTAATGAACTGGGTAACTATAACGTTAACTGGAGTATGAATGACGTTAAGAGCATCCATAGCAGTTTCAACACTCATAACAGAGCTGATGGTTCACTTGAGTCAGTCGTACGGGCAAACCTGGGAGAAGGTGGGTCGGGCGGTGGTCTCGTTGGTAACCGCACTCAGACCGTCACAGATCGCTTGGTTGGGGAAAAGATAGAGGCCAACACTGAGCGGGGCGCGATTTCTGGTGCGCTACTCGGGGGCCAGCAATTTGTTTCGGATACGCTAACCAGCGTTGGGGCGAAACCGGTAAATGAGATGCTTACGGGAGCGGGCATCCTTCAAACCCAGACATCGATAGCAAATGATGCCTCTAACCCTGCAAATATGCCTGATTCTCTCCAGGGTAAAGTCCTTAATCACATGCAGATGTCTGATGGCGTCGCAGCTGTAAGTGACCGGTATCAGAGTATTAGCAGCGACGGCGTTTCGACTTATGCGAATGCAGCGCAGAACTCTGAAAGGGCTATCCGGCAGCAATTGACGGATGACCCACGCTTTGGGCCTCAGAAAGCAGATGAATTCATTCAGTACATGAAGTCAGAGCTGAGCAACACAAATGAGCCTTACCAGTCACGTGTCGATAAAGCGGATCAGTGGCTTAATGAAAATAAAAAATAAGGGAGGTTGAATATAACCTCCTGAAATGACTATCAATAGATTGTAAATTACTGCTAAACAATTAAGGCCGCAAAGTATGTGTTTGCGGCCTTTTTTTCAGAAGTACCGCTCTTGCGGAACATTCAACTGACGGTTTGAATCAGTGAAGACAAAAATCTATCAAACTCTGTATGAGATTCAATAACATAATCAGTAGATGCTTTGTCTCTTATCTGAAAGCAGTCGTCTGCAAAACTATAAGCGAAAAGTGACATGCCATCTTCTCCGATTAACACCTTATCAGTGAGATTTGGGTCAACGTAGATTTCATTGTCTCGTGCTTCAAAGTTGCGTATGTAAATATTTGACCACAATAGATTTTCGTTCTCTGCCTGAACAAGGTTATAAAACGTAAGTCCGTTGTACTCAAAACCATCCATAGCATTAAACACTTGGGCATAATCAAGCCTGGTTTTAATGAGTTTCTGTATATCTATATAGGCGCTCTTTTTGTGATCTGCCCACTCCACTGGAGGCGGATTGCAGATTAAGTCTTTCAAGACTTCCGGGGCTACCGGGCTGGCTAAAGGGTAGTGATCTGCAACCATCAACCTCTTTAAGCTGCTGAGTAGTTGAGTTAAATCTTTCATGAGCGCCTCTTACTTTCCTACCGGGTAGATAACACCGTTCGGCGATGGCCATAGAACTTTGGTGCTTGAATTATACGGTAGATCCTTCGTAATGATGGATTGTGCTTTCGACAGTGCTGAATGGTATGGTGAATTCTGAATAAGTACCAGGTTGTCTATAGCGTTTGTGCCACCATCATCAAGAGGGATCTTGTGGTGAACCTGCCACCCAGAGGGGACCTTGCCTGTTGCAAGTTTCATCAAATCGTTAGGTTCAAACGTAGCCAGGGCATCTGGGTGGTCTGAAAGTGATTTAAGGAAGTTAGGGCGTACAGTATTGTTGAATTGTCCACGGAGAGCTAAATATTCAGCTCTGTCTCGGCGCATGTAGTTCAATTCGCTAACATTCATATCATCGAGCAAAACGTGTGCTTTTTTGTACTTGCCGAGATAACTTGTCAATTCATCCGCAGACCTTGGATTTCGGATAACCAGAAGTGAAGCCGCTGCAACCAGCATACCTGAAGTTGTTTCGTTCAATACCTGGTCATAGCCTTCAACAGCTTCGCCGCCAAGTTGTTCAGCCGTATGTCGAAATCCCTCCACATTTCCATTATAAAGCCCGCCAGCTGCGAGAAGACGACCAGCCGCTTTGGAATTAATGGTTTTTGTTGATTGGGCGTGCTGTGCTGGTGTCGTTGATCGAACGTAATACCCCGGGCGTTTCAACTGACGAGAGATGATATCGCGCAGACGGGTAAAGAGGGACAGGGGCAGGTCATTGCGTAGGTTGCCATTTGATATAACCCCCGGCCCGGCATTGCCGGTTATGTCTTTTCTAAGCAGAACGATCTTACCGTATCTGATGTCGTCAAGCGTATCGCGGTAAGCGAGCCAGGGGCGTTGATGGTGGAACTGGTGATACCGGCTGACAAACTGTGTATATCCCTGCGGTAAATTCCATTCCTGAATAATCCGGTTTGGCAGGGCGGTATCTTCGAGGTCATGTACCGCCGTGGCCGGATGTATGATGTGGGGAATATCCTCAAGGTATATGTCATCCAGTGACTTAGCCTGACAGTGATGCAGCATAATGTCCCTTTCTTGTCGAATTCATATGAGACATTATTGCGTATGGTATAAAACAATCAATCCTAAAGTGGATGGGCGTACGAGATCAGCAGTGACAGGGTAAAAGGAAAGTTACTTTGTTCATCAGCGTCCCATGAGCTGATGGTACCTTGCGTTAAGAGCTGCAAGGTCAGATTCGGTGAGGCCCGTGTAATAATCGGTTTTGTGCAAATGCGGATAACCGGCCGGAAATAATGATTCGTCGTCATCAAGGCAGATAAATGCTTTAACTCGATGTGAAAAGACAAAGTCCTCACACTCGGCAGCCCGCACACCAGTCTGTCCGTGTTTTAAATATACCGAACCGGTTGCACCTATGATTTTGTCTCTATAAGGCACCCGGAACAGAGATTTCAGATAACTTGTATTAGCGCACTCACGCCATGAGCTGGAGATAACAATCACCATGGCAGGGCAGTTATCCAGCAATTTCTCTAACAGTGGCATTCGCTCAAAGGTTTCATTTTTACACCTGTGGCAAACCCCATCGAAATCTAAGAAAAGCACGACATGCGAATCAGGGAGAGGGGCCCATAAACCAGCTGTTGTTTCTTCATGAACACATACTTCTTCATGATGAGGGTTTTTCTGGATCAAGAAAGAAGAGAGAATCTTAAATAAATTTCTTGCAGAAGAAGACAATATATTACTCCTGAGTCAGTGTGAAATATTTGTGGTGGTTTACCCAAGCCACTCGATGATCTTCTGTAATATCGGGTTGTATTTATTTAACAACAGGAGTCGGGTTTTGCTCCGGGACATTTTTAGCTATATGGCCATTGTATCGAGGAGGTTGCTGGGTCCATTGATAAAGCTCACCCATCCCGTTACGCTGCTGGATCCGGCGATTGTACTTTACCATGAAGTTAAATATGTACTTTGCACGTACCTTTGGGGTTTTGCTGTTGTAATCTGCAATCCCTTCAAACACATTGCCCTTGCGATCAACAATTTTTCTATAGAGCCACCATGTTCCAACCCAGAAACTTGCGCAAGCATCGTAAGCCAGAACCCGCCACGTTACCGTCGGGAAATGCTTTTTTATTTCAGGTAGATTGGATGAGTTGATCTGCATTGGGCCAATATCATAAGTGCCGTTAGTATTCCTGCTGAAAGTACCAACCTTACCGCCTTCATTGTCAAACAACGTAAAAACCAGTTCAGCATCAATTCCGAAGTAGCGGGCGGCATCCGTAATGCACTGAGTGTAAATCTCATCAGGAACGGGAATAGGTTTCACATCATCTGCTGGTGGTGTAAACACAACGATTTCTCCACTGAATCTACGTTTTATCTATTCTCCCATATATCTATCGACTTTCTTTCGGCTTTACCCGTTGATTTAAGCGTTTAAGCAAAATTCTGGAATTTTGGGGCGTGATAATATTAGTGCTCGATTTAAGGAGCGGAAATGAAAAAAATTATTAAGGCATCGGTATTACTTCTTTCATTAAGTACCGCCTTCACGATGAATGCCGAGCCGGTTAATACAATGGTACTGCCAGATGCAGCCCGGGATAAGCTCAAAGCCATTGGGCTTTCAATCGAGCACGTCGAACCCTCGCCAGTAAAAGATATTTTTACGGTGATTTCCAGGGAGGGGGTAAGTTACGTGAGCAAAGACGGAGATTACATTTTTACCGGAAGCTTATTCCACGTGAAAGGTAAAGATGTGGTAAACACCACTGAGCAGGCCATTTTAATGGGCGTCCGGGAATTCGCATCCAAAACAAAATCCATCGACTACAAATCACCAAACGAAAAATACCGGCTTGCTATCTTTACCGATATAACCTGTGGATACTGCCAAAAACTGCATCATGATCTGAAGTCTTATCTTGATGCCGGTATTTCGATTAAGTTTCTTGCATTCCCACGTGCAGGACTGAACTCGGTAGTAGCCGGGAACATGGCCAAAATCTGGTGTTCAGCAAAGCCAAACGAAGCTCTGGATGCAGCGATGAATCCGGTTTCAACTATCCCGGAAGGACGTCCTGATGAGGCTTGCTTAAACATTATCAAATCGCATTTCCAGGTGGCCTCAACAATCCCGCTGCAAGGTACTCCTACCATGGTGACACTAAGCGGCAAACCGCAGTTATTTACGGGGTGGCTGAGCCCGGAAAACCTGGTGACCCAAATGGGCGCTGCGCAAAAGTAACTTTTCCGACTGTAAGAGGTGTGTATGAAATCTACTTTACTGAGTACGTTAATGCTGGTTGCTGTAGGTGTACAGCCCGTTTTCGCTGCACAATGTCAGTACGGAGCCTGTGGAACGGAAAACGATCCCGGAATCGGATTTCTGATGTCATCGGTACAAATGGATAAAGGTGAACATCTAAAGGAACTCTCTGGTGTTGCGACCACAGGTGACACCATCTCTAAAAAGATGGAAAGCTACCTGGGAAATAAAAAGCTCAAGGTAAACACCGACAGTACCCGCAAGGGGCCGGGTAATACCACCATCAGGCCTACAGATGAGCTCGCCCCAACGAGGCAACTAAAAGTTATCCGGCCCGAACTGGTAAAAAATCCCGATTCGCAGCTCGTGGTAGCTTTCAATGAGCGCCTGGCCTGATTTATTGACTGAGAGCGTCCAGAAGGAAAAAAGATGTCGATACTCAGTAGCTTCGTCATCAGAGCAACGGGGATACCTGACAAAAAGTATCTCCGGGATCCCGTAATAAAACGTTGTTATAAACGTCTGAGTCGTAGGGTGCCTGCTCTAATGACGGGGTGGCTTCTGTGCATTCTGGGTTCAGGGTATGTCAGTATGGCACTGGAACAGCCTGATAGCACTGTATTACTCAGTCTGCTGCTGTTGTATGTTATGTCAGGCATTTTACTGATGCAGTTCCAGTATATGTATTCAGAGCGAAGCATAGGCTACAAGTTCTACCTGGAAGTGCTTATGAATGCAGCTGCCAGTACTCAACATAAAGAACAGTTACAGTATCTGTTCATTAATAAGCCCAATTCCATCACGATGGGCGATCTTTACCGACTTTATGATTTTAATGGGGGAGGGCGATAGCCACGTTAATGTGCGTGTCCAAAAGTCACTTTTGAACATTCTCTTCCCGCCGTCTGCTTTCAGTTCCAGGGGATCACTGCAACATAATTTCCGGAACGCAGCGGCGCATCAAATTTATCAGTAAAGGCGTCGATCATTGCTGAATAAGCAATGCTGTCTGACGGCACAGGTGCATTGCTTTGCATACTCACTTTCAGAACCTGCTTTGCTCCTTTCGCTGACGGGTATACCTCGACATCCAGCTGTCGCATATAGTGCATCTGCGACATCGTCTCAGTGCCTATTACCCCATCGACTGGCTTGTAGTCATAGTCAGTATGCAATTCGCCATGCTTGTCAGTTCTCGTTGTCTTTTTATCTACAACGTAGCCTGTCACCCCAGTAAGAAGCTGCTCGCTATACTGCATGTTCTCCTGTGAGCTGCTGATTCGGAACCTGAGCACATAATCTGGCTGGTGAGTGGAAATAATGACTCCTTTTTTTGCTAATCCATCAGCAAAACGGCCTGAAAACATTCTGGACTGAATACTTTCGTCCGGAGGGACTATCTGAAACCTTTTATTTGTAACAGGACGAGGCATTAGATCGTACGCATCTACCTGGTTTGCGAAATGATATCCGCATCCACTCAAAAGCATTGCGGTTGTGAGTATAAAGCCCTGCCTAATCATCCTTTAATCTCCAAAAAGCATTGTTTCACGAATAATTCCGATTTACCGGGCCAGTATAATCCATCGCAGGTTAATAACTAACAGGCTGAAAAGCATAAAGGTAGCTATGTCTAAAGAATTTTATTTAAAACCGATGGCCACGATTTTAATTTCTGCGGTTATTGCTACCGCTGCCTCGGCGTTAATCACGGCAACTTATTTTAAACCGAAGGTGCTCAGTGAGGAAGAAATTGGCAAAATTGCCGCTACTTACCTGGTAAAAAATCCCCATTATTTAGTGGAAGCAGGTAAGGCGCTGGAAAATCAGAACGTGAGTGCCTCAGTGGAACGAATAATTCCATATGCGCCAGCTCTGCTGGATACCAAGGAGACGCCAAACATCGGCCCTGATGACGCCGACGTCGCGGTAATCGAGTTCTTCGACTATCAGTGTATTTACTGCATGCGGGTTACACCTGTTGTTGAATCGGTAATGAATCAGAGCAAAGATGTAAAATTCTTCTTTAAAGAATTCCCGATTTTTGCCGGTTCAAAACCTGTATCTGCCATGGGGGCCGCTACGGGTCTGCACGTCTATCAGAATTTCGGTGCTGAAGCCTATCGTAAGTACCACAACAACCTGATGGCTGTGGCTCATACCTTCATGACCTCTCAACGCAAATTCGAACTCACTGACTTTAATACTGTGGTGGAAAAGTCAGGGTTTAACAGCACGTTTTCTGACAGGGAAAAAAACCGGTATGAAAACGTGATCTCCGGCAATATGCAGCTGGGCGAAGCGCTCGGGATCACCGGCACACCCGGTTTCATCATTATGAATATGAAAAAGCCGAATGCGGCGACTACCACATTTATCCCCGGGGCTATGGACGCAGCAACTTTGCAGGGCGCAATCGAAAAAGCTCGCGGGGCCTAAAGTTACTTTCACATTTGATGAGTACGGCCATGCCGGTCATGGCCGCTACGCTTTTACAACGAGTAATTCATCCCAGCGGGTCGTATATCTCGGTGATAGCATGGCCTGCTTCATACGAAAATCCTGTTGAATGCCTTCCCCCAGTAAAAACAGAGCTCCGCGCTTTTCTTTATTGAACCGGTCCATAACTTTCATCAGTGCCTGACTGCCAGGCCTGGCCGGGCGAGTATCAAACAGGCTGAGTTGCTCTGTGCCGTCAGTCATAGCGGAGAGCATTACCCCTGCTTTCGCATACGCTATCCCGGGTCTGTAAATGCGGTTCAGGATGGTCATGGCTGCATCAACCAGATCGCGGGTGTCCTGTGTAGCGGTAAGCGGCTCGATACCACAATTGCTGTAGCGGTTTTCACCTTGCGCATAATTGCTACTCTGAATGAAGACTGTGATTTGACGGGTCCACGAGCCATCCTTGCGCAGCTGCTCTGCCGCCCGGGCGGTAAAAAATGAAACTGCCTCATGTAGCTTGCCTATCTCATTAAGGCGCTGACCAAAACTTCTGGAAACGATAATCTGTTGCCTGACAGGAGGAGACTCGTGCAGCCGGAAACATGGTTCGCCATGCAGTTCCCGCCAGGTACGCTCGATTTCAACGCCAAAGCTTTTACGTAAAAAGCGAACGTCGCTATTATAAAAATCACCGGCAGTGATGATCCCGAAAGCCGACAGGCGTTCACTAATCTTTCGACCAATACCCCATATTTCTCTGGTACTGATCAGGCTCAGGAGCTTCCTGATCCTGGCCTGATCAGTCAAAACTACAACCCCGCCTGTAGCTGCCCATCGTTTGCTCGCATAGGTGCATAATTTAGCGAGGGTTTTGGTGCTTGAACAACCCACACCACAGGTAAGGGACAGATTATGAAGAAGTGTACTTCTGATCAACCGGCCGTAATCTTCATAATCTATTATCTTGTTCATGTTTTTCAATAACATGAAATTTTCATCTATGCTATATCGACTCGATTGAGGCGCGAAGCTTTCCAGCGTTTCATGGAAGCGATTTGAGTAGTCTTCATACAAAGTAAAGTTAGAGCTCCGGACTTCGATCCGGTGTTGCTGAATCAAATCCCTGCACTTAAAAATCGGGGTCCCACGCTTAATACCAACGCTTTTAGCCAGTTTATTCATTGCAATGACGGACGAATCGTTATTGCTGGCTATGATGAGCGGCTTTTTTGACAGCTTGGGATCCATCGCACACTCAAATGCCGCATAGGCTCCGTTAATATCAACGTGCATGTACATGGCTGAACTGATTCAGTGCAAAGGTGACGACGCCCCATATCTCAAGGGATTCAGGATTTACACGTATCGGCTTATAGGCTGGATTAGAAGGCATCAAAAGCAGCTCAGGATACGTGTGTAAGATCTTTACCGTAAACTCTCCATCCACCAGCGCAACGACGATAGAGCCGTGTCGTGCTGTTAAAGACCGATCCACAACCAGTATTGCTCCATCATTGATACCGGCATTGATCATACTGAGGCCCGCCGCCCTGACAAAGAAGGTTGAGGGGCGGTTGCGGACTACATATTCATGCAAATTTAATTCATTATCTTCATGCCCGGCGCACGGACTCATCACTCCACAGCTTAGTAAATCACTGAAAAAAGGTGCCATTTCGTAAGGCTTGTTGCTAATGTGCTCAAGGATAACAGACATAGCTACACTCGAATTCTTGTACTGTATGTATAAACAGTATTGCGAGTTGAAGAGAAAAGATCAAATCTCTCCGGTAACGCTATCAAGCCTGACGAAAAATTAAGCTTTATCATAAACATCAAAAACCATCTTTTACCGATAATGGCGAGCTGGCCTACGAAGAAGGTATACAAGCTAGGATGAAAGGATTCTGATGCTCCTCCCACCAAATTTTTTATCTCCTGAAGACCAGGCTGAGTACGATGCTTATATGGCAAGGTTCAGCGAGGTAAATCACTATTATGAGCATTGCACTGTCCCCGTGATTGACTGGTTTTTTAAACAAGCAACCGAGGCGCTGCATCATGGTCTATGGTTACCGGCCTGTACGAGCTTTCTGAATGGGATCGAAACATCACTCAGGGTTACGCTGAAGTTGAAATCAACTGTTAACGTTCAGCAGTCAGTTCCTGTACTGGTGGACTTAGATGGTACGTCAGTAATGAGTAACGCTTTAATGCGAAAGGCTAAGCAGGAAGGGATGCCGATAGAATTACTGTCATTTCCAGCCGAGAAGAATATGTTGGCAAAGATAGACGCTGGTAAAAAACCTGAAGCAGATATCGTCAGGCTTAGAAATAGTCTATGCCATGGCAACATTCTGGAGTTCATTATGAGTGTTAAAGTCGGTTCTCCAGATCCCATACGAATTTTTACTCCTGGTAACTGCTGTGGTTTAGCGCTTTTACTTTCGGCCTTATCGAAGAAATGGACGGTAGGCTTGCATCAATACTGGATCGACAACAATCTGACGTCCTGCTGAAACCTCATAAATCATGCCTACTAAAGTCACGTGCAAAAAAACGTTGTAGCATGATATGTTTAAAGTCAAAACAGTGGGTTCTATGTTTTGACGGCAAACATGATATAACTAATACTTCATAAGTAGATATCAATAGTCATAATGGAGTGAACTATGAAATTAAAAAATATTCTGCTGTGTGCGATGATGTCAGTCGCTTTTGGCTCCTCTGCTAATACTACACATAAAGTTGAAAACGAACCTATCCCAAACATTATTCTTGATGGTAAGGTTGATGATATTTGTAAAGATGCAAGCATCCGAACTGAACTTAATCATGATAAAGCAAAGGAACTGGTAACCACCAACCTGAAGCAGGCATTACCATTAAATACGGTACCGGATAAGTTGGATGAAGTTGCAGAAGCCTTTGTAAACCGCGACAAAGGCGCTTCAGAAACAGCAGACCATTGCCTTGTTAATGTACGTAATAAATACTGGGAAATGTATCCCTCTGAAGATAAGTAGCATTTATTATTAAAGGCTTCACTTAAGAAGCCTTTTTTAACCCTTTGCGAAACCTGCTTTAAAAGCAATGCGCTATTCATATCTAAGAATCTATTTAATTAATGAATAATAGTGGACGGATTCATTTCTAGTGAATGCCGAAGTTGGTGTTTTTTGAGTTATTAGACGGTAAGTGCAATCTGGTATGATTCACCTAACATACGAATCTGGAAGGAAAGGTATATGGGTGACCTGGTCAGCAAAAATAACATTGACCGTTTAGAGCGATTTCATTCTTTGCTGGCGGGTCAGTACTGGACGTCCACTGACAGCATCCCTGAAGAGGGTATTGTGGCAGGGGATACGCTGCTCATTACGTCTTTGCGTTACGTTGAAGATAAGCTGCACACAGTGATTCTACGCGCCCATCCCCGCGTTTACGGTCAGACTGTAGCTATTGTCACTGAAGACAGCAGCGGCAACCGTAGGGAACGTGGCAAAGAAATGCGAGAGCATCGCTTCCTGGTTAAGGATTTTCTGTCCAGTTTTGTATTTGAACCCGACCATAAGGTAATCCGGGATGCTGAACTCAGACAAGCTCAGGAAGAAGTGAATAGCCTACAGGCATCGCTTACAGCCCTCGTGAGCGATGCTCAGGGGCTCCGTGACCTTGCGATTGAGCAATTAGGTACAGATGACCGTGAAAACCCTGTGACGGGCCTTAGCGTTGCGTTAGTGCCCCCACAAGAGCAGCAGGCGGTAACCTCACTGGCGATTGGATCAGTTCAAAATGCTCTGTCCTCTGGTATTTCAGATACCCGCATTGAACAAATCAGAGAAGCGGCCTTAAAAGAAGGGCAGATCAGCACAGCCATCAGCAAAATCATCACACAACGAACGCAGGCAATCGCTAATGCCAGCAAAAGAATGCTGCCCTATTTCGAGGAAGTTGCAGCGGCAAGTCTGGCCACTACAGAAGAAGCCATGGAATATGTGAAGAAAATCCACGATGGCGTTGGCAGTCTGGAACTGTATACCGGCAAAGACGTTGAGGTAGTGAATATCGTGAAGGGTGAATCCGCTCCATCACACCTCCCGCTCCAGGTCGTTCAGGCAAAGCTGATGGTGGATGAAGAGCTGGCCGTATGGTGCGATCTCGATAGCTGGTTCGACTTCTCTGATATGGAAAAATTTCATGAAACTTTACGAACCAGCCCCGGGCTGGTGGAGCAGATTTTTCCGTCCGAACGTTCCATCGTATGTATGGCCACAACACGACGTTATATCGATTACCGCGATCCCTGGGAAAATCATGTCCGCAATGACAGGAACCGGGTTGTATTCCTTCTGGTCCGGGACGGTCAAAATATTCATCAGGTTTACTCTTCGGTAGAAAGCCATCTTGGGGCTTCGCAGCTATTCCCTTCCGCCAGCGAACAGGAAGCACATTTCCAGGGGATTGATGGCAGCACCATAAAGTTTGAGGACGTCAGTTATACCGACCGACTGAAGCAGCATGATCTTATGGCACTTCACTACCGTCGTTTCCTGATCCTTATCTGCGGCCTCGATCACCGGCTCAAACTATTTGGTGATTTCTATGATACCAATACCCCTTACAGTTTTCTGAGCCTTGAGTTCCAGGAACGGTACTTCCAATTTCTGCACGACAAAGACGGTTCTGGCCTTTTGGGTATGGCTGAGACACGGCCGTCTCTGCAAAGTTATCTTGAACAGGCAAACTCATGCCTTCAGTCCGGATCCCGGGTAATGTGCAACTGGGATTCGTTGATGAACCCAGTGACAGCACCAGGAGCAGTTCAGGAAGACAACAGCTACTCTGGCTATAAATGGCTTGGGAGAACCCATAAAAACTATGAGCCGGTTATTGCATTCCGTCAGGGAGACGATATCTGTGTCAACGCAACAGTAAACAGATACTCAACGGATCGAGATTTCAATTGTAAGGTGAATTTGTCTTTATTTAAGGAGTCCAGCAGGAATGATGCTGAACTGGGTTTCCTGTGCATGGATACCATTAAAGCGGAGGAGCTCGAATGGTACATTCACAGACGTAAATTCAGGTCTAATCACCTGTTTTACATTCGCTTCTTCAAGATGGCTTTAAATTATATTCGTGCCGAGCGTGAGGCAGAAGAACCTTACCGGCAGATGCTGAGCCAGGCTCTGGCCGATGGAAATATTGGCCAGCCTAATCTGAGATCAGAGTTGATAGATCGATGCATTGTAGCCTGGCGAGCTGATAACAGGGGGGCGACGCTGGAAGCTGCCATGAGTACAGAGAAGGGCTCCAAAGAGCTCCTGAACCAGCTCTATATGCTCGCTGATGTGGGGCTCAAACATCTTCCCGGGGTTCGTAATTTTATTAGCAGCAAAGGCTATGAGCTGGTCAGGTTATCGGTAAATGCTTCAGGGAAACTTGTTGCATATGCCGCACCAGCAAATTTTGAATGCGACAACCGGATGGAAGGGCATGCCTGGGTTCATCGAATGGTACTTGCTACATCCCGAAATGTCTTAAACGTCACTCATCAACGTTTTGCGAAAATGAAACACTTCTTACCAGCTGAAAACACCCTGTTCGAAGATGAACAGCTGGTGGCCACATGGTCGGGCAAAAAGACTGCTTTCAAAAGCTTCGAAGAGAAGCAGCGTTATTTTGATACATGCTCCCGTGGCGCTCAGGCTCTTAAGCAGTTTTTAAAGCTGAACGATCCGGTGATTTACACCAATCTGCTTGGCCAGTGGATTGAGGCCTATGAAAGTATCAATGAAACCAGTGAGTACGTACAGCAAGTAAGCCTAATGGCTCCTGTTGCGGTCAAGAGCGAAAAAGGTAAAGCCAGCCTCATCTATATTGGCACTAAAGACCTGGCCGACTGGTTTTATCAGAAAGCGCCGACACCCGAGTTGCAGGCGCTGTTCCTTGAGGAATACCTGTCCAAATTTGAAAATAAAGAGGTCAATAAAGAAAAGCTACTTTCACGCAGAAATACCGCTCTGTCTCTCAGTTTTTACACCATGGACAACGGGGAAGTACCAGATGAAATCCTCGTCACCAAATCAGTTGATAATGCCAGACGGTGGTATTCAGGAATGTTCACAAGCATGCCAACGATGTTAAATGACCAGTGGTCCTGCCATGTTGCGCATTTTTCCCGTAACGGAAAACTCTATTTGACGCCTGATCTGGTCACTGATGAAGGGGAACCTGGTTTTGATGAAATACTCGGGTATCCGCGCCCGGAGGGGCTGGTACCGGTAACCGTGTGTGAGTTTGAAATTGACCACTTTAACCGACGTGGCATTGATGCGAATGGTGATAAGGTGAATATTACACAGTGGGTCGATATTTATCAGGGTGAGCGTGAGGTTACGGAACTGCTGGGGCCTATTTCTGAAGAAGGGGTGAACATCAAAACCTACAGGATGGACACTCTTGAGCAGGCGATGAAAAACATCTCCCGGGGCTCGACGCGCCTCAGACCGTCAACGGAGAATAGCGAGTGGCAACAGCCAGCAGAAGGTGTGAGCCGCTATGTACTTCGGTCATGGTAAAACGCGGGGGCAGGTGCCATCAAAACATCAAACAAAAAGCCATTACAGGCTCAAAGACCCCTTATCGCTCAAATTTGAAAGAGATAAGGCTTTATGATGGCAACGAGGATTATCACCCATCTCGCCGGAGTAACTGGCATAAAAATTGTTTAATCTTTATGCCAGCGCTTCGGCATTTGCTGGCAAGGAGACAGTGTTGAAAGACCATATCGTACCCCCACGAAAAACTAGCGCGAGTTTATCTTATCAACTCAAACGTATTGGGCGCATGCTCCTTCTTTTACTGAGCTTGGCTTTTATAGTTTACGGATTCGTACTGGCTTTCCATCCGCCGCTAACAACCTGGCTACTTCAACCCGGTGGACACTTTGCCCCAGATGACCGATTCATACTGGTTAGTGTTAAGGTTCAGTTTACAACCGGAATAATGGGGCTAATTGTTTGGCGCTTATGGTAAAAGTGGCAAGCAATGATGGGAGAAGGATAACGTTGCTCAGCTCAATCCGGTTTACTGATTGCTTAAATAGAAGGCAGTCATGCCTACATCAGAAAGGAGAAGCATAGATGGTAGAAGCACGTTATCAAGGCAAGCCTGTTAGCAGTCTTCCTGAAGAAGCTTTTGCTGAAGGGTTATCGCGATCCGGTTTAAGCCCCGTTCTGCTACTGGCATCCCCGACCACAGTACCCGTTACCACGGATGAGCGCTGGTGGCTCGCAAAGGAAAACGTGTCAGGACATTACGGCAGGATTTTTTATGCTGCGGTGCGGGAGTTGGTCATAAGGTCGGATATCATCTCAGTAGTGAGAAGTATTGCAGATGAGAATTTCACGTCCGAACATATGGGGTACTTCGAGCGACTTACCTCTGATGAAAAAGAAGTCGTGTTTAGTGATTACCTGCGCACTCTCGCTGAAGGCGGTCTTACCTGCACTGAGAAGAATCTCGTCAAACTGACGCAAGATTTATACCCGATTGATGCAACTCCTGACAACATTAGAAAGCTATCCACGGACAGGGATGCACTGAACGAACTACACATCGATGGTATGGTACTTTTTATTACCGGCCCTGCGCTTTGATTATGGAGATAATACATGCGGTGTTATCCCTGTTAAGGGTTAAGGTAACATTCTTCTAGAATTACAGAAAAATAGAGGTCTAACATGATAGTAAATAAAAACAGGTTTATGCATAAAAACGGGAAAAGGTTTAAGTCCATCGGAAGGTATTTAAGATTTTGGCAAGCAGTAGCGTCCTCTGGTTTACCCATGGACATGGTAATACGGGAAAAACCATATCAACTTATGGTCGCTTTGATTGCTTTATATACGGCCATCCCTGTTGTTACAATAGTAATTTTATCTGGTCAGCAATCGCATAAGTTGGAACTAATTGCTGTGCATTTCAGTACAATTATCACGATGGTGTTTGTTTTGCGTCGAAAGATGGGGAAACGTTGGCTGGATTTATTTGAAGAAAAATTAGCCATTTATAAACCTAATGATAAACTCGCGCTTAGCGAATTACACGAAAGCATACGTGAGAAAAATGGGCTAGACTTGCAGGATTTACAAGATTGGTACTGGAAAGAGAAGATGACATATGAGTATCACAAAGAACGTAAAACAACTATAAGCTATCAAAAATTCAAGTAGCGTTTTAAAATGACAGGGGAGGGCTATTGTGATTTATTAAGTCGGCAAGGTTATTAGGTAGGGGTGTTCAATATGATAAATTCTTCGAGTGAGGTTATTTCAAGAGTTGTTCTGGGCCTTTGAGATAGCTAATTATCATTACAGACTTTATCGAAAGGTATGAATTATGAACATTACCGACAAAGAACTTAGCTCAAATACAGTGAGACAGTATGGATGGAACTTAGGAGAGTTCAATCACTCAACGCCTTTTACATCTCATTTTATTTATATCACCGACTATCATAAAGATAATACATGGATGATTTCACTTTCGCAGGAGGATTTTAATACAACCAAAATTTTAACATCGTTAAGTCTAGGGAAGGTGCGAACAAGTTCCTGATATGAGATCATCATATTCATCCGGAGCGCATCCCAGAGGGACATCATGAGCCATTAACTCACCTTCGCCGATAGTGAATTCAGCACTAAGCGCCGTCAGACCCGAAAAGAGATTTTCCTCTCCCGCATGGAGCAGATTCTGCCATGGCAGAATATGACCGCTGTCATCGAGCCGTTTTATCCCAAGGCGGGCAATGGCCGACGGCCCTATCCGCTGGAGACCATGCTGCGTATTCACTGCATGCAGCATTGGTACAACCTGAGCGACGGTGCCATGGAAGATGCCCTGTACGAAATCGCCTCCATGCGCCTGTTTGCCCGATTATCCCTGGATAGCGCCCTGCCGGATCGCACCACCATCATGAATTTCCGCCACCTGCTCGAGCAGCATCAACTGGCCCGTCAATTGTTCAAGACCATCAATCGCTGGCTGGCCGAAGCAGGCGTCATGATGACCCAAGGCACTTTGGTGGATGCCACCATCATTGAGGCACCCAGCTCTAGCAAGAACAAAGAGCAGCAACGCGATCCGGAGATGCATCAGACCAAGAAAGGCAATCAGTGGCACTTTGGCATGAAGGCCCACATTGGTGTCGATGCCAAGAGTGGCCTGACCCACAGCCTAGTCACCACCGCGGCCAACGAGCATGACCTCAATCAGCTGGGTAATCTGCTTCATGGAGAGGAGCAATTTGTCTCAGCCGATGCCGGCTACCAAGGAGCGCCACAGCGCGAGGAGCTGGCCGAGGTGGATGTGGACTGGCTGATCGCCGAGCGTCCCGGCAAGGTAAAAACCTTGAAGCAGCATCCGCGCAAGAACAAAACGGCCATCAACATCGAATACATGAAAGCCAGCATCCGTGCCAAGGTGGAGCACCCGTTTCGCATCATCAAGCGGCAGTTCGGCTTCGTGAAAGCCAGATACAAGGGGCTGCTGAAAAACGATAACCAACTGGCGATGTTATTCACCCTGGCCAACCTGTTTCGGGTGGACCAAATGATACGTCAGTGGGAGAGATCTCAGTAAAAACCGGAAATAACGCCAGAAATGGTGGAAAAAATAGCCTAAATAGGCTGATTCGATGTGTTTGCGGGAAAAAAATCGGCCCAGATCCGCGAAATTTTAATCAGCGAGTCAGCTTGGGAAGAAATGACCTGCTTATTCGCACCTTCCCTAGATGCCTGTGTATCCATGCTCGGAAAGATACTAAAAAAAATGTCTAACAAAAACGGTATCTCACAAACGGAAGAATCTGAATTCGCATTTCTTTTAACAAACTATATTAAACAGACTTTGACTTTTAGAGAATGGCAACGCAATGCTGACGGAAATCAACGACTGCACTTTCTTATTAATATCTACGGTGCAAAAGAAGACGGTGGCGAAGTGGTTTTAAGACCATTTATTGTAAATCCTGATGAATTAATGCTTACTCCAGCGGATGTCGTTGAATTTAATTCGCAGGTTATCAACGTTGATCGGCAGCGTCATCCTGAGTGGTTCCGTTAACTGGTCACAAGGGTTAAGAGCCTGAAAGGCTGCGATAGTGTATACGCAGCCTATTCTGTATAGCCGTCGCGTAATAATTGTTCTAAATGACTATCGACCGTTTCCTGATCACCAGGAATATATCGTGGCCATCCTGTTATATCGTTGACGCGTTTCACTATGTATGGATGAAACCCAAACTGCTCGGAAGTGATGTCAATATAATATTGCACTTCTTCGAAGTTCAATTCACACCAATAATGGCCAAAGCCACCACTCTCTGTAAATATACCGCCATCATCTGCACCGTTACCCCCACGAACAACAGCATCTAGACCTTTAGTTTTTGCTAAATAACATACAAGATAGCTTGCAAAAAGGCATGTGCCTTTCGTCTTCTTTGTGCCGCACTCCGTCAAAACTGAAAGTAGCTTTTCATGCGCCACTCGTGCAATGCCTGATACCAATTCCGGGGACATGTCTGCTCCAATGAAATTATTAGATCGACTTAAACAGGTAATATGTAATTAGGCATTACGATAAGTCGTGCCCTATTGGTTGGTACATCGTAAGAAAAGTAACTTTTCTAATCCCAGCCTGCACTCCGGGAATGCTTCTAACCTGAATAAATCACGGGGGCAGTGCTGGATACTTGTCAACTGTATTTGGATTCACAGGCTAACTATTTTTATACAGTTTAAGTGAATAAAACTTACTTAAAGCAGCGAACCACGCCGAAAGTGTAATGAGGAATACCGCCAATTCATCAGAACCATTTTTGATAGCACTGAGTAGAGCGATTAGTCCAAGGAACACCGAAAGAAAGACTAGTATTGCGGGTAAAAGTTTATACATGATAGACGTTCCTTTTAAAGGTTCAGATAGGTAGACCAACGCAGATAACGTCGGAATTGCCTGTTGTAAGATTACGCTCATTTAATTATTTTTATAACCTATGAATCCGCGTATAATTTCATTTGTAGTAATCTTCGTAATATATATCTGATAGACATTGATCTTTTTAATGTCTTGTTGACTCACAACACCATATAAGCAACTCTTAGATTGGTTTAACACAGCGCTTCCACTAACTCCATTTTGATAAAAAGCAGTCAAACCATCAGAACCAACTATTCCTTTATAATAGTAGGTTGAGTCGGGGGAAGCATACGTATTTGAAAGCGTATTATACATTCCCGATAGAACCCAAACAGACTCACCTGGAGCTAGAACATTATCACATACTGGAAGCTTCCAATTAGGTGGGGCTTTGACAATAGTATTTTTTTCTACTTTTAAAAGAGCGAGGTCCCGGTTCTTAGGATCATCAATATTGATAACTGTTGCTGGTTGGCTCCCATTCCTTGTTATTATACTTAGACTATAATCCTTGCTTGCATCAAGCCATAAATGTGAAGCTGTAAGAATATGTTGTTCATCGATCCAAGTACCTGAGCCGGAGATTGTCTTATTTCCAGACTTGATTTGAATTTTTACAGCTGAGTCCGAAAGCTCAAAATCATTGTGGTGCATACTTTGTTTATGAGGATTATCGGTGGAACAAGCAGAAATCAGTAAGGCTGAAAGAGCTAAAACCTTTCTATACATAGTCAGTTTCCTTCGAATAAGGCGAGTTTGGTTTCTAGAATATTTTATCCAGCGAGGAATTCTTCTAACGTGCTATCTTGGTACTGGGGATATATCTGCTTCATCATGCCAAAAGCAGCAACCGCTACGCTTTCTAAGTCGGAATAGAATTTAGGCTCCGTATTAAGATCATCACCATTCTTCAGAACGCCCTCGAAGCAGCTATAATCATTTCCGAACTCTTGAACAATAATCCAGCGCCCATCACGGAAACCTACGAGCATAACCGCTGAATTAGGATAGTCGCCAGCAGGCGTTAGCCAATCAAAGTGATAGTGCTTTATCGTATCATATTTCAGATGTACATTCATTATTCCTCCGTTGGCGATTACATTATTTGAGTTTTTTCATGGACTCTAAAGAAGCGAGGTAGGAATTATAGCGATCACCAAATTTTTCTTTCGCACGCTTAACGCGCATTTTCTCCGCGAGCTCAGTCTTGTTTTCTGCCTGGTAGGTCCTATTATTTTGCGTCTTTACTTCGGCCCCTGGGCCTGCTGCGTACGTTTTGTTTTTCTCGCTAATACACGCTCGGCATTTACTCTTGAGGCCAAACTTGCCCTTGAGCTCTTTTCCAAACTGTTCAAAGGGTTTAACTTGCTGACATGATTTGCATTTTTTAAAGCCCGGGGGGAGGTAGGTGTCAGCCATGAGCTGCTCCAGTAGGTATTGATTATAGGTGATTTTAACTTAAAGACGACGTCACTTTCAAATAAATCGACTACTTAACGCTGATCTTACATAATCCTGATTATGCGCACTTAAGTTGTTAGAACCATTTAGTAATGTCACTTTTTATCCAGATAGAAACGTCACCTTAGAGTAAGCTAAACTGAATGCAATTCTAAGGGGCTCAACGCATGTTGGTGACC
>NZ_NRIQ01000061.1:0-24498 GCF_020224095.1 Enterobacter sp. CCUG 70166
TGGGGATCCCTCAGCCCCGTTGGAGAGGGTTAGGGTGAGGGCATCAGGCCGCACTGATGCCTCCTCCCCCGTCCTCCTCCCCCAATAAATTCCGTCATGGTGAGCTAACCTTAACAACCCTGTGGCAAGGTGACGTCAATTTCATCAAAGGGGATTCGTGATGTTAAACGCCTGGCACCTTCCGGTTGCCCCATTTGTTAAGCAAAACAAAGACAACCTTGTGATTACGCTCTGGCTGGCAGGGGAAAATCAGCCTGAATGTGTGACCCTGCGCGCCGAAGTGGATAACGAAGAGACATCGCTGAAAATGCACAAGGTGCGCAGCCAGCCTCAGCCGGGTATTACGGCGTGGCGGGCGAATATCGATTTGCGCAGCGGACAGCCGCGTCGCCGCTACGGCTTCAAGCTGCTGTGGAACAACCGCCAGCTGTGGTTTACCCCGCAGGGCTTCAGCCGTTTCCCTCCGGCCCGGCTGGAGCAGTTTGCCGTGGATCACCCGGATAACGGCCCGCAGTGGGTTAACGATCAGGTCTTTTACCAGATTTTCCCGGACCGCTTTGCGCGCAGTGAAAAGCGCACCGCCGATCAGGACAAGGTTTATTACCATCATGCGGTCGGTCACGACATCATTCTGAAAAAATGGGACGAGCCGCTGACCGCCCAGGCGGGGGGATCGACCTTTTACGGCGGCGATCTCGACGGTATCAGCGAAAAACTGCCATACCTGAAAAAGCTCGGCGTGACGGCGCTGTACCTGAACCCGGTGTTTAAAGCGCCAAGCGTTCACAAATACGATACGCAGGACTACCGCCACGTTGACGAGCAGTTTGGCGGTGACGAGGCGCTGCTGCGACTGCGCCACAACACGCAAAAAGAAGGTATGCGCCTGATCCTTGATGGCGTGTTCAATCACAGCGGTGATTCTCATGCGTGGTTCGACCGCCACAATCAGTCGATGGGCGGCGCATGCCATAATCCGGATTCCCCCCAGCGTGACTGGTACAGTTTTGACGAGAATGGCCGCGCCCTGGACTGGCTGGGCTACCCGAGTCTGCCGAAGCTCGATTTCCAGTCGTCAACGCTTGTGAATGAAATCTACGGCGGCGAAGACAGCATCGTGCGCCACTGGCTGAAAGCGCCGTGGAATATGGACGGCTGGCGGCTGGACGTGGTGCATATGCTGGGTGAAGCAGGCGGGGCGCGGAATAACCTTCAGCATGTCGCCGCCATTACCCGGTCGGCAAAAGCGGCCCGGTCGGAAGCATTCGTCTTCGGGGAGCACTTTGGCGACGCGCGTCAGTGGTTGCAGGCAGATGCAGAAGACGCGTCGATGAATTATCGCGGCTTCACCTTCCCGCTGTGGGGCTTCCTCGCTAACACCGATATCTCTTACGATCCGCAGCATATTGACGCCGAAACCTGCATGGCGTGGATGGAGAACTATCGCGCTGGCCTGTCTCATCAGCAGCAGCTTCGGATGTTTAACCAGCTCGACAGCCACGATACCGCGCGCTTTAAATCGCTGCTGGGTAAAGATGTGGCGCGTCTGCCGCTGGCGGTGACCTGGCTTTTCACCTGGCCGGGCGTGCCGTGCATCTATTACGGAGATGAAGTGGGGCTGGACGGTAACAACGATCCGTTCTGCCGCAAAACCTTCCCATGGGAGCCTGAAAAGCAGGATCAGGATCTGTTCAGCCTGTACCAGCGTATGGCGACACTACGCAAGCAGAGCCAGGCCCTGCGCTACGGGGGCTGTCAGGTGATGTACGCCCAAGATAATGTGGTGGTATTTGTCCGCGTCTACAACCAGCAGCGTGTGCTGGTGGCGATCAACCGGGGCGAGGCGTGTGAAGTGGTGCTGGAAGATTCACCGCTGCTGGCCGGTAAAACGTGGAAGAGCAAAGAGGGGAAAGCGACGTTACAGGAGAGCGTGCTCACGCTGCCGGCGATCTCCGCTACGGTCTGGTTCGGCAGCTAAGCGCAGGCAGCATGGTTTTCACCTTTTAGATGGCGCAAATGCAACTATTTGTGTCAATCTTAACGGATCTTTTACGGTGAAGGTGGAAACATGGACGAGCTTTACATCCTTGGCTGTTTGTTCCTGGTTTTTGCGCTGGTCGTGGCCCCCGTGCTTGCGGTGATAGGCTTTAATCGAAGCACGGCGGCGCGGCAGGAGATCGCCCGGCTTCGCCAGCGCATTGAGGCGCTTGAGCAGCATGGTGTAGCTGAGAAAGCGCCGGAGCCGGTGCAGACCGCCGCGCCAGTGGAGACACCAGCGCCGGTGCCAGAGGCCGTTAACGCACCTGTCGATCCCTGGCGTCCCGAACCGCCCGTCACTGAAGCAGAACCTGCGCCTGTCCCGGCGGCAAAACGGCCTTCCGCCTTTGGCGGCATCCTGTCCTCGCTGACGCGCTGGTTTATGCAGGGCAATCCGCTGGCAAAACTGGGGATTGTACTGCTCTTCCTCGGCCTCTCTTTCCTGCTGCGCTATACCGTTGAACATTCACTGTTTCCGCTTGAGCTGCGTCTTGCCGCCACGGCGCTGTTTGCCATGGGTCTGCTGGCCGTTGGATGGCGGCTGCGGCACAGGCAGCGGATCTACGCGCTGATCCTCCAGGGCGGGGCGACCGGCGTGCTTTACCTGACCGTCTTTGGCGCATTCCGGCTGTGGCAGATGCTGCCGATGACGCTGGCGTTTGCGCTGCTGGTGGTGATTTGCGCGGCGAGCGTCGGGCTGGCCGTGCTGCAAAAGGCGCTGAGCCTTGCCATGCTGGCGAGCCTGGGCGGATATCTTGCGCCGCTGCTCCTGTCTACCGGGGGCGGTAGCTTTGTGGCGCTGTTCTCTTTCTATCTTCTGCTCTCCATCGGCATTCTCGTCATCAGCATCTGGCAGCACTGGCGCGAGCTCAACCTGCTCGGGCTGCTCTTCACGTTTGGCGTTGGCGGAGTGTGGGGGCTGAGCGACTACCAGCCTGAAAACTATGTTATCTGTCAGCTGTTCCTGATTGCCAATACGCTTATTTTTGGCGTGTTTAGCGTAGCGCTGTCGCTGCGGGCGCAGGAAAAAGGCAAACAGATTATTGACGGCGTACTGCTGTTTGCCCCGCCGCTGATTGGTTTTGGGATGCAGTACGGCATGACGTCTCACTGGACGTACGGCCCGGCGCTCAGCGCGCTGGGTTATGGTGCGTTTTATCTCTCACTGGCGTTCCTCGCGCTGCGACGTTACCCCTCCATTGGGCGACCACTGATTATGGCGGCGCTGGCGATTGGCGGCGGGTTTGCCACGCTTGCCATTCCGCTGGCGCTTTCGGCGCGCTGGACGGCGATGGTCTGGGCGCTGGAGGGGCTGGGTATCCTCTGGCTGGGCGTGCAACAGCAGCAGCGGCGTATGAGCTATAGCGGGACGGCGCTGCTGGTGCTGGCGCTCGGCAGCGCGATATGGGCGCAGATGAACGGCGTCACCTCGCTGAGCCTGCTGCTTATTTTCGCAGTGCTCAGTCTTTGCTGGCTGGCTGCGGCCTGGCTGTGGCAGAAAATCGTGCTGTCGGGCAGTTGGGCGCTGCTGGTCGGTGGGCTGCTGTTCTGGTTAGTGGCGCAACTGGGTGCGTCGCAACTGATCCTCAAGACAGAATTATCGGTTCTGGCGGGCGTGCTGGCGCTGACGGCGGCGTCGGCCTGGGGATGGCGGCAGGCTACTGCTCGTCTGGCATGGCGGGAGCTGGATGCCAGCAAATGGCTGCTGTGGCCGGTGATGCTGCTGATGGTGCTGTATCAGGTCTGGCAACAGCAGATCCTGGCAGCCGGCTGGGCAAATCTGGCCTGGGCTATTGCGCTGCCTGCCGCCCTGATGCTGTTGCGGCGCGACGAAGATAAACTTCTTCCGCGCATCGCAATGGGGCTGCATCTGTCGCTGTTGTGGATGATTTTACTCGCCATGGCCGCCGAGCTTTACTGGTTTGCCCGCTCCCTGCCATGGGGCATGGCGGCCTGGGGAAGCGGCATTGCGATGGCTGTCGGCGGTGGGGTGATTATGGCGCTCTCCGCGGCCGTACGGCGTCGCGGGTGGCCGTTCCGGGTATGGCCTGCGCTCTACGCTTGCCTTGCCGTGATCCCTGTGGTTGTGGCGCTGGTGGTATTGCTGGTCGTGACCAATTTCCAGGACGGGGTAGTCTATCGACAGACCTGGCTGCCGCTGGTGAACCCGCTTGAGGAAGGGGCGGCGTTCGCGCTGCTGGGGCTGGTGGTGTTTTATCGGGCAGTGGATCGCCACTATCCGGCATCGCTTGCTCAGTCCCGACCGTGGTCCGCCGTTGTGCTGATGGCGCTTGGCTTCTGGTGGCTCAACGGCGCGCTGCTGCGCGCGCTGGCGTGGTACGGCGAGGTGGCCTGGAATATGGAGTCGCTGTGGCATTCGCGGCTTATCCAGACCACCTTTGCCCTGTTCTGGATGTTCTGCGCGCTGGTGGTCATGATCCGCGCCACCCGTCAAGCCTCCCGTCAGCAGTGGCTTGCCGGTGCGGTGCTGCTGGGGGTGGTCATGCTCAAACTGATGCTGGTGGACAGCGCGGGCGGTGGCGGCCTGGCGCGTGCTGTCGCGTTTATTGGCGTGGCGATCCTGGTCCTGATTGTGGGCTATTTCTCGCCGCTACCGCCTAAAGCAGGAGAAGAAAAATGAAATGGATGAAATCGGTTGTTTATGCGGCAATGCTGGCCGTGGCCGGTCCGGCATTCAGCGAGGGCGCGCCGGTGGAATCCCCGCGGGATTATGCCTATGGCCTGTCCCTTGATACCTCTGCCTCTTCGCCGTGGTATCGGGTCATGCTGCCGCTGGCGGTTTATCAGCAGAGCACATCGCCCGATCTGCGCGACGTGCGCGTGTTTAATCAGTCGGGCGAGCCGGTACCGTTCAGTCTGGTTACCACGACGCGTCCGCAGCCGGCACCGACCACCACGGCGCTGCGCCTCTTTGCGCTTAACGCCTCGCCGGGTGGGGAAGAGGGTAGCGGTGATAAAATTATGTTACGTGCCAGAAACGGCGTGGAGATTGTGCTGGAAGAGCAACACGCGGCGGCTGCCGGACAGCACTATCTGCTGACCCTGCCGGAAAACGCGACGGAGGTTCCGCTCTCTCAGCTCCAGCTTTTCTGGGACACGCCGCAGGGCTCGTGGCAGGGGACGGCATCGGTCTATTACAGCGAGGATCTGAAAAACTGGTATACCCTGCGCGAAGAGATGCCCCTGCTGGACGTGATGAGTGGACAGGATCGCCTGAAGCTCGACCGCATCGATACCGATCTGGTGTTATCTCCTGAGGCGAATCGCTATCTGCTGCTGGTGCTGAACACGGGGCGTTCAGCCCTGACGTTAACCGGCGTCAACGCGATTAACGCTCCTGTGCAGCCGGAATCAGAGCACATTAGCCTGGCGGGAGAGGGGGAGCGGCTATCCGAAAGCGAAGCCGTGTGGCGCTGGACGCATCCGCAGCCTCTGAGTGCGATCGCCTTCATGCTGAATGGTGACGGCGTTCTCCCGGCAGAAATAGCCTGGCGGGGGGCTGACAAGGATCGGTGGCATACGCTGAAAAAAGAGGTGATCTACCAGCTCGGCGGCAAAACGTCTGAACCTGTTCCGCTCCCGGGCGGGCTGGTCGAGGCGGTAAAAATCAAGACCTACAATGCGCGTTTGCCAGAGAACCTGCCGGGCGTGATCGGGCAACGCGTGCGCTATGATCTGGTGTTCAACGCGCAGGGGAAGGGGCCGTATCTGCTTGCGTGGGGGAACGGGGCTGCGAAACCGGCAAGCGTGGAGACGGATATGCTGATCCCGACCGAACTGCGTAAAACCTACGCTCTGGCAGCCCTGCCGATGGCGGATACGCTGGAACCTGTCCCGCTGGGCGGCGAGGCGCGTTTAACCGCGACGTCTGCGGCTGAGCAGGAAAGCAGAATGAAAACGCTGATGGTCTGGGGCGTACTGATCGTCGGGGTGATGGTGCTTGCGGGTATGGCATGGCGCATCTGGCGCGAGGTAAAAAAAGACGGCGCAGCATAAGCCATAAAAAAACCCGCGTAGTCGCGGGTTTTTTTCGTAAACCGTGCCGATTACAGGCTGGATACGTTTTCAGACAGGTATTTAGCTACGCCGTCTGGGGAAGCCGCCATACCTTCTTTACCTTTTTCCCACTGAGCCGGGCACACTTCACCGTGCTCTTCGTGGAACTGGAGCGCGTCAACCATGCGCAGCATTTCGTCAATGTTACGACCCAGCGGCAGATCGTTCACAACCTGGTGACGAACGATGCCGTTCGCGTCGATCAGGAAAGAACCACGCAGCGCAACGCCAGCGTCCGGATGTTCGATACCGTAAGCCTGCTGGATTTCACGTTTGATGTCCGCAACCATCGCGTATTTCACCGCACCGATGCCGCCGTTTTCGACAGGGGTGTTACGCCATGCGTTGTGTACAAATTCAGAGTCGAAGGAGACGCCAACCACTTCCACGCCACGCTTCTGGAATTCTTCGTAACGTTTGTCGAACGCGATCAGCTCAGACGGGCAAACGAAAGTGAAGTCCATTGGCCAGAAGAACAGAACGGTCGCTTTACCGTTGGTGTGCTGTTTGAAGTTGAAGTTTTCAACGATTTCACCGTTGCCCAGAACGGCGGCAGCTGTAAAATCCGGAGCCGGACGAGTTACCAGAACCATATGATTCTCCTGTAGATACTAAGGTTATTTGGAACGCAACGCGGGCCAGTATAGAGGCAGCGCGGGAATAAGACAAAGAGGTGGTAACAATCGTTCCACCAGCTTTTACCTATCAATCGAACCGGCATCACAGTTCTTTATTTTTCGCCTGCGCCATCATGCGCGGGTAGAACTGCCAGAAGCGCGTTTCCAGCGCGTCATAATGTTTGTCCAGGTCGTGCCAGGAGTCGCGCAGCGCGTCCAGACGCGGTCGACGGCTGGCCATGCCGTTGAGCACGTTCTGAATGAAATCCATCTCGCGGTAACGCTCCAGCCAGCGTTCAGACCACAGATAGTTATTCAGATTCACAAAGCGCGGTGGGGAGTCCGGCAAAATGATCGACACCTGCGCGTGGGCGTAGCGCACAAACTCAGGCAGCGACATATCAGGCGACAGCTGGGACCAGTGGCGCGACAGGAAATGATCCCACATGACGTCGAGCGTGATCGGCGCCACGCGTCGCGTTTCGGGGCGGAACCAGGCTTTGGCTTCCGTCACTTCCGGCAGGTTATCGGTCAGCACGTCGATGCGGCGGTGCATAAAAATCCCGTCGATAACCTCGGGGGAATAATCTTCCGCGGGGTTGCCGCGTACGAAATCGGCCAGCAAATTGCCGGAGAGGGAGCTGTCCGCGAGGTGAGCGAGATGCAGGTGAGCGAGAAAATTCATGCGTTTTATTCGTCCGGTGGCGGCTAGTTGTTGCAGCAAAAGGGTGTGAGCACTAGACTATGCCGCCTGTTTTTAAGTCACGAGTATACGTCATGCGCGTCGCCGATTTCTCCTTTGAACTACCTGAATCCCTGATTGCTCACTACCCCATGCCTGAGCGTAGCAGCTGTCGCTTGCTGTCACTGGACGGGCCAACGGGCGCGCTGACGCACGGTACTTTCACCGATCTGCTCGACAAGCTCAACCCTGGCGATCTGCTGGTCTTTAACAATACCCGCGTGATCCCAGCGCGTCTGTTTGGCCGTAAAGCCAGCGGCGGCAAGATTGAGGTGCTGGTCGAACGTATGCTCGATGATAAACGTATTCTGGCACATATTCGCGCATCCAAAGCGCCGAAGCCGGGCGCTGAACTGCTGCTGGGTGATGACGAGAGCATCAAAGCGACCATGACCGCGCGTCACGACGCGCTGTTCGAGGTGGAGTTTAACGACGAGCGCACGGTGCTTGATATCCTCAACGCCATCGGCCACATGCCGCTGCCGCCGTACATTGAACGCCCGGATGAAGAAGCCGACCGCGAGCTGTATCAGACCGTCTACAGCCAGAAGCCTGGCGCAGTGGCGGCGCCAACGGCGGGCCTGCACTTTGATGAACCGCTGCTGGAAAAGTTGCGCGCCAAGGGCATTGAGATGGCCTTCGTGACGCTGCACGTCGGCGCGGGGACGTTCCAGCCGGTGCGCGTGGACAGTATCGAAGATCACATCATGCACTCTGAGTATGCCGAAGTGCCGCAGGAGGTGGTTGATGCGGTGCTGGCGGCGAAAGCGCGCGGTAGCCGCGTCGTGGCCGTCGGTACAACGTCGGTACGTTCCCTTGAGAGCGCTGCGCAGGCCGCGAAAAAAGAGCTGATTGAGCCCTTCTTTGGCGATACGCAGATCTTTATCTACCCGGGCTATCAGTACAAAGTCATTGATGCGCTGGTAACCAACTTCCATCTGCCTGAATCGACGCTGATTATGCTGGTCTCCGCGTTTGCGGGGTATCAGCATACGATGAACGCCTACAAGTCTGCGGTAGAACAAAAATATCGCTTTTTTAGCTACGGTGACGCGATGTTTATCACGTACAATCCGCAGGCTTTGAATGAGCGTGTCGGGGAATAAGTCCGCGGCACCGTGTTACAACGTTGGACTGTTTTTCTGACGTCGGAGAAAAAATGAAATTTGAACTCGATACCACCGATGGCCGCGCGCGTCGCGGTCGCCTGGTGTTTGATCGCGGCGTGGTAGAAACCCCCGCGTTTATGCCTGTGGGCACGTACGGCACCGTAAAAGGAATGACGCCGGAAGAAGTTGAAGCCACTGGCGCACAGATTATTCTCGGCAACACCTTCCACCTGTGGCTGCGTCCAGGCCAGGAGATCATGAAGCTCCACGGCGACCTGCACGACTTCATGCAGTGGAAAGGCCCCATCCTCACCGACTCCGGCGGTTTCCAGGTCTTCAGCCTGGGCGATATCCGTAAGATCACCGAGCAGGGCGTACACTTCCGTAACCCGATCAACGGCGATCCAATCTTCCTCGATCCGGAAAAGTCTATGGAGATTCAGTACGATCTCGGCTCCGATATCGTGATGATCTTCGACGAATGTACGCCATACCCGGCGGACTGGGACTATGCCAAACGTTCCATGGAGATGTCCCTGCGTTGGGCGAAGCGTAGCCGCGACCGTTTTGACTCCCTGCAAAACAAAAATGCGCTGTTCGGCATTATCCAGGGCAGCGTTTACGAAGATTTACGCGATATCTCGGTTAAAGGTCTGGTAGAGATAGGCTTTGATGGCTACGCTGTCGGCGGTTTGGCTGTGGGTGAGCCGAAGGAAGATATGCACCGTATTCTGGAGCATGTCTGCCCGCAAATCCCGGCGGATAAACCACGATACCTGATGGGTGTGGGTAAACCAGAAGATCTGGTGGAAGGCGTACGTCGCGGCATTGATATGTTCGACTGCGTTATGCCAACCCGAAACGCACGTAACGGTCATCTGTTCGTTACCGATGGCGTGGTGAAAATCCGTAACGCGAAGCATAAGAGTGACACCAGCCCGCTCGATTCCGAGTGCGATTGCTATACCTGTCGCAATTATTCTCGCGCGTATCTGCATCATCTCGATCGTTGCAACGAGATTTTGGGGGCGCGTCTCAATACCATTCATAATCTTCGTTATTATCAGCGCTTAATGGCTGGTTTACGTAAGGCTATCGAAGAGGGTAAATTAGAGAGCTTCGTGACCGATTTCTACCAACGTCAGGGGCGGGATGTTCCACCGTTGAACGTTGATTAATTTTAATAATGAGGGAATTTGAATGAGCTTTTTTATTTCTGATGCGGTAGCAGCAACGGGTGCACCAGCGCAGGGCAGCCCGATGTCTCTGATTCTGATGCTGGTTGTGTTCGGTCTGATCTTCTACTTCATGATCCTGCGTCCACAGCAGAAGCGTACTAAAGAGCACAAAAACCTGATGAACTCCATCGCGAAGGGCGATGAAGTCCTGACCAATGGTGGCCTGGTGGGTCGCGTAACCAAAGTAGCGGAAAACGGCTACATTGCTATCGCCCTGAACGACACCACTGAAGTGGTTATCAAACGTGACTTCGTAGCTGCCGTTCTGCCGAAAGGCACCATGAAGGCGCTGTAATCCCAACTTTTCCCAAAGGGAACTGCCGTGTTAAACCGTTATCCTTTGTGGAAGTACATCATGCTGGTCGTCGTGATTATCGTCGGCCTGCTGTACGCGCTTCCCAACCTGTATGGTGAGGATCCGGCCGTTCAAATCACTGGCGCGCGCGGTGTCGCCGCCAGTGAGCAAACGCTGATCCAGGTCCAGAAAACGTTACAAGAAGAAAAAATTACCGCTAAGTCTGTGGCACTGGAAGAGGGCGCAATTCTTGCTCGCTTCGACACCACCGACACGCAGCTCCGCGCACGTGAAGCGCTGATGGGCGTGCTGGGTGATAAATATGTCGTGGCGCTTAACCTTGCTCCTGCAACCCCACGCTGGCTGGCTGCGCTGAACGCAGAGCCAATGAAACTGGGTCTTGACCTGCGTGGCGGCGTTCACTTCCTGATGGAAGTGGATATGGATACCGCGCTCGGCAAGCTACAGGAACAGAATATCGACAGCCTGCGCAGCGATCTGCGCGATAAAGGCATTCCGTACACCACCGTACGTAAAGAAGATAACTACGGCATGAGCATCACGTTCCGCGACAGCGCGGCACGCGATCAGGCTGTGACCTATCTGTCTCAGCGTCACCGCGATCTGGTGATCACTTCTCAGGGCAGCAACCAGCTGCGTGCGGTAATGACCGACGCGCGTCTGAGTGAAGCACGTGAATATGCCGTTCAGCAGAACATTAACATTCTGCGTAACCGTGTAAACCAGCTGGGCGTGGCTGAGCCGCTGGTACAGCGTCAGGGTGCTGACCGTATCGTGGTCGAACTGCCAGGTATCCAGGATACCGCCCGTGCGAAAGAGATTCTGGGCGCGACGGCGACCCTGGAGTTCCGTCTGGTTAACGCCAACGTCGACCAGGCTGCTGCGGCTTCAGGCCGTGTGCCGGGCGATTCCGAAGTGAAACAGACCCGCGAAGGCCAGCCGGTTGTGTTGTACAAACGCGTGATCCTGACCGGTGACCACATCACCGACTCCACTTCAAGCCAGGATGAGTACAACCAGCCGCAGGTTAACATCTCGCTGGACAGCGCAGGTGGCAACATCATGTCTAACTTCACCAAGGACAACATCGGCAAGCCGATGGCGACCCTGTTCGTGGAGTACAAAGACAGCGGTAAGAAAGACGCCAATGGCCGTGCCGTGCTGGTGAAAGAGGAAGAGGTGATTAACATCGCCAACATCCAGTCTCGTCTGGGTAACAGCTTCCGTATTACCGGTATCAGCAACCCGAACGAAGCGCGTCAGCTCTCTCTGCTGCTGCGTGCCGGTGCGCTGATTGCGCCAATTCAGATTGTTGAAGAACGTACCATCGGTCCAACCCTGGGTATGCAGAACATCAAACAGGGTCTGGAAGCGTGTCTGGCCGGTCTGGCGGTGTCCATCATCTTCATGATCTTCTTCTATAAGAAGTTCGGCCTGATTGCGACCTCCGCGCTGATTGCCAACCTGGTGCTGATCATCGGTATCATGTCCCTGCTGCCGGGGGCGACGCTAACCATGCCGGGTATCGCGGGTATCGTTCTAACCCTTGCGGTGGCGGTCGACGCCAACGTACTGATAAACGAACGTATCAAAGAAGAGCTGAGCAACGGTCGTTCTGTACAGCAGGCGATCGAAGAAGGCTACAAAGGGGCGTTCAGCTCCATCTTCGATGCGAACGTAACAACACTGATTAAGGTTCTTATCCTGTATGCAGTGGGTACTGGCGCGATCAAAGGCTTTGCGATTACTACCGGTATCGGTGTCGCAACGTCGATGTTTACCGCTATTGTCGGCACCCGTGCCATCGTGAACCTGCTGTACGGCGGCAAGCGCGTCAAAAAGCTGTCTATCTGAGGAGTGCGTTGTGGCACAGGAATATACTGTTGAACAATTGAACCACGGCCGTAAAGTCTGGGACTTTATGCGCTGGGACTACTGGGCCTTCGGCATTTCAGGTTTTCTGCTGATCTTGTCCATCGTCATTATGGGCGTGAAAGGCTTTAACTGGGGTCTGGATTTCACCGGTGGTACGGTGATTGAAATTACCCTGGAAAAACCGGTCGATATGGACCAGATGCGTGAGTCTCTGCAAAAAGCGGGCTTTGAAGAGCCGCTGCTACAGAACTTCGGCAGCAGCCGCGACATCATGGTGCGTATGCCGCCGGTACACGATGCCAACGGCAGCCAGGAGCTGGGCAGCAAGGTCGTTCAGGTTATTAACGAAACGACCAGCCAGGATGCAACGGTTAAGCGTATTGAGTTTGTCGGCCCGAGCGTTGGTGCTGACCTGGCGCAGACCGGTGCGATGGCGCTGCTGGTGGCGCTGATCTCGATTCTGATTTACGTCGGTTTCCGCTTTGAGTGGCGACTGGCGGCAGGCGTGGTTATCGCTCTGGCGCACGACGTGGTGATCACCATGGGCATACTGTCTCTCTTCCACATTGAGATTGACCTGACGATTGTGGCATCCCTGATGTCCGTTATCGGTTACTCACTGAACGACAGTATCGTGGTATCTGACCGTATTCGTGAAAACTTCCGTAAGATCCGTCGCGGCACGCCGTACGAAATCTTTAACGTGTCGTTGACCCAGACGCTGCACCGTACGTTGATCACCTCCGGCACCACCCTGATGGTGATCCTGATGCTGTTCCTGTTCGGTGGCCCGGTGCTGGAAGGCTTCTCGCTGACCATGCTGATCGGTGTGTCTATCGGTACGGCCTCGTCTATCTACGTCGCGTCCGCGCTGGCGCTGAAGCTGGGCATGAAGCGCGAGCATCTGATCCAGCAGAAAGTCGAGAAAGAAGGGGCGGATCAGCCGTCCATTCTGCCGTAAGAGTCTTATGCGGTATCGAAATCCCGGCCTGCTGGCCGGGATTTTTTTTGTCTACTCCTGACAGTATGCATACCGCTGCTTCCGGCTCGACAGGTGCCTCAATATTGTGCAGACGGAGAGACGCTTTAGCGAAAGTGCGGACAGAGCTCTGGCAGATTTTTTGCGGAAGGTGAAGCAGTAAAAAGCCGGGTGGCGGCTACGCCTTACCCGGCCTACATTCGGATCGTAGGCCCGGCAAGCGCAGCGCCACCGGGCGAAGTCCGCACAGGTTAGAAGTTGTAACCCACGACCAGGTAACCACCCCAACCGGTAGAGCGAACGCTGAAGTCGCCGTTGCCGAAGTTCAGGCTGGCGTCGTCGTTCCACTGGCCACCGTTGTGCCAGTAACGCGCAACAACAGAGTAGTGCCAGTGATCGTAGTTCAGCGCCAGAATGTGGCTGGAGGCGATGGAGTTACTGGTACGAGCATGCTTCCCGTTGTTGTCATAGAAGTTATCGTCGCCCAGGTCTGAACCCCAGTCAAAGTTGGTGAAGCCGATATAGCTCAGGTTACCGCCCCACAGCTGAGTGATTGGCACAAAGTATTTCACTTTGAAACGGTAGCCATCCCACTCGTTCTCATTTGATGCGCCATAGTTCTGCCACTGGTATTTCGCATACACGTTCAGTGACAGGCTCATTGGCAGGCCGGTTTCGATGTCAGTGCCCAGACCCATATACCAGGTGCTCTGTTCCTGAGAATCGTTGCGACCCATGTCATAGATGTAGTTGTTCGCGAAGTACCACTCTTTGAACGGACCAAACGCCAGGCTGGTGCCGGTCAGTTTGTCGATAGAGAAACGCGGTTCGATTTCCATGAACAGCGGGGAGCCATTGTTCCAGATACCTTTCGCATCGGAGTTACCGCCGAAGAATACCGGCAGATCGACGTAGCCGTAGAAATCAAACCAGTCTTTCTTGGCAAACGCTTCGTATTCCAGGTAGGTATCGTTGCGGATCTGCGGCCCGAAACGGGTGTGGTAGCTGCCTACCACGTTAACGCTCTGGTGCCACCAGTCGGAGAGATATTGTGGTTTGTCGTTTTCCGCTGCGTTAACAGTGAAAGAGGAGGACAGTGCCAGCACGGCGCCAGCTGCGAGTAATGTTTTTTTCATAATCATGCCACTGATTGAAATTCCCTTCCGGGAGTGAAAAATGCGCGAATTGCGTTTCTAAATATTTCGTGTTTCTGCGGAGCCTATTATAGGAATCCTTGCTCACAAAAATATGTGTTGTTTCACATATCTCTCACATACGTAATCGATTGCGTTCACGTTTGCGTACTTTAAACGGCCGGGATTGTAGCGGCAATCATTTATGTTGCCAATCCATACGAAATGTAAATGTTAGCGGAGTGACATTTCACTCCGCTAGAAGGGCGGGTTATTGCGCGGCAGGTTGAATGTCGTGAATGCGGATAAAGCCCAACTGTTCTGGCGTCAGTCCGCTCAGCTGGAGCGGGATATCAACATCGCTCGGTGCCAGCGTGCTGGCGGGGGCGGTGAAGAGCTGATTCTTCACGTTCACTTCCTGATAGCTCTCCGTGGTGCCCTGAATCTGGCCCCACTCTACGGTGCCGCTGAAGGCGGGAAGCGGATCGTTGGATTCACCCTGAATGCGTAATGTTGCGCGCGTACCATCGGCATTCGCTGCAACATTCACCAGAGACATCTTTAGCGTGCCAATCTGGCTGTTCAGACGCGCGGGCGTGTTTGCACC
Organism: Enterobacter sp. CCUG 70166; assembly: GCF_020224095.1. Taxonomy (NCBI): domain Bacteria; kingdom Pseudomonadati; phylum Pseudomonadota; class Gammaproteobacteria; order Enterobacterales; family Enterobacteriaceae; genus Enterobacter; species Enterobacter sp. CCUG 70166. The sequence goes on from NZ_NRIQ01000061.1 coordinate 14,731, forward strand.
CGGCAATAAATAAACGCCATTGCTGGATTTGGCATTCAGCGCGTTCTGCTGGGTGATCTTCACGGTTTCTTTATTAAGTTTGTCCATCGCCACATTGAGCGTATTCACGCTTTGTTTCATCTCGCGAACTTCACTTTGCTGTGCGCAGGCGCTGAGCGTGAACAGGCTCCCAACCAGCACTATTTTCAGGTAACGTCTTGTCATTGCGTTTAATTCCTTGAAATCACACATTGCTGCAATGGTAGACAGGATAGTGGCGTCAGGCATAGATCCTTTGTCTCAAAAAGCTCTTCCTTTGTTGTCGGGCCAGTTCAGGGTAAAATAGAAATCAGTTAACCAGATAACAGGGACATCGTATGCATTGCCCATTTTGCTCCGCTGTGGATACCAAAGTCATCGACTCACGTCTTGTAGGCGAAGGGTCTTCCGTGCGTCGTCGTCGGCAGTGTCTGGTGTGCAACGAGCGTTTTACCACCTTCGAGGTGGCAGAGCTGGTAATGCCGCGCGTGGTAAAAAGTAACGATGTGCGCGAACCGTTCAATGAAGAAAAACTGCGTAGCGGGATGCTCAAGGCGCTGGAAAAACGGCCCGTCAGCTCCGATGACGTCGAAATGGCGTTAAATCATATTAAATCTTATCTGCGGGGGCTAGGTGAGCGCGAAGTGCCGAGCAAAATGATCGGTAACCTGGTGATGGAACAGCTAAAAAAGCTCGATAAAGTCGCCTATATCCGCTTCGCCTCCGTTTACCGCAGCTTCGAAGACATTAAAGAGTTTGGCGAAGAGATCGCCCGCTTACAGGATTAAGCCTATGCAGGACGAGATGTACATGGCGAGAGCCATGAAGCTGGCGCAGCGCGGTCGGTTTACCACTCACCCTAACCCTAATGTCGGGTGCGTCATTGTTAAAGATGGCGAGATCGTGGGTGAAGGTTTTCACTACCGCGCAGGCGAGCCGCACGCTGAAGTGCATGCCCTGCGCATGGCGGGGGAGAGGGCGCGTGGCGCGACGGCTTACGTGACGCTGGAGCCATGCAGTCATCACGGGCGCACGCCTCCGTGCTGCGAAGCACTGATTGCGGCGGGAGTCTCGCGCGTTGTCGCCGCCATGCAGGATCCTAATCCGCAGGTGGCGGGCCGCGGGCTGTATCGTCTGCAACAGGAAGGGATCGACGTCAGCCACGGCCTGATGATGCAGGATGCCGAAAACATCAACAAAGGCTTCCTGAAGCGTATGCGCACCGGCTTCCCGTTTATCCAGCTTAAGCTTGGCGCGTCACTGGATGGCCGCACGGCGATGGCGAACGGCGAGAGCCAGTGGATCACCTCGCCGCAGGCAAGGCGCGATGTGCAACGTCTGCGCGCGCAAAGCCATGCTATTCTCACCAGCAGTGAAACGGTACTGGCTGACGATCCGGCCATGACCGTGCGCTGGGATGAGCTGAATGCCGATACGCAGGCGCTCTATCCGCAGGAGAACCTGCGTCAGCCGCTGCGCATTATTGTTGATAGCCAGAACCGCCTGACGCCGGAGCACCGCATCGTGCAGCAGCCGGGTGAAACCTGGATTGCCCGCACCAAAAAAGAAGATACGCGCGAGTGGCCGGAAGGCGTGCGCAGCATTATGGTGCCGGAGCACAACGGGCATCTCGATCTGGTGGTGCTGATGATGCTGCTGGGTAAACAGCAGGTCAACAGCATCTGGGTTGAAGCCGGTCCGACGCTCGCCGGCGCACTGCTTCAGGCGGGGCTGGTGGATGAGCTTCTGGTCTACGTTGCGCCTAAACTGTTAGGTAATGACGCGCGCGGCCTGTTTGTGCTGCCCGGCCTTGAAAAACTGGCCGATGCGCCGCAACTCTCATTCAGCGAGATTCGTCCGGTAGGCCCGGATGTCTGCCTCCATTTAACGACAGCGTAATTGCTCCTGAAATAGGGAAGCAGTGCGCAAAGTATTATGATAAAATCCGCCCCCCTGCGGGGCCAAATGAACCCGTAAAGGAAGAGTATGAACATTATTGAAGCTGCTGTAGCTACCCCGGACGCTCGCGTCGCCATCACCATTGCGCGTTTCAACAACTTCATCAACGACAGCCTGCTGGAAGGTGCGGTTGACGCCCTGAAACGTATCGGCCAGGTTAAAGATGACAACATTACCGTCGTTTGGGTTCCAGGTGCTTACGAACTGCCACTGGCAGCGGGCGCGCTGGCGAAAACCGGTAAATACGACGCGGTGATTGCACTGGGTACTGTTATTCGTGGCGGCACTGCGCACTTCGAATACGTTGCGGGCGGTGCAAGCAATGGTCTGGCGCACGTTGCACAGGATGCTGAAATTCCTGTCGCGTTCGGCGTACTGACTACCGAAAGTATTGAACAAGCCATCGAACGTGCTGGCACCAAAGCCGGTAACAAAGGTGCAGAAGCTGCACTGACCGCGCTTGAAATGATCAATGTATTGAAAGCCATCAAGGCCTGATTTTTTTGTAAGGGGAATTCCGTGAAACCTGCTGCTCGTCGCCGCGCCCGTGAATGTGCCGTCCAGGCACTTTACTCCTGGCAGTTGTCCCAGAACGACATCGCTGATGTTGAATACCAGTTCCTGTCAGAACAGGACGTGAAAGACGTTGACGTTCTGTACTTCCGTGAACTGCTGTCGGGAGTGGCGACTAATAGCGCGTATCTCGATGGTCTGATGAAGCCATACCTGTCCCGTCTGCTCGAAGAGCTGGGCCAGGTCGAAAAAGCAGTGTTGCGTATCGCGCTGTTTGAGCTGTCTAAACGTGATGATGTGCCGTACAAAGTGGCCATCAACGAAGCGATCGAACTGGCAAAAACCTTCGGCGCTGAAGACAGCCACAAGTTTGTAAACGGCGTGCTGGATAAAGCCGCACCTGCGATCCGTCCCCACAAAAAGTGATCCGCAAACCGGAGTCTTGCATTGCCTTTTTGGCAGTGCGGCTCCGGTTTTTTCTTTTATTTGCTGAGGCATAACGTATGGCATGCGGCGAATTCTCCCTGATTGCCCGTTATTTCGACCGTGTCAGAACCTCTCGTCTTGATGTTGAAACCGGCATTGGCGATGACTGCGCACTTCTCAATATTCCCGAAAAACAGACGCTGGCAATCAGCACCGACACCTTAGTATGTGGGCGTCACTTCCTGCCCGATATCGATCCTGCCGACCTGGCGTATAAGGCTCTGGCGGTCAACGTTAGCGATTTGGCGGCAATGGGCGCCGACCCGGCCTGGCTGACGCTGGCTCTGACCCTGCCGGAGGTGGATGAAGCCTGGCTTGAAGCCTTCAGCGATGCCCTGTTTGAACAGCTGAATTATTACGATATGCAGCTGATTGGCGGTGATACCACCGCCGGGCCGCTGTCGATGACCCTGGCAATCCACGGCTATGTGCCAGCGGGGCGCGCGCTGAAGCGTTCGGGCGCAAAACCGGGCGACTGGATCTACGTGACCGGTACGCCGGGGGATAGCGCGGCCGGGCTGGCGATCCTTCAGAACCGTTTAGCAGTTGAAGATGCTGACGATGCGGCGTACCTGGTGAAGCGCCACCTGCGGCCCACACCGCGTATTTTGCACGGTCAGGCGCTGCGCGAGCGGGCCAGTTCTGCTATCGATCTCTCTGACGGGCTGATCTCCGATCTCGGCCATATCCTGAAGGCCAGTGGCGTGGGCGCACGGATCGATCTGGATCTGTTCCCACTGTCAGATCCGTTGCGTCGCCATGCCGATCCTGAACAGGCGCTGCGCTGGGCACTATCCGGTGGGGAAGATTATGAGCTGTGCTTTACCGTTCCCGAGCTGAATCGCGGGACGCTGGATGTGGCGTTAGCGCATCTGGGGGCGAAATTTACCTGCATCGGGCAGGTGATGCCGGAAAGTGAAGGGCTGCTGTTTGTCCGCGACGGTGCCCCGGTTACGCTTGACTGGAAAGGGTACGATCACTTCGCGTAATTTTGTGCGCTCTGTATTGCCGGGTGGCGCTGCGCTTACCCGGCCTACGGATTTTGTTCTCTGAATTGTTTATTTAAACCCTACCACCGGATGTTGCTGATACGGCGTCTCCAGCTCGGCAATCTGCTCCGGCGTCAACGATAAGTCCACCGCACTCAACAACTCGTCCAGCTGTTCTTCCCGCGATGTGCCCACAATCGGCGCGGCGACACCGCGCTTGCTCAGCAGCCACGCCAGCGCTACCTGTGCGCGCGTTGCACCGATATCGTCGGCGATCCCGGCTAATCGTTCGGCAATTAACGCATCGCTGGCTTCTGTATCGTCATACAGATTTTTACCTACTTCATCCGATACCAGCCGGGCGGTAGTTTCACCCCACGGACGGGTTAACCTTCCGCGCGCCAGCGGGCTCCACGGGATCACCGCCACGCCTTCCTGGTAGCAGAGCGGCAGCATCTCGCGTTCTTCTTCCCGGTAGATCAGGTTGTAGTGATCCTGCATAGTGACAAAGCGCGCCCAGCCATGCTGCGCCTGGAGATCGAGCGCCTGAGCAAACTGTGAGGCATGCATGGACGATGCGCCGATGTAGCGCGCTTTACCGACTTTCACGACGTCGTTCAACGCTTCAAGCGTCTCTTCGATCGGCGTGTTGTAATCCCAGCGGTGAATTTGCAGCAGGTCGACGTAATCCATGTTCAGGCGTCTGAGGCTGTCATCAATGGAGCGCAGGATCTGTGCGCGAGAAAGGCCTTCCGCCAGATCGCCTGACGGGTAATACACCTTGGTGGCGACCACAATCTCATCCCGACGGGCAAAATCTCGCAGGGCGCGGCCCACAATCTCTTCGCTGCTGCCGTCGGAGTAGCTGTTGGCGGTATCGAAGAAGTTGATGCCGCCGTCAATGGCGCGCTTAATGATAGGGCGGCTGCTCTCTTCCGGCAGCGTCCAGGCGTGATTTCCCCGGTCAGGCTCGCCAAACGTCATGCAGCCCAGGCAAAGCCGGGACACCTTGAGGTCTGTTTTTCCTAATGTCGTGTATTGCATGGTTCCGCTCCTGCTGTTTAAACAATACGTTTAAGCATAGCAGGAGCAGAAAAGGGGAGGGATCAGGCCAGCCAGGTGCGGATTTTAGCTTCGATACCGACGGCGTCCAGGCCAATGTCGGCGCGCGCCTCGTCCTGAGTGCCTTGCGGGATGAAGTGGTCCGGCAGGCCGAGATTAAGCACCGGAACGACTTTACGGTTCGCCATCAGCACTTCGTTCACGCCGCTACCCGCGCCACCCATGATGGCGTTCTCTTCCAGCGTGACCAGCACCTCATGGCTTTCCGCCATGCTCAGAATCAGAGATTCATCGAGCGGCTTCACAAATCGCATATCGACGAGCGTCGCATTCAGGGTTTCAGCGACTTTTGCCGCTTCCGGCATCAGCGTACCAAAGTTCAGGATCGCCACTTTTTCACCGCGACGTTTCACCAGACCTTTACCGATATCCAGTTTTTCCAGTGGCCGTAATTCAACGCCAAGGGCATTGCCGCGTGGATAACGTACCGCACAGGGACCGTCCTGATAGTGGTAACCGGTATACAGCATCTGACGACACTCGTTTTCGTCGCTTGGCGTCATGATCACCATGTCCGGGATGCAGCGCAGGAAGGAGAGGTCAAATGCGCCCTGGTGCGTCTGGCCGTCAGCCCCCACGATGCCCGCACGGTCAATAGCAAACAGCACCGGCAGCTTCTGGATGGCAACGTCATGGATCACCTGATCGTAGGCGCGTTGCAGGAAGGTAGAGTAAATCGCTACCACCGGCTTGTAGCCGCCAATCGCCAGGCCCGCTGCGAAGGTCACCGCGTGCTGCTCGGCAATGGCGACGTCGAAATACTGGTCCGGGTATTTTTTGGAGAACTCGACCATGCCGGAGCCTTCACGCATGGCAGGCGTCACCGCCATCAGCGTGTTGTCTTTCGCCGCCGTTTCGCACAGCCAGTCGCCAAAGATTTTTGAGTAGCTCGGCATTCCGCCGCTGCTTTTCGGCAGACAACCGCTGGTATGGTCGAACTTGGGCACCGCGTGGAAGGTGATCGGATCTTTTTCCGCCGGTTCGTAACCACGCCCTTTTTTAGTCATGATATGCAGGAACTGCGGGCCTTTCAGGTCGCGCATGTTTTTAAGCGTCGTCACCAGACCTAACACATCGTGGCCGTCCACCGGGCCAATATAGTTAAAGCCCAGCTCTTCAAACAGCGTACCCGGCACGACCATGCCTTTGATATGTTCTTCGGTACGCTTAAGCAGCTCTTTGATCGGCGGTACGCCGGAGAAGACTTTTTTCCCGCCTTCGCGCAGTGAGGAGTAAAGCTTACCGGACAGCAGCTGCGCCAGATGGTTATTCAGCGCGCCGACGTTCTCGGAGATCGACATTTCGTTATCGTTGAGGATCACCAGCATGTCCGGTTTGATATCGCCCGCGTGGTTCATGGCCTCAAAAGCCATCCCGGCGGTGATCGCCCCGTCGCCAATCACGCAGACGGTACGGCGTTGTTTATTCTCTTTTTCGGCGGCAACGGCAATACCAATGCCCGCAGAAATGGAGGTGGAAGAGTGGCCGACGCTTAACACGTCAAACTCGCTCTCGCCGCGCCACGGGAACGGATGCAGGCCGCCTTTCTGGCGAATGGTGCCAATCTTATCGCGACGTCCGGTCAGAATTTTGTGCGGATAGGCCTGGTGGCCAACATCCCAGATCAGCTGATCGAACGGCGTGTTATAGACGTAATGCAACGCCACGGTCAGCTCAACCGTGCCAAGTCCGGAGGCGAAGTGGCCGCTGGAGCGGCTAACGCTGTCGAGCAGGTAGCGACGCAGCTCGTCACACAGCTTCGGCAGACTCTCTTTCGGCAACAGACGTAACTCCTGAGTGGAGTCAACTAACGCCAGTGTCGGGTATTTGGCAATATCAAAACTCATCAAAGGCTCATCGAGATATATAGTTTATTTATTACGCTGGATTATGTAGTCCGCTAGCGCTTCCAGTGCCGAGGTATCCAGCGATTGCGCGGCCAGCTCATTCAGTGACCGGCGGGCATCGTCTATCAGATCCCGGGCTTTACGTTGGGCATGCTCAAGGCCCAACAGGGCGGGGTAGGTACTTTTGCCAAGCTGCTGATCCGCACCCTGACGTTTTCCCAATGTTGCAGTATCGCCCACCACATCCAGAATGTCATCCTGAACCTGGAATGCCAGACCGATACTTTCTGCGTATCTGTCCAGAACCGGCAGGGCTTTACGCCCGCGTTCACCCGCGCTCAACGCGCCCAGACGAACGGCTGCCCGAATCAGGGCGCCCGTTTTGTGACGGTGGATGCGTTCCAGCTGTTCCAGAGTCACCTGACGACCTTCAGCCTCTAAATCCAGCGCCTGGCCGCCGCACATCCCGGCGACGCCGCTGGCCATTGCCAGTTCGGACACCATTGCCAGACGATCGCGATCGCTCACTTCAACCATCGGCGCATCGCTCAGAATGGAGAACGCCAGGGTTTGCAGCGCATCACCCGCCAGAATGGCATTCGCTTCGCCGAACTTAATGTGGCAGGTCGGCTGACCGCGACGCAGATCGTCATCGTCCATGGCCGGCAAATCATCGTGGATCAGCGAATAGGCGTGGATACACTCCACGGCGGCTGCCGGGGCGTCCAGCGTGTTATCGCTGATACCGAACATGTTGCCCGTGGCATACACCAGGAACGGACGCAGGCGTTTACCCCCCAAGAGTGCGCCATAGTGCATGGCTTCAACCAGAGGAGTGTTCTGAAAAGGCTGCGGCTCAATGAAACGGCGCAGCGCGTCGTTGGCGCGGATGACGCGCGCCTGAAGCGCGTTGGAAAAATCCATTTACTCGGCGTCCGGTGTGAATGGCGTGGTTTTAGCGTCTTCGCTGTCGGAAAGCAGGATCTGCACACGCTGCTCGGCCTGCTGGAGTTTTACCTGCCCCTGGCGCGCGAGCTGCACGCCGCGTTCAAATTCGTTGAGCGCGTCTTCCAGCGGGAGATCGCCGCTCTCAAGACGGGTAACGATCTGCTCCAGTTCACTCAGCGCAGTTTCGAAACTGGCCGGTGCGTCGTTTTTCTTCGGCATAGTGAATTGACTCTTAAATTTTTCGCCCTGACATGGTAACGGACTCGGGGCAATTATCAAATAACGCGAGTGGCGCGATGGTGGTATACTTGCGCGCCTGGATGCAGCCACGGGTGTGGGCTGCTGTATCATTTTCCACTACAAGCCTTTATAAGCTTGCCTAAGAAACATTGCCGCCATGAAGTTTATCATTAAATTGTTCCCTGAAATCACCATCAAAAGCCAATCCGTGCGTTTGCGCTTTATTAAAATTCTCACCGGGAACATTCGTAACGTATTAAAACACTACGACGAAACGCTCGCCGTGGTGCGTCACTGGGACCACGTTGAAGTCCGCGCGAAAGACGAAAACAAACGTCTTGATATTCGCGACGCGCTGACCCGTATCCCGGGTATTCACCATATTCTGGAAGTGGAAGACGTTCCCTTCACCGATATGCACGATATCTTTGAAAAGGCGCTGGTACAGTACCGCGATCAGATCGAAGGGAAAACGTTCTGCGTACGCGTGAAGCGCCGTGGTAAGCATGAGTTTAGCTCCATTGACGTTGAGCGCTATGTCGGCGGCGGTCTGAACCAGCACGTTGAGACGGCGCGCGTGCGCCTGACTAATCCGGACGTTACCGTTAATCTTGAGATCGAAAACGATCGCCTGCTGCTGGTTAAGGGCCGTTATGAAGGTATTGGCGGCTTCCCGATCGGCACGCAAGAAGATGTGCTGTCGCTGATCTCCGGCGGGTTCGACTCCGGCGTTTCCAGCTATATGCTGATGCGTCGCGGCTGCCGCGTGCACTACTGCTTCTTTAATCTGGGCGGCGCGGCGCACGAAATCGGCGTACGTCAGGTGGCGCATTACCTGTGGAACCGCTTCGGCAGCTCTCACCGCGTGCGTTTCGTGGCGATCAACTTTGAGCCGGTGGTCGGCGAAATTCTTGAGAAAGTGGATGACGGCCAGATGGGCGTGGTCCTGAAACGTATGATGGTGCGTGCGGCGTCCAAAGTGGCTGAGCGCTACGGCGTGCAGGCGCTGGTCACCGGTGAAGCACTGGGGCAGGTCTCCAGCCAGACGCTGACCAACCTGCGTCTTATCGACAACGTGTCTGATACGCTGATCCTGCGTCCGTTGATCTCTCACGATAAAGAGCACATCATCGATCTGGCGCGTAAAATCGGTACTGAAGATTTTGCCCGCACCATGCCGGAATATTGCGGCGTGATCTCAAAAAGTCCAACCATTAAAGCGGTGAAGGCGAAGATCGAAGCGGAAGAAGAGAACTTCGATTTCAGCATCCTGGAAAAAGTGGTGGCGGAAGCGTCGAACATCGATATCCGTGAGATCGCCCAGCAGACCGAGCAGGACGTGGTTGAGGTGGAGACGGTCAGCGGCTTCGGTGCTAACGATACGATTCTGGATATACGTTCTGTTGATGAGCAGGATGACAAGCCGCTGCAGGTGGAAGGCGTGGAGGTGGTTTCGCTGCCGTTCTACAAGCTGAGCACCCAGTTTGGCGATCTCGACCAGAGCAAAACGTATCTGCTGTGGTGCGAACGTGGGGTCATGAGCCGTTTACAGGCGCTGTACCTGCGCGAGCAGGGCTTCGCGAACGTGAAGGTGTATCGCCCGTAGCCTATTGCCCGGTGGCGCTTCTGTATGACCGGATACATAG
>NZ_NRIQ01000062.1:0-14968 GCF_020224095.1 Enterobacter sp. CCUG 70166
TGAATTACGTATGTTCACTCAGAGACTTGGTATTCATTTTTCGTCCGAGGACGTTAAGAATCCATGTCACTTTGAGTGCCCACACAGATTGTCTGATAAATTGTTAAAGAGCAGTTGCGACGCGCTTCAGCGCTCTGTCGCGAGGTGGCGTATATTACGCTTTCCTCTTTCAGAGTCAACCCGTTATTTCAGGATTTTTTCTCTTCAACCGACCGGGTTGTCTGTGAAGTGATTCACATCCGCCGTGTCGATGGAGGCGCATTATAGGGAGTTCTCCGCAGGCCGCAACCGCTAAATGACAGAAAAATGACTGACTGCTGCATTCCCCAGCAAAACCCCGCCTTATACCCTTTTACGCACAGAGTTATCCACAGCGCTTCGAAAAAGTGAAAATATGCGAGCGTTGCGCAAACGTTTTCGTTAAAATGCTCGCGCTTAACAAGGAGGCCTCGTCAGGTGTGTTAGATGAGTTTTTCGCTGGAAAATTCATCTAACGCTCTCTGTAATCGTGAAATCCAGGGGATTTACCATGCAACAACGTCGTCCAGTCCGCCGCGCTCTGCTCAGTGTTTCTGATAAAGCCGGTATCATCGAATTCGCTCAGGCACTTTCCGCACGCGGTGTGGAGCTGCTTTCTACAGGCGGTACCGCTCGCCTGTTAGCAGAGAAAGGTCTGCCGGTAACCGAAGTGTCCGACTACACCGGTTTCCCGGAAATGATGGATGGACGCGTCAAAACCCTGCACCCGAAAGTGCACGGCGGCATTCTGGGTCGTCGCGGTCAGGACGACGGCATTATGGAGCAGCACAATATTGCCCCCATCGACATGGTTGTCGTTAACCTCTATCCCTTCGCCCAGACCGTCGCCCGCGAAGGCTGTTCTCTGGAAGATGCCGTAGAGAACATTGATATCGGCGGCCCGACCATGGTGCGCTCCGCAGCCAAGAACCATAAAGATGTGGCCATCGTGGTGAAGAGCAGCGACTACAGCGCCATTATTAATGAGATGGACGCCAACGAAGGGTCCCTGACGCTTGATACGCGTTTCGACCTCGCCATCAAAGCCTTCGAACACACCGCCGCGTACGACAGCATGATCGCCAACTACTTCGGTAGCCTGGTTCCTGCCTACCACGGTGAAAGCAAAGATCCATCTGGTCGCTTCCCGCGCACCCTGAACCTGAACTTCATTAAGAAGCAGGATATGCGCTACGGCGAGAACAGCCACCAGCAGGCAGCCTTCTATATAGAAGAAGAGGTGAAAGAAGCCTCTGTTGCGACTGCTCAGCAGGTACAGGGCAAAGCCCTCTCTTATAACAACATTGCCGATACCGACGCCGCGCTGGAATGCGTGAAAGAGTTCAGCGAGCCGGCCTGCGTTATCGTCAAGCACGCCAACCCATGCGGCGTCGCAGTAAGCACCTCCATTATGGATGCCTACGATCGCGCCTACAAAACCGACCCGACCTCCGCGTTCGGCGGCATTATCGCCTTCAACCGCGAGCTGGATGCGGAAACCGCGCAGGCCATCATCTCCCGTCAGTTTGTCGAAGTGATCATCGCGCCATCCGCATCCGAAGAAGCGCTGAAAATCACCGCGGCGAAACAGAACGTGCGCGTGCTGGTTTGCGGCCAGTGGGCAGAGCGCGTTCCAGGTCTGGACTTCAAGCGCGTGAACGGCGGTCTGCTGGTTCAGGATCGCGATTTGGGTATGGTGACAGAAGCCGACCTGCGCGTGGTCACCAAACGTCAGCCGACCGAACAGGAGCTGCGCGACGCGCTGTTCTGCTGGAAAGTGGCGAAGTTCGTGAAGTCTAACGCCATTGTTTACGCCAAAGAGAACATGACCATCGGGATAGGCGCAGGCCAGATGAGCCGCGTTTACTCTGCGAAAATCGCGGGTATTAAAGCAGGTGACGAAGGTCTGGAAGTCAAAGGTTCCGCCATGGCCTCTGACGCCTTCTTCCCGTTCCGCGACGGTATTGATGCGGCCGCTGCTGTGGGCATCACCTGTGTGATCCAGCCTGGCGGTTCAATCCGTGATGAAGAAGTGATTGCCGCTGCCGACGAACACGGCATCGCAATGATCTTTACCGACATGCGCCACTTCCGCCATTAATTTCCGGAGCAGAAAATGAAAGTATTAGTGATTGGTAATGGCGGGCGCGAGCACGCTTTGGCGTGGAAAGCAGCGCAGTCTCCGCAGGTTGAAACCGTCTTTGTGGCACCGGGTAACGCCGGTACCGCCCTGGAGCCCGCGCTACAGAACGTCGCCATCGGCGTAACCGATATCCCGGCGCTGCTGAGCTTTGCCCGGAACGAGAATATCGATCTGACGATTGTGGGCCCGGAAGCGCCGCTGGTGATCGGCGTTGTAGATGCCTTCCGCGCCGCGGGCCTGAAAATTTTCGGCCCAACGGAAGGTGCCGCACAGCTGGAAGGTTCAAAAGCCTTCACCAAAGATTTCCTCGCGCGTCATAACATCCCGACGGCGGAATATCAGAACTTCACCGAGGTAGAGCCTGCTCTGGCTTACCTGCGTGAAAAAGGCGCGCCGATTGTGATTAAAGCCGACGGTCTGGCTGCCGGGAAAGGCGTTATCGTGGCGATGACCCTTGAAGAAGCGGAAGCCGCTGTGCAGGATATGCTGGCGGGTAACGCCTTTGGCGATGCGGGCCACCGCATCGTGATTGAAGAGTTCCTCGACGGCGAAGAAGCGAGCTTTATCGTGATGGTTGACGGTGAGCACGTCCTGCCGATGGCCACCAGCCAGGATCACAAGCGCGTAGGCAATGCCGACACGGGTCCAAACACCGGCGGGATGGGTGCTTACTCCCCTGCTCCGGTGGTCACTGACGAAGTACACCAGCGCACCATGGACCGCATCATCTGGCCAACCGTAAAAGGGATGGCGGCGGAAGGCAATACCTACACCGGTTTCCTCTACGCAGGCCTGATGATCGACAAGCAGGGTAACCCGAAGGTGATTGAATTCAACTGCCGCTTCGGCGATCCGGAAACTCAGCCGATCATGCTGCGCATGAAGTCCGATCTGGTTGATCTGTGTCTGGCGGCGTGCGAAGGCAAGCTGAATGAGAAAACTTCCGAGTGGGACGAGCGTGCCTCTTTAGGTGTGGTGATTGCTGCGGGTGGCTATCCGGGTAGCTACAACACCGGGGATGAGATCCACGGCCTGCCGCTGGAAGAGATTGACGGTGCGAAGGTGTTCCACGCCGGTACAAAGCTCTCTGACGATGACCGCGTGCTCACTAATGGTGGACGCGTGCTGTGTGCGACCGCGCTGGGTCATACCGTGGCAGAGGCGCAGAAGCGCGCCTATGCGTTGATGGCGGATATTCACTGGAACGGCAGCTTCAGCCGCCAGGATATCGGCTATCGTGCCATTGCGCGGGAGCAGGGAGAGTAATTTCCCCCTCACCCTAACCCTCTCCCTCAAGGGAGAGGGGACTTAAATCAAAAACTCTTCTCTGTCGGCTGCCAGGTGCAGAAATCTTCGTTCGCCACCAGCAACAGCTGAGAGCCTTCCGGCGCTTCCAGCCATGCCACACTCACCTCCACAGATGAATGCCGCTGACGACGCTGAATGTGTTCGGTTGCCCAGGATTCAAGCTCAGGCTTCACTGTCTGCCCTTCGCAGGTGGTCACCGTGCCGTCGGCATGCCAGCGCCCCTGGCGCAGCACCACGCGACCCTGACGCAGCGCATCGCTGGTCTGGCGAAGTTGTTCAGCACGGTAGCGGTAGAGGGCGACCTGATCGCTGGAAAGCTGCTGTTTCAGTCCACTGACCTCATGCTGCATAAAGCTCAGCTCGCCGTGGTCGTCAAAACGCACCTTCACGTGTTCGGGAGTCTTACTGTAGATATTCAGTTCAATGAGCGACAGCGCATCGCCCTGCCAGCGGTATTCTGCGGTCGAGGTATTGCCGTTATGCCACGGACTGAACGCGGTAAGCATATGCACTTCATCGCTGGAATCTTTGCGCCAGATCCTGACCGCACCCTGGTTGTCAGCGTAGCCGCTGGCGGTAAACGGGGGGAGTGAGGAATCATGACTACAGGCAGACAGCAACAGTACGCCTGCCAGCGCGAGCGGTCCACGCCAGAATGACAAAAGGGGCGTTGCCGCCCCTTCGTTAAAACTGTTCACTGCCACGCGTCTTACTTAACTGCGTCTTTCAGTGCTTTACCAGAAACAAATGCCGGCACGTTAGCTGCGGCGATTTTGATTTCTTTACCGGTCTGCGGGTTGCGGCCAGTACGCTCAGCGCGGTGGTTCACTTTGAAGGTACCGAAACCAACCAGTTGTACAGCATCGCCTTCTTTCAGAGACTCAGTAATAGCAGCCAGGGTAGATTCCAGAGCAGCTTTAGCCTGCACTTTAGACAGATCAGCCTTGTCCGCAATTACATCAATCAGTTGAGTCTTGTTCATAAGTTATCCTTTCAATGTGTTTATCGCTTGCTAAGCATCGAGTGCGACGAAAATGCCAAAAAAGCACTCTCCTGCATACACGCACCGATAGCCACTTTTTTTCGCCCCCCAAATGTAGACCAGACGGGGGGCGAAAGGGAAGAGTCGAGGAGTGACAAAACAGGCGTTAAATCACGTTTTGTTGTCTCATTGGTTAAAAATTATACCAATATTGCTCTCACCGGCCTCGCGCAGGTCCGCGCGAAGCCCTTTGATCAGCTCAATATCACGTTCTTCACACTCCGCCAGCAGACGGAAAATTTCCCACTGAATATCCCATTCCTGTTCAACCGCCGGGTTAGCACGCAGCTCTTCGTCGGTCATTTCACGGCCTTCCTGGGTCATTTCCAGCATCGCGACGGTGGTGATGGATGCCTTACTGACTTCAATGGCGTGCTCCAGGGTTTCACCGCTCAGACGGGAGTGGATCAGCTCGCTCAACGCCACACAGGCATCGATAGCCGGGTAGACGCCATACAGGTCGTAATCGTCCGCCGCAGGAATTGCCTCTTCCAGCTTTTCAAGCTGAGAGTCGAAGTTTACCTTTGCGTCTTTGACCGTCAGCGTCTCCCAGATCAAATCCAGGATACGTCGATAAATCTGGCCTTCGCCAAACTCCGTTTGCTTACAGAACGCGGCATAGTTGGGGTACATGCGCTCGCACAGGCAAGCCATAAACGTCACGTGCTGCCAGCTTTCCAGCTTCTCAAGGCGCAGATGAATCGGGTTTTGTAACATGATGATGTCTCGAATCGAAAATTAGCCGCAGTTTACCTGAATCACGGCTGAATTTCCTGCCAACGAATGAATGCCGGACGTGAAGAGGCAACGGCGTCAGCCCAGCGGGTAGGCTCAGGTAAGCGGTAGCCCTTCATACAGCGTTGCACCCACGCCAGGGCGCTGTCCATGCTGACCCGATGCCCGGTGGCGATAAACAACGGGTTGCAGCGCGCTTTACTGCGCCAGACCCACGCCAGCTGCTCGCCTTTATGGATAAGCGGCGCCAGCGCGCCCGGTTCGGCAGAGAGCGGCTCAAACGCGCCGCACAGGCGTTTTTTCGCCACGCCGATGGTCGGCACGTCTACCAGCAGACCAAAGTGGCTGGCAACGCCCAGGCGACGCGGATGGGAGATGCCGTGCCCATCCACAAACAGCAGATCGGGTTTTTGCGAGAGTTGCTCCCACGCGGCCAGCAGCGCGGGATATTCGCGGAAGGAGAGAAAGCCGGGGATATAGGGCATGGTGGTGGCGATACGCGCCACCTTGTACTCCACCAGCTCCAGCGACGGGTATTTCAGCACCACCATCGCCGCTCGCGTCACTTCACCGCCTTGCTCAAACCCGACATCCGCCCCGCCAATGTATCGCGGAGGGTCCGTATCCAGACGATCCTCGCGGATCACCGATGAAGCCAGTTCGATTTGCTGAGCGCGTAGCGACGCGAGATCCATAACCACTCCTTACTTGTGATACTGGGCAGAAAGCCGATGCACCGCCTCCACAAATACGCCAGCGTGTTCTGGCGGTACATCCTGATGAATACCGTGACCGAGGTTGAAGACGTGGCCTTCGCCCTGGCCGAAACCAGACAGTATAGTCGACACTTCTTCTTCGATACGGGCAGGCTGCGCATAGAGCATGGAAGGGTCCATGTTGCCCTGGAGCGCCACTTTATCCCCCACACGACGACGCGCATCGGCAATATCAGTGGTCCAGTCGAGGCCCAGCGCATCACAGCCGGTGGCCGCCATCGCTTCCAGCCACTGACCGCCGCCTTTCGTAAACAGCGTTACCGGCACGCGACGGCCTTCGTTTTCACGCAGCAGACCATCGACAATTTTGTGCATGTAGTACAGGGAGAACTGCTGATAATCACGCCCGGTCAGCACGCCGCCCCAGGTGTCGAAAATCATCACCGACTGCGCGCCCGCTTTAATCTGCGCGTTGAGATAGAGCGTGACGCTCTTCGCCAGCTTGTCGAGCAGGGCATGCAGGGCCTGCGGCTCTGCGTACATCATCTTTTTGATGACGGTAAAGGCTTTGCTGCTGCCACCTTCCACCATGTAGGTTGCCAGCGTCCACGGACTACCGGAGAAGCCAATCAGCGGCACGTCGCCTTTGAGCTCGCGGCGGATGGTGCGCACGGCGTTCATCACATAGCCCAGCTCGCCTTCCGGATCGGGGATCGGCAGCTTATCAACGTCGGCTTTGCTTTTGATCGGTGAGGTAAAACGCGGCCCCTCGCCGGTTTCGAAATAGAGCCCAAGGCCCATCGCGTCCGGAATGGTAAGAATGTCCGAAAAAAGAATGGCGGCATCGAGCGGGAAGCGGCGCAGCGGCTGGAGCGTCACCTCACAGGCCAGTTCGGCGTTTTTGCACAGCGACATAAAATCGCCCGCCTGCGCACGCGTGGCTTTGTACTCTGGCAGATAGCGTCCCGCCTGGCGCATCATCCACACCGGGGTGACATCAACGGGCTGGCGCAGCAGCGCACGCAGATAACGATCGTTCTTCAGTTCGGTCATTTTGCAGTTCCTTATTGCGTCAGTCCGTCAGTGTAACACTACTCATACTCGGCCCGACACATTGCCACGGTATCTTCTATCAGGCGACGCGCCACCGTTCCCGGCGGGGGCAGCAGCGGTAAATCGTCGTAGCGATACCAGTTCGCCTCCAGCAGCTCTTTCTGATCGATAACAATCTCGCCGCTGTCGTATTCCGCCATAAACGCGGTCATCAGGGACATCGGGAACGGCCACGGCTGCGACGTCACATAGCGCAGGTTTTTCACCTTAATGCCGCTCTCCTCCATCACCTCGCGCGCCACCGCCTGTTCCAGCGTTTCGCCGACTTCCACGAACCCGGCGAGGACGGTGTGAATGCCGTTGCGATGGCGGGTATGCTGCGCCAGCAGGATGGAATCATCACGGCGGATGGCGACAATGATGCACGGTGCGATTTGCGGGTAGTAACGTTCACGGCAGTGGCCGCAGAGCAGCGCCCATTCGGTTTTGCTCGGGTGCATGGTGTGGCCGCAGTAACCGCAGTATTTGTGCGAGCGGTAAAACTCCGCCAGCTGTACGCCGCGCCCCGCCAGCTGGAACAGGCCGACGTCCAGATCCAGCACCTGACGTACGGATCCCATATCCTGACGGCGCGCCTGTTGGATCAACCACACGGGATCGCCCTGCCACTCGCCGATCTTCAGCGCGGACTGGCCCACCAGATCGAACGTTTCCGCGGCACCGTAGGGCAACTCTCCTGAGGGCAGCCATAATTTTTGTTCGTGGCTGACGATCCACCAACCCAGATCTGATTTTTCAATAATACGATCCATATCTATTGCACTACCTTCGCTTCACTGACATGTTGTTAGCATTGTGGTTACATTTTGGATAAGCAGATCCCATTTTAAACCTTATGGAGTCGACCATGTTAAACCAGCTGGAAAGCCTGACTGAGCGCGTTGGAGGAAGTAACACCCTGGTGGATCGCTGGCTACATGTGCGCAAGCATCTCCTTGTGGCGTATTACAATCTGGTTGGTCTTAAGCCTGGCAAAGAATCCTTTATGCGACTCAATGAAAAAGCGCTGGACGACTTTTGTCAGAGCCTGGTCGACTACCTCTCCGACGGCCATTTCAACCTTTATGAACGCATTATCCGCGAAATGGAAGGGACAACGCCGTATTTAGCGGCCAGTAAACTCTGTCCGTTGCTTGAAGCCAACACCCAGCAGATCATGGACTACTACGATTCCACGCTGGAGAACGCTATCGATCACGATAACTATCTTGAGTTTCAGCAGGCGCTTTCCGACCTTGGCGAAGCACTGGAAGAGCGATTCACGCTGGAAGACAAGCTCATCGCCCTCGTGCTGGACAACAACCTGACTATCAGCACCAGCGATAACGTTGCGCGCCCTGCTTGAGTTCTTAATCGTTAACGAGTAATTTACAACCATTCGCCCCTCTGCGGAGGGGGATTTTTCTTGTCGGAGTGCCCAGTGTGAAAGCACGGGCTGAGACCGTTAATTCGGGATCCGCGGAACCTGATCAGGTTAATACCTGCGAAGGGAACAAGAGTCACACTGCTGTTGTATCGCCTTCGGGCGATCTTCTCTTGCTTCATCCGTCGTCTGACAAGCCATGTCCTTCACATCTGGAATGAGCTATGTCTACAACAAAACTGACCCGCCGCGAACAGCGCGAACACGCACAACGCTTCATCGACACCCTGGAAGGCACCGCTTTCCCGAACTCAACGCGCATCTACATTACCGGTTCACAGGCCGATATCCGCGTGCCGATGCGCGAAATCCAGCTCAGCCCGACGCTTATCGGCGGCAGCAAAGAGCACCCGCAATTTGAAGACAACGAAGCCGTGCCGGTGTATGACACCTCCGGCCCGTACGGCGATCCTGATGTTGCTATCAACGTGCAGCAGGGTCTGGCAAAGCTTCGCCAGCCGTGGGTTGATGCCCGTAACGACTGCGAAGAACTGAGCGTGCGCAGCTCGGCGTACACCAACGCGCGCCTGGCCGACGACGGTCTGGACGAGCTGCGCTTTACTGGCCTGCTGACGCCGAAACGCGCTAAAGCGGGCAAATGCGTAACCCAACTGCACTACGCGCGACAGGGTATCGTCACGCCGGAGATGGAGTTCATCGCCATCCGCGAAAACATGGGCCGCGAGCGCATTCGCAGCGAAGTGCTGCGCCACCAGCATCCGGGTGAAGGGTTTGGCGCTCGCCTGCCGGAGAACATCACGCCGGAATTCGTGCGTGATGAAGTAGCCGCCGGGCGCGCGATTATTCCCGCCAACATCAACCACCCGGAATCCGAGCCGATGATTATCGGCCGCAACTTCCTGGTGAAGGTCAACGCCAACATCGGCAACTCTGCCGTCACCTCTTCCATCGAAGAAGAGGTGGAAAAGCTGGTCTGGTCAACGCGCTGGGGCGCGGACACGGTGATGGACCTCTCCACCGGCCGTTACATTCACGAAACCCGCGAATGGATCCTGCGTAACAGCCCGGTGCCGATTGGCACCGTCCCGATTTATCAGGCGCTGGAGAAGGTCAACGGCATCGCCGAAAACCTCACCTGGGAAGCGTTCCGCGACACGCTGCTGGAGCAAGCGGAACAGGGCGTGGACTACTTCACCATTCACGCGGGCGTACTGCTGCGCTACGTGCCGATGACCGCGAAGCGTCTGACCGGTATCGTCTCACGCGGCGGTTCGATTATGGCGAAATGGTGCCTTTCCCATCATCAGGAAAACTTCCTCTACGAGCACTTCCGCGAAATCTGCGAGATCTGCGCCGCTTATGACGTTTCTCTGTCTCTGGGCGACGGCCTGCGTCCTGGCTCCATCCGTGACGCTAACGACGAGGCGCAGTTTGCCGAGCTGCACACGCTGGGCGAGCTGACCAAAATCGCCTGGGAGTACGATGTGCAGGTGATGATTGAAGGCCCGGGCCATGTGCCGATGCAGATGATCCGCCGCAACATGACCGAGGAGCTGGAGCACTGCCACGAAGCACCGTTCTACACCCTGGGGCCGTTGACCACCGATATTGCGCCGGGCTATGACCACTTCACTTCCGGGATCGGCGCGGCGATGATCGGCTGGTTCGGCTGCGCCATGCTCTGCTACGTGACGCCGAAAGAGCACCTCGGGCTGCCAAACAAAGAGGACGTGAAGCAGGGGCTGATCACCTACAAAATTGCCGCCCACGCGGCGGATCTGGCGAAAGGCCATCCGGGCGCGCAAATTCGCGACAACGCCATGTCCAAAGCGCGCTTTGAATTCCGCTGGGAAGACCAGTTCAACCTGGCGCTGGATCCGTTCACCGCCCGCGCCTACCACGACGAAACCCTGCCGCAGGAATCGGGCAAAGTCGCGCACTTCTGCTCCATGTGTGGGCCGAAGTTCTGCTCGATGAAAATCAGCCAGGAGGTACGCGATTACGCCGCCGCGCAGACCATTGAAGTCGGCATGGCAGACATGTCCGAAACCTTCCGCGCCAAAGGCGGCGAAATCTACCTCAAAAAGGAGGAGGCGTAATGTACCAGCCCGATTTCCCACCTGTCCCCTTCCGCTTAGGGCTTTACCCGGTGGTGGACAGCGTGGAGTGGATAGAGCGCTTGCTGGAGGCAGGCGTTCGCACCCTCCAGCTGCGCATCAAGGATAAACGCGACGAAGAGGTGGAGGCCGATGTGGCCGCCGCTATCGCGCTGGGACGTCGCTACCACGCCCGCCTGTTTATCAACGACTACTGGCGGCTGGCGGTTAAACACCAGGCGTATGGCGTGCATCTGGGACAGGAAGATCTGGAAACGACCGATCTCAACGCAATCCGTAACGCCGGTCTGCGGCTGGGCGTTTCCACCCACGATGATATGGAGATCGACGTGGCGCTGGCGGCCCGCCCCTCCTACATCGCCCTCGGCCACGTTTTCCCGACGCAAACCAAACAGATGCCGTCTGCCCCACAGGGTTTGGCTCAGCTGGCAGCCCACGTTAAGCGCCTTGCCGATTACCCCACCGTCGCCATCGGCGGGATCAGCCTTGAACGAGCGCCCGCCGTGCTGGAAACCGGCGTCGGCAGTATCGCCGTCGTCAGCGCTATCACCCAGGCCGCAGACTGGCAGGCCGCCACCGCACGGCTTTTACAACTGGCAGGAGCAGGCGATGAAAGATCGTGATTTTATGCGCTACAGCCGCCAGATCCTGCTGGAGGATATCGCCATTGACGGGCAGCAAAAGCTGCTCGCCAGCCGGGTACTGATTGTCGGTTTGGGTGGCTTGGGCGCGCCCGCCGCGCTGTATCTGGCCGGGGCGGGCGTGGGAACGCTGGTACTGGCCGATGACGATGAGGTACACCTCAGCAACCTGCAACGGCAAATCCTCTTCACGACAGAAGATGTTAACCAGCCTAAAGCACAGGTTACGCGCAAGCGGCTGAACCAGCTTAACCCCGATATTGAACTGGTGGCGCTCCAGACGCGGCTGAGCGGAGAAGATCTGCAACGCGAAGTTGCCCTTGCCGACGTGGTGCTGGACTGCACGGACAATATGGCGACGCGTCAGGCCATTAATGCGGCCTGTGTTGCACAGAACACGCCGCTGATCACCGCCAGCGCGGTCGGTTTCGGCGGGCAGATAATGGTGCTTACGCCGCCGTGGGCGCAGGGCTGCTACCGCTGCCTGTGGCCGGACGAGGCTGAACCGGAGCGTAACTGCCGCACGGCTGGCATTCTTGGGCCGGTAGTGGGCGTGATGGGTACCCTTCAGGCGCTGGAAGCCATCAAGTTGCTCAGCGGCATGGAAACAGAGCGCAACACGCTCCGGCTGTTCGACGCCCGTTCCAGCGGCTGGCGCCATCTGGCGTTAAACCGCGCCAACCGCTGCCCGGTATGCGGAGGCCGCGATGCGCATTCTGTTTAACGATGAGCCGATGACGTGCGACGACGATCTCACCGTTGCCGCCCTGCTCGACACGCTGCGCCAGCTGAAGCCGGGAACGGCGCTGGCGCTCAATCAACAGATCCTGCCGCGCGAGCGGTGGGAACATCAGCAGGTCAATGAAGGCGACCAGATCCTGCTGTTTCAGGTTATCGCTGGGGGCTGAGATGTTACGTATTGCCGACAAAGTCTTTGATTCACATCTGTTTACCGGAACCGGAAAATTCGCCTCCCCGCAGCTAATGGTGGATGCTATTCGTGAAAGCGGCAGCCAGCTGGTGACGCTGGCGATGAAGCGCGTGGATCTGCGTCAGCACAACGATGCCATACTTGCGCCGTTACTGGAGGCAGGCGTGACGCTCTTACCCAATACCTCCGGTGCGAAAACGGCCGAGGAAGCAATTTTCGCTGCGCATCTGGCCCGGGAAGCGCTCGGCACCTGCTGGCTGAAGCTGGAAATTCATCCGGACGCCCGCTGGCTGTTGCCCGATCCGATCGAAACCCTGAAAGCGGCAGAGACGCTGGTGCAACAGGGATTCACCGTTCTGCCCTACTGTGGTGCCGATCCCGTGCTGTGTAAGCGTCTGGAAGAGGTCGGCTGCGCGGCCGTGATGCCGTTAGGGGCGCCCATTGGCTCCAACCAGGGACTGGAGACCCGCGCGATGCTGGAGATCATCATCGAGCAGGCGACCGTGCCCGTGGTGGTGGATGCGGGCATCGGCGTACCCAGTCATGCCGCGCAGGCGCTGGAGATGGGGGCCGATGCGGTGCTGGTCAATACCGCGATTGCGGTGGCCGACGACCCGGTGATGATGGCGCGTGCGTTCCGCCTTGCCGTGGAGTCCGGTCTGCTGGCACGACAGTCCGGCCCCGGCTCGCGCAGCTTTCAGGCGCAGGCCACCAGCCCGCTGACCGGTTTTCTGGAGGCACTCTGATGGCTACCTTTACCGATCGCTGGCGTCAGCTTAACTGGGACGATATTGCCTTACGCATCAACAGTAAAACCTCTGCGGACGTAGAGCGGGCATTAACAGCCCGGCATGTGACCCGCGAGGATTTGATGGCCCTGCTTTCTCCGGCTGCTAGCGCATACCTTGAACCGATGGCGCAGCGCGCGCAACGCCTTACCCGCCAGCGCTTTGGCAACACGGTGAGCTTTTACGTGCCGCTTTATCTCTCTAATCTGTGCGCCAACGACTGCACCTACTGTGGCTTCTCAATGAGCAACCGCATTAAGCGTAAAACGCTGGATGAGCATGAGATCGCCCGCGAGTGTGCGGCTATTCGTGAGATGGGTTTTGAACATCTCTTACTGGTGACGGGTGAACATCAGGGCAAAGTGGGGATGGACTATTTTCGCCAGCATCTTCCGGCCATCCGCCGCGAATTTGCCTCATTGCAAATGGAAGTGCAGCCTCTGTCGCAAGAGGAATATGCGGAACTGAAAACCCTTGGGCTGGACGGCGTAATGGTTTATCAGGAAACCTACCACGAGGCGACCTATGCCCGGCATCACCTGAAAGGGAAGAAGCAGGATTTCATCTTCCGGCTGGAAACGCCGGACAGGCTGGGGCGCGCCGGTATCGATAAAATTGGGCTGGGCGCGCTTATCGGTCTGTCCGACAGCTGGCGGGTTGACTGCTATATGGTGGCAGAGCATCTGCTGTGGCTACAGCAGTACTACTGGCAAAGCCGCTATTCCATCTCATTCCCACGGCTGCGTCCGTGTACGGGAGGCATTGAACCCGCCTCGCTGATGGATGAGCGCCAGCTGGTGCAAACCCTGTGCGCATTTCGCCTGTTCGCGCCGGAAGTGGAATTGTCGCTCTCCACGCGTGAATCCCCCGCGTTTCGCGACCGCGCGATCCCTCTGGCGATCAACAACGTCAGCGCCTTTTCCAAAACGCAGCCGGGCGGTTACGCGGACGATCGCCCGGAACTGGAACAGTTTGCACCGCACGACGGACGACGGCCCGACGCGGTGGCGGAAGCCCTGACTGCACAGGGGCTACAGCCCGTGTGGAAAGACTGGGACAGCTGGCTGGGAAGAGCTTCGCATTTGCGCTGAAACCGCCTGCAACAATGCGGAAAGGTTACGAGACGGCTCGTAAGATCAACGCCGGGCGATTGAGGAGATCTGCCCGGTTTTATTAGGATTAACCACGTCAGCAACGGACGCTGACCAGGGTGAAAATGCTTCTTCCTCGTTTCGCCCTGCCCTCCGCCCCTTAAACAAAATTTCAATTGATAAAATAAATACGTCGTTTCTTATCTACTCTTAAGATAAATCAACCCGTCGGAAATCGCTTTCTGTATAATTTACTACCAGCAATCTGACAGCGACTATGCTGAGGATATCGACAGACGCAACGCGCCTACCATCTGGATTGATGCACAACTCATGGCACTCCACAGTAAAAAGCTCTCTTTCACCCGACCAATTATGGTCAGCTTCGCGGGGATTCTGTTCAGTTTCGCGATAATCGCGATTCTGGTCATCCTTTCACAACGGAAGGATTTTATTGAGGATTATCATAAAATTAATGGTAACTTCACCCATAATCTGGCGGTGAACTATACCGAATCCATCCTGCGAGAAAACGACTATATTCTTGGTCGCGCTGCGATGTACTACGCCCGTGACGACAGAGTGAATCAGACGATAAATATCGATCCAGCACAGGGTTTGCAGATGTTAATGCATTTGCAGAACCTGATGCCGACGGTGTCGTCTATCTCTCTGGCGGACACCGAAGGGCACCATCTGCGCGCGCCGGAAGTACTGCCAACGGAGAAGAGTAGGTCGTTCGACGCACGAACACGCCCATGGTTTATCGGGCAAGCGGAAGCCAGCAACTTTCCTCACTACACCCGCCCCTATCTGGACTATTTCACCCAACATCCTACGGTCACCCTCTATAAACCGGTCATTTCACCGGAAGGCCGTCTGAAGGGCACGCTCGCTTTCCATCTTGATTTAACCTCCATGGTGAAGTGGTTTACTGAATT
>NZ_NRIQ01000063.1:0-13525 GCF_020224095.1 Enterobacter sp. CCUG 70166
AAAATGGGTGCAGTACAGGTTAATTGAAAAATTACTCGGGGCTTTCTGCTTTTACCACAGTCAAACAGTGTTACCGCTGGCTGGGGCAAAAGCCTCCAGCACCAGCGTTATTATACCACCCTGCCCTGATCAGCCAAACACCCCGCCTACATAAATTACTGATTTTTCATTTATTTGACATGATTCACTTCCGGTTGTCGGCGAAAGTCATTTTATACTAAAGAAAAGGGTAACGGGCAGCTGCTGGGTCGGAACATACAGTGCAGTTCCTGCCCGTTTAATTTCCGGATGCAATGGTAGGATCAGGAGGCACTGCTTCCGTTGATTAGGGAAATCTTATGTGCCTGAATACGGCTGTATTCGAGATGGGATGCAATATTACAGATGCGCTCCAGTCGATCATGCAGCCTCGTGTAGGTCAGTCGATGAATACCGGACATTTCATCAAGTAGCCAGCGCTTGATGTAAGGGTTACAGGAAAGCCGGGCAAGATCGTCGTCATCCACTTCGTCAAAGAACCAGTACTGCTCCATCGGGACTACCTGAAATATCCACGGCCGGGGATAGTCCCCTGTGACAACCAAAAACCATGCAAGAAAGCATAGACACAGCTCAACGACCATAAGCATCGAAAATTGCGAATAACTTAGACCGGGCACATAGGGTGAACTATCCGCAACATACCCCCTGAGCAATTCCGCCACAAGGTAGCCCAATAGCGTCAAGGCCAGCATCAGGGTCAGGATTAATCCCCCATTAAACGCTACCGAAGCCTTTTGAACCCGATCAGGTGCTGTCCGGCTGCGATAGTTGGTCACTACTCTTTCTACAAGTGCCCTTATGGCAGCCTGTTCTTTACTGACATCAGCTCCGGAAAAACCGGACGGGCTTTTATTTAATTCAGTCATACCCCACTCCTGTTATGTGCTCTACTTAACAAACACGTAGATCATACAGAGCTCACGGACGCACTCCTGCCAGATAAAGGAGGGAATTTGGCTGTAAGACGGTTAGCCAACAGTTCAGGTTATGCGTGGGATCCGCCCAGTCAGAAAGGATTCCGTTAATAACAGGCAAGGTTAAAGGCAGATGGACGGTGAAATTGTGGGTGCTAAAAGGGGGTATTACTCTTTTTCCTGCATAGCGGTTTTTTCAGCCCGGGTGGCCAGACGAACATTTCCGAAAGGCTCACGGACAAGCAGTGGCTTCTCCTTCTTCCAGCCCCTGATAGCCGTTTCTCCAAACCGACGTGGTGCATTGCCGTTCCAGCGAGCAATCACATGGTTATCATGAATTTCAATAATGACAACGGGGTGGACAATGACCGTTGAAATGGTGGTATTTCCCATTTTGGTACGGGTTACAGACCAAACCTGCATCCCGGATTCCAGCTGGCTGATTTTCATATTATATCCTTAAGCCATCACGAACTGCGCCACAAACAATTAATGTGGCGCAATTTACCATAAACAATAAACATCAGATACCCGTGAAAAGATTTCCCTTTATTTTAAAATTCTTCTGGAGAAAAAATGATATTTCCAGAAGAGGTCAGCGAAATTCAGAAACGGCCATCACAATGGTGCTGCGCTGACGCTGGCGTTCTGCCTTGCGCTGCCTGCGGCGATAGATCTGTTTTGCGCTGACGTAAGGGCAGTCCTCACGGGTATACCAGCAGCAGCCGCAAGGTTCGGGCCGGGGTTTTCCGGCAAGTCCAAATGGTTTCATCAAGTCACCTTTTTAATGTTTTTAATGGAAAGATACTTACCTAACCCATTGTTTTATAGGAAATAACGTTGTTGCATAAACAGATACAGATAACCCTCAGGAGAAAACATGCAAAGGTTATCAGTGATAACCGCGTCCAGATACCGAGTGTCAGTCTGTAAACGTTTTATCACCAGAAAATGTGCTGCCGCAGCCTTAATGCCAGAACTACCGTTTACAACATTATGTATACCCGCTTTGAATAACGAACGAGCATGAATTACCTTTTCCCGGGCCGCTTCGATCTCAGCATTAATAACGCATTGCCGCGCCTGGATGACTGCCTCTCCGGTTAAATCGCGGAAATTCATTAGAGATGTGATCATGATTGACTCTCCAGATTATGTGGAATCATTATAACAACTGGCACCACGCCACAAATAACCTGAGATAAATTCTTTGAAATATTCCTATATATAAGGAATTACAGTCGGAAAAGAAACAATGAAATAGCGCCGACCGCTTAAAATCGATAAATTAAAATGGACGGCACTGGAATGAAAAACTGAAAGTAGTAAGACCGTAATTATCCTTCACGGATGTAAGCTTTAAAAGAGGAGTACTGGCAAAGCTTTGCCAAGTACTTCGGCGGTTGTGTCTACGATTTTACGGATGTCATCGATCTGCGAAGGCTTATTCAACACCACCGTAAAAAGCTCTCCTTCGTTATCAGCCTGCTCGCAGTTTCCGTATCGGCTCCCGTCGTACAGCTGCACAATACGTGACATAGAAGACTTTGTTTGTTTCATGGCTTTGCACCTGCTTTTAGGCAGTTTGGTTACTGGTTATCAGAAGCTGGTTTCATGCGCTTCCGGCTGGGACACGAACTGGTATTTGACGCCGCCAGGCACACCTACTGCTTCGGCAATAGAGTCGCAAAGCCGCGATAAATCATTTAGTGTCATCGGATATTCAATATCTACTGAATATAAAGCACCTGCATTTTCAGCATCTTCGATGTTTTTATACTGGGCACTAAATATAGCAATGGTCTGAATTTCGTGGTTATGCATGAACCGGTCCTTATTAAATTATAAAAGCCACCCGAGAGTGGCCTGAGTGGAAACTTAAATCTGTGAAGTATATTTGAGAGATTTTTTGCGATCCAGATGCCGGGCAACAATGGTTCCGATAACAAGTAGCGTGATGACCGCACTGAAGAAGGTGCTGTCAGGGACGCCCTGGAAAAAATCACTGAAACTGTAAACAATAAAAATCAATGCGCAAAAATAGAAAACGATACGAACATAAGGGGTAAAAAACATTTTCATCGGTTGCCTTCCATTCAGGGAGAATTCTCAGTAATTACATCACACCTGAAGAGAAACTATTTTCGTATAAATGAGCATTTTCGACATATCAGAGGGGGGTTTTACTCATAAATGAGGTAGTAAGGGTCACACTTGAGATGAAAGTTACTTTCCTGGCTGCGAACGAACTATCTCAAATGTTAGAGGTGTGCGTTCGCCTTAAGAGCTTCATGCCCTGAGGAGCTCAACTTGAGCCGATAGTATAAACCTGGCTCCAGATGCCTTACTGGCTGGCATAACTCCACGAGGCCCAGCCGGAACAGGACCGGAGAGCTCCTGCACGTCACATCATCAGGATTCCCCATAAACGTACGCCGTTCTCTGGCCCGTCTGAAATTGCCAGAGATATCATAGATCGTGCCGGATGCCATCCGTCTTAACACGTAAATCTGCGCCCTTGTAAGCTTCTGGGCGGAACTGCTTAAACCTGACATACCTTCCCGGCCTTATATAAAACAATCCGCCAGCAGCTCGACTGGCGGACAATGTTTGACTGGAAACAGCAAGGACATACTATTTGCTGACAAGTTTGATATTGGTTTCACTCATTCGAAGTCGAAACTCCTGAAAACCCTGCTCTACCGCTAACTCCAGCCACTCAACGGGAATGGTATAGCTACAATCAGACCCACCCAAAGCGGCATCACAAGCGTAATCCCAGTCCTCATCCAGTTTTGGATTCATCCCCTGGGCGTAAGCCACAGTATCGCGGGATGCGGGAGAGCCCTCAAGCTCAGCATTAGTGATCAGGTATACACCATGACTGTGCGCGAGAAGCACTTTTGGCACCAGATGTGTGCTGGCAATTTTTGAGGATGAGGGAAAGAAAACCCTACCAGCTTTACGCGCCTCTTCTTCAGTCTGTCCCTCAGCGTTAAGGAGGGCTCCCCCCGGATAGCATGCCGGGTCATAGATCTGATCTGGGGTGACCGAAAACGTTTTTGCGGTGCGAATTTCTTCGATCAGTTTATTGATATCTGCCATTTCAAATACGAGAGTGGTCACAGGCTTACTCTCCCTCTTCAGTGGACAACATCAGATACTTTGTTGCCAGCAGAAGCTCTCCCACATCCTTGAGGGACAATTCAGCTTTGCCTTCTACGGCAAGCTGCAAGCGCTGTCGAATTGCATGAACAGAATCTGAAGATAAAGATGCCATTTTGCGCAAAACGGCATTAGCCTTTTCTACAGCAGGATACAGAATTTCTGAGTTGGTATTATCTTCGTCATTATCAAAGATAATTTCAGAATCCATATTGATGTTATCTTCAAGCCAGCTTGAAAGCACTTCAAGTAATGACATCACCTTTTCAATTTGCATATCGCCTCCTCTGTTAACATGAAACAAATATAACAAAGTGGCTTACCCGGCTAATAACCTGAGCAGAAAGTTTTCGAACTTAGTTTGAAAACAAGTTTTCTGCTCAGGTTAATGTTAAAGTCGCTGGGTAAAAGATAAAAGGCACTGAAGATGATTTAAGCATCAAACAGACTAAATAGGATTCCGTCTTTTATAACGCTTTTAAAATAGAATGAATGAAATATAAATTTTGCGTTTAAGAATGAACGCTGTAGAGGATGATTTATCCTGTGATATGCAGTTTGTGGCCTTTAAAAAGGCTTTATTATGGACTTGAATTGCAAAGAGAGCACCGACATTTTTCTGGGGGCTCCCGCAGAGAAAAAGCTGTGAGGTTATGAAGACGTATAGGAGGTATTCGGCGAAATACTGTATGGCCACAGGAGAGCTTCAGCACCCATATCCTGCCGCCTCGCTCGCCTGTGGTGATTTCAATATGTTCTACGTCATACCACGTAGTTGTATTTCTCACTTTGTTTATGCTTCCTGACACCGCGTGAACGCAATCTTCGTCTGGATGCGTTCATAGATGGAAAACTGCCTTTCAATGGAATCGGCATTAGACAGTAATTCATGAAGCTCAGCAGAATCTGTATCAGGAACGATAGCGACAGAAACTCCATATTTACGCCCAGTTCTGATCAGGTGCGCAAGTTTTTCCTTCTCTGATTCTGTGAGCATTGCCAGATCCCTTCCGGATACCTGCTCGATAAATGGACCAAGGTTTTTCGGAAAAAAGGGTTCGGCATCAGAATTATGTACCGGGAGCGTTTGCGGCTTATCGAAGCTATTGGACATGAAAAGAACCTTTATAGTTAGAGAGGTGGAGACTGAATGCGTAGCCCATTAAAATTAGTAGTGCCACACTCGAATGCTAATCATACTTTATGATGGCTATGGTAGGAATGGCCGTCAACTTAAACCGCCAGAAGCGAGCCATTCACCGTTAAAGTAACTTTCCCGTATGATGTTCTTTTTATGGAATGAGTTGTTCACACTCCTCTTTAAGAGCCGCCCTGGAACGAGATCGACAGACTTTGCTTAATGAAGAGCGTAATTGATGTTCATCAACCCCATCAGCGACAAACTGACCAATTTTCTTTTCAAGACGCTGCATTGCCTCATAAAGCTTGGCATCAGTATTATTTTTAAGAAACCTCAGTATATAATCAGCAATAATTTGAACAGGAGTAAAGTTACACATCATGTATCCTTAATAAGTTGTGTAAAAATAAAACCATAAAAAACATAATCAGAAGTAGATTATTATACTTGAGTAAGCTTTTCAGCTAACAAGCTGGAGAAGCAGATTCCGGTAAATTACTACATATTTGATAAAAGTTACTGAATAAAAAAGCCCAGCGTACCGGGCTTTCATTCAATTTGATTCTAAGAATCTGACTCGCCGCCTGATTTTTATACCAAGAAGAGCGAACAAAACGCCAACGAATGCGACGGGACTACCTACTTTAAGACAATTAACCGACGCTTTTGAAAAGGTATGTGATTTAGACATACGTTTTTGCTCATAACGAATCGCAAGTGGTGAGACGGATTTATCTAAAGCTGTCTTTTCCAATGCATAACGAACTTTCACGGGAATATTTGACTGTAATACACCAGACATATACGCCCTAACAACATTCTGTGTTAACTTCACATCTGGCTTGCCGAGTTTTATATGTAGTTGCGCCTTTAAATAGTTTACAGATACCTCTTCGCCTGAGGGCCAATTACTATCATTTAAATATGCGACAAGTTTATCGTATTTTTCATGTTTTACATATTTCTTGATAACCTTTACAGTCGAAGCTGAAGTGGCATCAGTCTCTTCCGAACCTAAAGCAGATGTAAAAACTGACAAGCCGATAAGAAAAGCGCCAGCAATTAGAAGCATCGGGAATATCTCACCTATTTCCTCCCCCTTTAAAATTTTAAAGGCAGTTGAAGAAACTACTAATAGCCCCATAATCCCTAATAGCAACTTAGAATATGTAGTTAGGAAGCCTCCAAATGCATCGCCAAAATCCGAAACCACTAACTTATCTTCACCTTCAGATGAATTGAAGAATGACAAGGGCACATCAATATCAAAGTCCAGAACTGAAGGTGAGAGGTGTAATGACAGCAACCACAAGCAAAGACCAAAAATCATTATCAGCAGGCCCGCACCAAATATCGCGAAACCTGAATTTCTAATCTTTATAGACCGGTGAAAAAGAAATGACAGTTCACGGGAAAAATCGTCACTACTCTTAAGGTTACGCACCATGATCTACCCCTTTTTGTGTCAGTCGGGTGCGCAAATTCTCACGCATGGCAAGAACCTGTTTTTCTGTTTCCCTGAGCTTAATAGCCCCTTCTCTCTGGATTTTAACAACATCGCCAACCGTCTGGATAAGCGTATCCTGCACCTCTTTAAGGGTGCTTATATCAATAACCAGCCGTTGGTTTGCTTTCATAGTTTCTACTGCATTGCGATGCAGTAATTTTGCATTACTACGGAGTAACTCATTGTTGGCATTATCGATATCATTGGCAAGATTTACAGCGTTACGCTGTCCATTTAGAGAAATGGCTAACAGAAACTGACGCTTGAAATTAGGGACAGTAACCTCTTTGACGCTATGAAACTTGTCGATAAGACTTTGGTTATTTGCCTGTATAATCCGTACCATTGGCAATACTTGCATAGCAGACTGCTGAGAAACAACTAAATCGCCAATACGTTTTTCTAAATTAGCAATTAGCGTATCCAGATCAGATACTTCCTGGAACTTAGCAGGATTGTTACCAACATTAGCTCTGAGATTTTCTGCTTTTAATTGTAATTCTCCCAGCCTTAATTTACCGGCAGCAATATGTACACCTGTTAAGTGGTGTTCTTTAACGACTTCATCAAACATTTGCTGGAGCGAAATATTATTAGAACCGAGGCTATTCTGTGTAACTGAAACCTCTGAAACCAGAGCATCGATTTGTTCACGAGTTGATTCAAACTGTGCGGCGAAATTCTTCCCACGGGTGCGGATTTTATCCAACAAAGGGCCAATAACTGGCAGATTTGAACGACTTTCAGTTAAGTTCGAGATGTTTACATTTCTTGCAAGGTTGATAATTTCAGTTAATTTGCTCCCGGCTTCGTCTAAATCTTTATTGCGAATTTGCTCAAGCAGGCTATCCGCATAATTAGCAGTGTTTTCCCCCATTGCCCGGCCAAAACGATAAACTGTTCCTGGATCATCGGCATTAATGCATTCCGCGACGGCTTTAATCTCTTGTTCATCTTGCTCATTCAGCCCGAACTTTTCCAGTTCAGCGGAAGTCAAAGTAAAAGCAACAACCTCAGTTCTGGTGGTCAAATTATTAATCATTTTTGGAATCCCTCTAAATTTTGTCGCAGGCTTTTTAGAAGAGCCTCGTGGGCCTGATTAGCTTTTCTAACAATCGTAGGGTCAGTGTTATTTACTGATAACAGCGAAAGTGTGTGTTGCCGCCATACTGGAACCAGGACTTTTATAGTTTCGTTAAAGCGGTCAGCAATATCTATACAAGTCCCGCGAGTGATTTCCATCTGCATGGCGGCCATTTCATGAGACGCAAGCAGTGTTGCCAGGTTAGCTAAACGTCTGGCAAATCTTTCCCTCGGTTTATCGAAGACAAGGCTTAGATCGTCACTATTTTTTTCTTCGGTAGAATCCCTAAGGAACTCATGGCCTGCCTGGATAAAAATTTTAAGGCGTTTGATTTCTGACACATATGTTTCAAGCAGCTCTTCTAAAGCCAGTAGCGTCTCATTCACATGTGTCAGATATCCGTTCCCCTCATTAATAAGATTTTCCACCTTCTCACGTGCGTGTTGGTAACGAACGCGCTTTTCAAGGTGTTTGCCCGTAAAGCGGGAAAACCAGGATGGATTGCTACTGATAGAACGTGGATCTGCCTCCGCTAAGGCACTTACGATACGGTTCAAGGCTCCTGATAAAGCGGTAACTGCGTCTTTCTCCAGAAGATTTGAATACTTATCCATAGCCTTCGAAGATAAAGCCGAGTCGCCGTAATGGCTTATTGCCCCAGCATTAAGCAGAAGACCGGGTATAAATTCTTCTTTGAGTTCTGCTATCGATATGTTGCTGCTGTCAGTTGAAACGTTCATTTTTGCCTCAAAATGGTTATCCATGACAGCCTATCATTTACCGTTCTGCTGATTTTTCGGTTAAAGCGCCAAAACCTGGGTTTATCCGTTTTCGAGGCAAAAAAATAGAATCTGATCCTCACGTAACCCTTTGCCATTCTGATTAAAGGAGAAGTCCCCTACTGTCTGTGCACTGAATTCAGCACTGGATGAAGTTAGGACATGAAGTGCACATAGATCCCCTGCTTGACCTACCAATCACCGCCTTCAATGTTTAGATCTGGTGACCTTACAGCGACCATTTCTCTAACCGGATGGTCATTGTTGTCGTGGCTGCTCCCCAACAGCAGGCTTACCGTTCCGCTGGCAGAGTAATACATCGCGTCAGGAAAGTGCTCCCTGACCTCCTAAAGCAATTTGTTCATGCTGTTAGTTAAACGATAAAAGCGTCGGGCTGCGTTCGGCATAGCTTCTTCCAGGAGGTCAGAAGCATCAATCTCACGGCCGTTTATAACGCGGAGAATATCTTGCTCATCCATAGGTTACTCCCAGGCAATAAATCAAAGTGGCCAGGCAAAAGGAGACTCGCCTGGCATCAAAAAGAATAAAAGGTCGTTACGAACTGATAATGATGGCCTGGTCAGTTTGAGGAAGTCGGTTTCCTCTGATGAATGCTGGATGGCTTAAACGAGCAGATGACATGGTCATCGCCAGAAATGTCTCTTCACGCGAACGCAGCAATTCCCCCCATGAATAGGTTTCCCATACGTCGTGGGAAAGATCGGATTCCTTTATGTACCTTGACTGCATTGTTGGTTCAAAATCGACGGGAGCTAGACTGTCATAGGATGGATGTACACGGTACCCCAATTCTTCCTCCCTCTGATGGTATGCATGTGCCAAAAGGACATCATGGGAGACCAAGTCATAGTCTTTGTCCTGAACGAGCGTTTTTACGGTATGACTAATTTTTCCAAAGCCTTCAATTTCCCAGATTGTTATCATTGTGAACTCAGTTAAAGTCCGTGGGCTTTTTACCAGAAAGCCATTTAATGCACGTCGCCCCTTCAACATGACAACGTGGTAGGACTTGTTGGGATAAGGTTTCATTGCCACCAGCGAATCAGCTTTAAGCTCAAGTGACAATTCAGGTACAGAAACTGACACGAGAGTACACTTGTTTTTCATATGGTGAAGAATACGGGGCACAAGATGCAGATACATCATTTTCTCCTTTGAAGGATATACCAGGCAGCTCCTCAGCAGCATCAAAATATTTAAATCACTCTTTAATTAGTAAACCACTGCTGATTAACTTCTTTTATGTTTCACAGAAATTATTCGTTTTGTTTCTGTTCGTTATACTGCTCAAACCAGAAGACGACCGGTTTTTCTACAATATGAAGCAACCCAAAACGTTCTGCGGTACGGAAATTCACGCTATATGCGCGAGCCCGTTCAACCTGTTTGGTAATTTCTTTTCTCATTCCTTCAACACTAAAAGCTCCTTTAAAAAGGTTGCAGGGGGCGCATGATGGAAATAAGTTTTCTATAGCATGCAGTTCAGGGTGCATAACCTTACCCGTACTTCGGGCAACATGAGTTACGCCGCTGCCGACAGGGGCTCTCACCAGTTCAAAGTCGCGTCGAACAGGCTCAACATGATCGGCATGCCACCCTTTTTCAGGAAGCTTGCAACCACAATAGGCACAACGCCCCCCAAATTTCATTCGCAGCTCAGCTCGCTGTATTTTAGAGATCTTATTTTTAGGTTTTGAGAACCTACCATCAGGTGATTCAGCTTTGGATAACTTTGCTGAGGGCTCAGGTAATTCAACTAAATTCCCGTTGATATTTATCACCTTGACCATATCATTTTCCGCCTTTACTAAGCTCACGGGCACAGGAACTGGCTTAAGTAACCGCTAAAGATAACAGCCACTGACTGCATCTACCCAGACCTTCTGTTTATACTCAATAGGCCACCCCTCTTTATCTGCCCGGATGACGCAATCATTTACCGTGGTGCGTGACCGGATACGAACATCAAGCGGAAGCGAATCGTTATCCACACGAGCCTGTGCCTCATTTAAAATGCGTAAAAACATCTCTTTGGTCATTCAGATACCCCCTCAACTTTGCGAATTTTGATCAGATGAGGGCGACTCAGTTTACAAAGTTGTTCTGTCGCTTCATCAATCGAATTGAACCGATGAGCCTCTTCGATATTTAAAGTCCAGTATTTCGCTTTCCCTTCTCCCAGATCGGACTCAAAATAATTTCGCTTTACATCCATTTTTTTAGGCCTGCCATTTATCTTGACGACATTATGTCTGTCATCAAAAAGAAATTCGTCCCCCTCAAAAGTGATTAATACAAATGGCCCCTCAGGCTTGGAAGTCCGGGAACTTTCCATTTTCAAAGTCATACTTCAGCCTCTCGATAGAACTCATGAAACGTCAAATTAAAATGGACTCACACCACACTGATTCAGTATTCCTCCTGAACCCCATTAGGCTCTGTTGTGATTTCATATTTAATTCCGCCAGGTGCTCCCACAGCGTCCGCGACCGACTCACACAGCAGCGAGAGATCGTTGAGGGTCATTGGGTGTTCAATGTCCAGCGTGAAGAGTTTCCCGGCTTGCTTGGCGGCTGTCTTGTCAGCATGTTCGGCATTAAAAAGGTATACGGTGTGTTTTTCCTGAGCGGGTGTATTTTGATTTTGCATTGATGATCCTTTTGTTTAGTTCCCCGATTCCGGGGGTGAGTGAATTAATTTAAATTTATATTCGTCTGGTTTAATTAGAACGTTTCCACGCTATGCGTAAACAGGTAATGCAAGGGCTGTATCAACAGGATTAAAGTTACTTTTCTGGATGCAGCAACGCTTGGACATGATGTCCACATTACATCACGATCAAAGCTAAGTTTTTTTTGTATAACCCCTCCATTTTCGTGTGTTTCGCGTTTCAGACGCTTATACGACCTGCTTGACCATCCTCATCAGAAGGCGGTTTAACAGTCCTTTCGCTGTCGGGCGATTGCTATCGACATAGTAAAAACCTGTTTTGGTCGTACCGTGAGCACTGCTCAGCACCCTCAGTTCCCAGATAACGTCACGGATAACGCCGCCATTTTCTGGCTTAAGGCATTCAGATAAATGGCGCATGAAACGAGCTCTTACGGCACGGTAATAGCGGAACTCCTCTGGCTGGTTAGTATTTTCTTTCACCCGGAGTCGCTGGTTACACAGAGTTAGAACTGCATCCATCATTCCCGCCTTCAGCTTCGCCTGGATCGCACCTTGTTGCTGTTCCCTCTCACCTTCGAGTAACGTTAAAATTCTTTCTCCGAGTGCCGTCTTGTTGTGTACGTGCAACTGAACACAGGCAGCTACGCATGCCCAGAATCTGAACTTTTTTATCTGTCCACGCAATTTCCGGGCTACAACCTGACGGTATGCAGAATCACTGAGTATTTTAAAACGCCGACTGGCAACCAGCTCTGGAAGCGACACTCTGTCGCCTATCCCCAGGCGGGAAAAGGTTTGTCCCCGCTGTGCGAGACGATGATAGACAGCGCCCTTGCCTTTTGAAATTCGGACCGCGCCATAACGAAGAAGATACTGAGCAGCAGTCGTTGGAGTAAACTCACCGTCAGCGATGCGCTGGCGTAACCCGTCGTATTCATGCCAGATAATCCAGGACGCCGTATCTTCTTCAACAGTCAGCTCATCCTCTTCCTCGAATGCCACGACGACAGAACTGCTCTCTCCGGTCTTTAGGCTACGTGAAGCCCTGGGGTCAGCCTGCCCGTCAAAATAGGTCATCAGCGGCAACGTATCAGTCAGTCCATCATAAGCTGTACCGAACCGGCCTCCGGGCAGTTTCATCCAGAGTGGAGCTGGCATTGGTGTACGGGGCACAGGCTGCATGTCAGGCTCATCCTCAAGAAGGTCCAGATCGGCCTCTTCCCAGACCCTGCGATAGATCTCAATTGCCCGAAACGGGCGAGGGTTGAAACAGTGCAACGACCAGAGGAAATCAACGTGGATCACGTTTGCTTCCTGTACAAGCCGAAATTGTGGCTCAGCCATACGACGGTTATAAGCCGTATCGTCAACCTCGCCGGAAAGTAGCTTTCTGCGATGCTCTGCCGCACGTCTTGCTTCAACATAATCAAGGCTGCAACAGGCATGAAAAAGACGTTCAGTCAGGGACGAAGAAAAGATATTGGGTTGAAGACGCACATATCCGCCTTCGAACACTTTACGACCGATATAATCCCGCAGGCTCCAGTCGTACTGGATCTTAGAAAGAAATCGCTGAAGACGACTCAGGCCAGCCTGATAACCGTATTTCTCCGGGTCAGTTCGAAGGAGCGTTTCCATTGAATGGTCAACCCCTACTGCTGTGCAAAATGAGCACCCTATAATTCTGATCATTTAGAAATTTTTTTGCGTTTAAAATCAATGAATTGAAAGATTTCATTTTTCTAAGTCTGATAAAACAGATGAAAACCCAACTGACTATACTCATAAAACTCAATCTTTGCGCTGCTGTACGATACCAGTAATTACAGGTGCCGAGTTTAACATCATGAAAAGTAGCCCAATAATGAATGACGCAACGCCAGCTGCGGTGCCTAACTTCTGACTGAACACCATTGAAACAAAGTACATATTTGGGATAAAAACGGACATAGCAATCACGAAAAGTAACTTATTCAGATAATTATTTATTCGGGTCTTAACCTCAACTCTATCATAAAAAGCCATCGAAACGTAAGCAGTTATCAGTGAATAAAAAGACCATGTCATATAGTTAACCGATTCATTAAATGCCTCTCGCAAAAGCAAAGCACTTTCTGTCATTCCCTACCTCATTAAATCAATAGAAAATAAATCTGAATAATTTATTTTTAAAAGAAAAGAGGCTTTGTTGAATAAATC
>NZ_NRIQ01000064.1:0-6450 GCF_020224095.1 Enterobacter sp. CCUG 70166
ATGTGCTTAGTGCATCTAACGCCGCCATAAACGGCGACAGGGTGGCGCGCCTATTGCGCATAAAATGGCGAAGCCATGCGCAACAGGCGCGGAATCTCTGGCGTCCGGTTTGATGGCTTTGTTATGCAAAGGACTAGTCTTCAATGACGTGTAAACCACGGCGCTTTAAGTCCTCCAACGAATCCAACATTCCCCTTATTAATTCAACAGGATGCCCCTCCCAGTCTTCAACAACGCCAACAATTCTCAAGGGTTCGCAGGTTCTATAGGACTGTGTTGGATTACCGGGAAATCTTTTGTTCGTAAGATTCGGATCGTCTTCGAACGGTCCTGTTGGCTCAACTATGTATATGTAGCCGCGACCCTCGAGGCCAGACAGTGACATAGCAAGTTCAGCTCCCCAAACTGCTGGCTCCA
Organism: Enterobacter sp. CCUG 70166; assembly: GCF_020224095.1. Taxonomy (NCBI): domain Bacteria; kingdom Pseudomonadati; phylum Pseudomonadota; class Gammaproteobacteria; order Enterobacterales; family Enterobacteriaceae; genus Enterobacter; species Enterobacter sp. CCUG 70166. The sequence goes on from NZ_NRIQ01000064.1 coordinate 418, forward strand.
TCAAGGCTGAAAAGTAGATGTGCTTAAGAATACGACCGTCCTCGAAATGAGAGATGAACCCTGTGGTTAGCAAGTCACCAATCGCCAAATTGGCTTTGGTTCCATGATAGAACGGTCCTTGCACCTGCTTGTAATTATCATGAGAGATGGGAATCCAATCTTTTACCATTTTAAGACCCTTAATTGTTGGGATTTGGCTGCATAACGCCTGAAATAAGCCGTGCCGCGAAGCGGCATCGGCTTGATTGAATTGTTAGACGGCAAACTCGAGCCAATACTTGTGCAGGCCAACAATATTAGACGAGCACAGCATGGGCATTGCCGCTTTGATCTTCTCCAGTGACCAATTCCACCACTCCATCTCCAGAAGCAATGAAATTTCCTCATCGGTGAAGCGTTTCTTAATCTTCTTAGCGGGATTGCCGCCAACGATAGCGTAAGGCTCCACATCTTTTGTCACCAACGAGCGGCTGCCTATCACCGCACCGTGCCCGATCTTGATTCCGGGCATGACCATTGCCTCAGAGCCGATCCAAACGTCATTGCCAATGACAGTATTACCTGCTTTTTGGAAGGCATCGAGTGCGCTTGAGAATGCAGGTTCTTCCTGCATATAAAAGAACGGGAAAGATGATGCCCAGTCGTACCGATGCCCCTGATTGCCAGCCATGATAAAGGAAGCCCCACTCCCGATAGAGCAGAAACTACCGATGATCAACTTATCAACGTCATCACGGTCCGGAAACAGATACCGTGCGCAGTCATCGAATGAGTGCCCATGATAGTAGCCAGAGTAATAGCTGTACCGCCCAACTTTGATATTGGGGTTCTTCACTTGCTCAGAAAGCAGCTTGCCTTTGAAGGGGCTATCAAAGTAGTTGGTCATAAGAGATCCCGCGGTCTGTGACTTTGCCGTCTAACGTTTGAAATAAGGGGCGCCGAGCGCCAGCGAGGGGAGCCAAAAGCTTGCTTTTGGCCGTCCCGACTTGATTGAAGGGTTGGGCGATTTTGCCATTAGATTTTTTATAAATTTAGTGTGTTTAGAATGGTGATCGCATTTTTCTTGGCTTTTATGCTTGATGTTAAATTCGACCCCAAGTTTCCTGTAAGTGCGGACACAAAAACATATTTATGTCCTGATTTGCTTATAATAAACCTGTGTGAGTAGAATAAAGTTTCGTTACTAAGTAATAAAGAATCATACTGAGTATTAAAGATTCATACTTAAATGGCAGCGATCAGAGTACACTGCCATTTCTAAAACGTTTATGCCCCATTCCTTCTTAGACCTTGTATCTACTTCAAATTGCAGGCTTCCGTTTAAGGTTACTTTACCTAATGGCGGACATCAGTAATCTATTGGGTTCCTTTTCTCTGTGGCTTTTTAAGCGGATAACTTTTTTCAATGGTGCCGCGTACTTTGAACGTTAACATAGAGGCTCAGGGCGCTATTTTACCCCCTTAAAATAGGCAAAATGAGGGTTTTTAAGATCTTGATTTTTAGTGTTTTTATTTTGGTGATGTGATGTGGCTTTGATGGTAGTGTTGCGTCCAGTTCATCATAGGAGTCAACATGGAAACCTACCGTCACACATATCGACACCACAGTTTTTCACATCAAGATCTAAGTGATATTACTTTCACTGCTTGCACCTTTATCCGATGCGATTTTCGACGTGCTAACTTGCGTGATGCGACATTTATTAACTGCAAGTTCATTGAACAGGGTGATATCGAAGGTTGCCATTTTGATGTCGCAGACCTTCGCGATGCAAGTTTCCAACAATGCCAGCTTGCGATGGCAAACTTTAGTAACGCCAATTGCTACGGTATTGAGTTACGTGAGTGTGATTTAAAAGGGGCCAACTTTTCCCGAGCAAACTTTGCCAATCAAGTGAGTAATCGTATGTACTTTTGCTCAGCCTTTATTACTGGATGTAACCTGTCTTATGCCAATATGGAGCGGGTCTGTTTAGAAAAATGTGAGCTGTTTGAAAATCGCTGGATAGGGACTCACCTCGCGGGCGCATCACTGAAAGAGTCAGACTTAAGTCGAGGTGTTTTTTCTGAAGATGTCTGGGGACAGTTTAGCCTACAGGGTGCTAATTTATGTCACGCCGAACTCGACGGTTTAGATCCTCGAAAAGTCGATACATCAGGTATCAAAATTGCCAGCTGGCAACAAGAACAGCTTCTCGAAGCGTTGGGTATTGTTGTTTTTCCTGACTAGATGCTTACGAATACCTGCTGATAAACTATACACAACATTAATACATTTTCTAATTCAAATCACCAGAGCTAGATCAATACTTCTAGCTCATTCTTGTCCAGAAACGTGTTTGAATGGGGCCAATCAATCTGTGGATGCTCAAGACAACCAGTATGATACTTTATTACTCAGTTGTAGCGTGACTCAGATTTTGTAGTAGGAATTAGTATGAATCTTTATTTCTGGGTGAGTATCATTTAGAACGGTACAAACAGGGTTACTTGACTGCTTAGTATGAAACTTTATTCCTCTCCTACAAAACCCTTCAAACCATCCGTTTTGTAAGGTTCTATTTGCTGTGAATCCTGCACCAGTTTTCCCATACAGTTTTGTACTATTATCCAGATCTTGTAGATACATGTTCTCTATGGTGTTTTCTATGGCTGAGTTTTTAACTGGGAGATTGTGATTAATAATTTTACGCAGGAATTGAATTTGTTCTTCTGGTGAAATTTTTAAGCTACTTTCGAGCCATGCTTCTGTTAATCCGTTGTTTCTTTCTTTATCTCCAGAGAAGTCTTGATTTCCATAATCAAAATCTTTGAGATAATTCTTGATTTTATTTAATCCAATTTTTTGGGTTATTTCTTGCGAAACCCAAACAACAGAAAATTGCATCCACGTCTTTGGTGTATGATTGCTGTTCCAGATCTCCATTCCTTTGGGGGTTTTATCCCATTTGAATATGGTTTTCTGATCTATTATTTCCGCATCAAATGCCATAAGTGATAATGCGATCTTGAAAGTTGAATCTGGTGCCATTTGCGTTGCACACTTTGCTTTATTGAATTGAGCAATTTCAGCGTTTGTGGATGCATCGTAAAGTAAAAAACAACCTTCAGTTCCTTCAAATAATGGAGATGCAACAGTAGAGATATCTGTTGATGCACTGGCGCTGCTGTAGATAATATTTGCAATTATTAAAAAAATAGCGAAGTTGATATGTATTGTGTTTTTCATAATAAGTATTGGTTTGGTAAAGGGCTTAATTTTAACGGCTAACAATTAATGAGGCTCCGGGTTCGCCCAACGTTTGACATGAGGGGCGGCCAAGGGCGCCAGCCCTTGGACGTCCCCCTCGATGGAAGGGTTAGGCATCACTGCGTGTTCGCTCGAATGCCTGGCGTGTTTGAACCATGTACACGGCTGGACCATATGGGGTGGTTACGGTACCTTGCCTCTCAAACCCCGCTTTCTCGTAGCATCGGATCGCTCGCAAGTTGCTCGGCGACGGGTCCGTTTGGATCTTGGTGACCTCGGGATCATTGAACAGCAACTCAACCAGAGCTCGAACCAGCTTGGTTCCCAAGCCTTTGCCCAGTTGTGATGCATTCGCCAGTAACTGGTCTATTCCGCGTACTCCTGGATCGGTTTCTTCTTCCCACCTTCCGTCCCCGCTTCCAAGAGCAACGTACGACTGGGCATACCCAATCGGCTCTCCATTCAGCATTGCAATGTATGGAGTGACGGACTCTTGCGCTAAAACGCTTGGCAAGTACTGTTCCTGTACGTCAGCAAGTGTCGGGCGTGCTTCTTCTCCGCCCCACCACTCGACGATATGAGATCGATTTAGCCACTCATAGAGCATCGCAAGGTCATGCTCAGTCATGAGGCGCAGTGTGACGGAATCGTTGCTGTTGGTCACGATGCTGTACTTTGTGATGCCTAACTTTGTTTTTGCGTTGCTCATGATGTCTAACTCCCAATTTGTGTAGGGCTTATTATGCACGCTTAAAAATAATAAAAGCAGACTTGACCTGATAGTTTGGCTGTGAGCAATTATGTGCTTAGTGCATCTAACGCTTGAGTTAAGCCGCGCCGCGAAGCGGCGTCGGCTTGAACGAATTGTTAGACATTATTTGCCGACTACCTTGGTGATCTCGCCTTTCACGTAGTGAACAAATTCTTCCAACTGATCTGCGCGCGAGGCCAAGCGATCTTCTTCTTGTCCAAGATAAGCCTGTCTAGCTTCAAGTATGACGGGCTGATACTGGGCCGGCAGGCGCTCCATTGCCCAGTCGGCAGCGACATCCTTCGGCGCGATTCTGCCGGTTACTGCGCTGTACCAAATGCGGGACAACGTAAGCACTACATTTCGCTCATCGCCAGCCCAGTCGGGCGGCGAGTTCCATAGCGTTAAGGTTTCATTTAGCGCCTCAAATAGATCCTGTTCAGGAACCGGATCAAAGAGTTCCTCCGCCGCTGGACCTACCAAGGCAACGCTATGTTCTCTTGCTTTTGTCAGCAAGATAGCCAGATCAATGTCGATCGTGGCTGGCTCGAAGATACCTGCAAGAATGTCATTGCGCTGCCATTCTCCAAATTGCAGTTCGCGCTTAGCTGGATAACGCCACGGAATGATGTCGTCGTGCACAACAATGGTGACTTCTACAGCGCGGAGAATCTCGCTCTCTCCAGGGGAAGCCGAAGTTTCCAAAAGGTCGTTGATCAAAGCTCGCCGCGTTGTTTCATCAAGCCTTACGGTCACCGTAACCAGCAAATCAATATCACTGTGTGGCTTCAGGCCGCCATCCACTGCGGAGCCGTACAAATGTACGGCCAGCAACGTCGGTTCGAGATGGCGCTCGATGACGCCAACTACCTCTGATAGTTGAGTCGATACTTCGGCGATCACCGCTTCCCTCATGATGTTTAACGAATTAGCTCAGCGGGCGGCGAAGCCGTCCGCTGGAGCGACAAGTTGGGCTGTAGTCGGTGATGCCCGGTTTGACCGTTGAGCGGCGCACTTCAACCTTGAACTCAGTTGATGCGTTCAAGCGCCGCAACAGGATAAATCTGTACTGAGCCTGGGTGAGCCTCAGACTCGACGGCGTAGCCTTCGGGGGTCAAATTTGTGCAGTACCACCCGACAATCTGACCTTGCCAGGCGGCGCCGGATTTCTTGCGCACGCGATCTCCCATACCAAACGTGGCGTTCGATGGGAATACAAAATTGCCAGCAACTGGATTACTGACTTCATTGCTACTTCGTTCCATTTCCGACCTTTCTTGTGAACTTCTAGGTGTTCTATGTGGCCCGACGACACGCTGCATTGGTCACGCCCAACGTTTGACATGAGGGGCGGCCAAGGGCGCCAGCCCTTGGACGTCCCCCTCGATGGAAGGGTTAGGCATCACTGCGTGTTCGCTCGAATGCCTGGCGTGTTTGAACCATGTACACGGCTGGACCATCTGGGGTGGTTACGGTACCTTGCCTCTCAAACCCCGCTTTCTCGTAGCATCGGATCGCTCGCAAGTTGCTCGGCGACGGGTCCGTTTGGATCTTGGTGACCTCGGGATCATTGAACAGCAACTCAACCAGTGCTCGAACCAGCTTGGTTCCCAAGCCTTTGCCCAGTTGTGATGCATTCGCCAGTGACTGGTCTATTCCGCGTACTCCTGGATCGGTTTCTTCTTCCCACCATCCGTCCCCGCTTCCAAGAGCAACGTACGACTGGGCATACCCAATCGGCTCTCCATTCAGCATTGCAATGTATGGAGTGACGGACTCTTGCGCTAAAACGCTTGGCAAGTACTGTTCCTGTACGTCAGCAAGTGTCGGGCGTGCTTCTTCTCCGCCCCACCACTCGACGATATGAGATCGATTTAGCCACTCATAGAGCATCGCAAGGTCATGCTCAGTCATGAGGCGCAGTGTGACGGAATCGTTGCTGTTGGTCACGATGCTGTACTTTGTGATGCCTAACTTTGTTTTAGGGCGACTGCCCTGCTGCGTAACATCGTTGCTGCGTAACATCGTTGCT
>NZ_NRIQ01000065.1:0-2108 GCF_020224095.1 Enterobacter sp. CCUG 70166
GTTTATACTTCCTATACCCGTTAGCACCCTCCCTGATTAAAGGAAGCCGTATGGATATTATTGATAAAGTTTTTCAGCAAGAGGATTTCTCACGCCAGGATTTGAGTGACAGCCGTTTTCGCCGCTGCCGCTTTTATCAGTGTGACTTCAGCCACTGTCAGCTGCAGGATGCCAGTTTCGAGGATTGCAGTTTCATTGAAAGCGGCGCCGTTGAAGGGTGTCACTTCAGCTATGCCGATCTGCGCGATGCCAGTTTCAAGGCCTGCCGTCTGTCTTTGGCCAACTTCAGCGGTGCCAACTGCTTTGGCATAGAGTTCAGGGAGTGCGATCTCAAGGGCGCCAACTTTTCCCGGGCCCGCTTCTACAATCAAGTCAGCCATAAGATGTACTTCTGCTCGGCTTATATCTCAGGTTGCAACCTGGCCTATACCAACTTGAGTGGCCAATGCCTGGAAAAATGCGAGCTGTTTGAAAACAACTGGAGCAATGCCAATCTCAGCGGCGCTTCCTTGATGGGCTCAGATCTCAGCCGCGGCACCTTCTCCCGCGACTGTTGGCAACAGGTCAATCTGCGGGGCTGTGACCTGACCTTTGCCGATCTGGATGGGCTCGACCCCAGACGGGTCAACCTCGAAGGAGTCAAGATCTGTGCCTGGCAACAGGAGCAACTGCTGGAACCCTTGGGAGTAATAGTGCTGCCGGATTAGCTCGAATGCAAACACAAGAGGCAAATATCACTTGAGTTCCGCGCTACAACAAGGCAGATTCTGCTATAGCAGAGTATTACCGCCGGAATGCCGTTTCTCTGCTGCCGCAGCCGACGTTATACCTTCCCTTCAAAGGAGGCATTATGAAGACTCAACTGCCCTAAAGAAAAACTTACAGGTGGATTATGGTCAGACGTTATCTCCCCCTTAACCCGCTGCGCGCCTTTGAGGCCGCCGCCCGTCATCTCAGTTTTACCCGCGCGGCGATTGAGCTGAATGTCACCCATGCCGCCGTCAGCCAGCAGGTCAGGGCGCTGGAAGAACAACTCGGCTGTGTGCTGTTTACCCGCGTCTCGCGCGGGCTGGTGCTGACCCATGAAGGTGAGGGATTACTGCCGGTGCTCAATGAGGCGTTTGACCGGATTGCGGATACTCTGGAGTGTTTTTCTCACGGGCAGTTCCGTGAGCGGGTGAAAGTCGGTGCGGTGGGAACATTTGCCGCAGGCTGGCTGCTGCCGCGTCTGGCCGGATTCTATGACAGCCATCCGCATATTGATCTGCATATCTCCACCCATAACAATCATGTGGACCCGGCGGCGGAAGGGCATGATTATACGATCCGTTTCGGTAACGGCGCGTGGCATGAGTCAGATGCGGAACTGATTTTCAGTGCACCACACGCTCCGCTGTGCTCACCGGCCATTGCAGAACAGTTACAGCAGCCGGATGATGTTCACCGCTTTACCCTGCTGCGCTCATTCCGCCGGGATGAATGGAGCCGCTGGCTGGATTGTGCGGGCGGCACACCGCCTTCCCCGTCACAGCCGGTAATGGTGTTCGATACCTCACTGGCCATGGCCGAGGCGGCACAACTGGGTGCCGGGGTAGCGATCGCACCGGTATGTATGTTCAGCCGCCTGTTACAGTCAGGCGCACTGGTACAGCCGTTTGCCGCAGAAATCACCCTCGGCGGCTACTGGCTGACGCGGTTACAGTCCCGTACGGAAACCCCGGCCATGCAGCAATTCGCCCGCTGGCTGCTGAATACGGCGGCGGCGTAAAACTCACTCACCTTCCAGGCTTTTTACCCGCAAATCATCACCTTCACTGATGCGCAGCCGTTCACTGCCGCAGTGCGGACAGCATCCGGCGTGCTGCATGATTTCGGCCTCACGGCTGCAATCCCAGCACCATGCCTGTGCCGGGATAACATCAATATGCAGTGTGCAGCCCTGCGCCACGGTATCACGGCAGGCGATATCAAAACAGAAATGCAGTGCACTCTCCTCAACATCCGCCAGTGCGCCGACTTCCAGCCAGACATCCGTTACCCGCGCAATGCCGTGCTGTTCAGCCTGTTCGCGGATAATGTCCGCCGCACCGAGGGCTTTACTAAGCTTG
>NZ_NRIQ01000066.1:0-1134 GCF_020224095.1 Enterobacter sp. CCUG 70166
CGAGGGCTTTACTAAGCTTGCCCCTTCCGCCGTTGTCATAATCGGTTATGGCATCGCATTTTATTTTCTTTCTCTGGTTCTGAAATCCATCCCTGTCGGTGTTGCTTATGCAGTCTGGTCGGGACTCGGCGTCGTCATAATTACAGCCATTGCCTGGTTGCTTCATGGGCAAAAGCTTGATGCGTGGGGCTTTGTAGGTATGGGGCTCATAATTGCTGCCTTTTTGCTCGCCCGATCCCCATCGTGGAAGTCGCTGCGGAGGCCGACGCCATGGTGACGGTGTTCGGCATTCTGAATCTCACCGAGGACTCCTTCTTCGATGAGAGCCGGCGGCTAGACCCCGCCGGCGCTGTCACCGCGGCGATCGAAATGCTGCGAGTCGGATCAGACGTCGTGGATGTCGGACCGGCCGCCAGCCATCCGGACGCGAGGCCTGTATCGCCGGCCGATGAGATCAGACGTATTGCGCCGCTCTTAGACGCCCTGTCCGATCAGATGCACCGTGTTTCAATCGACAGCTTCCAACCGGAAACCCAGCGCTATGCGCTCAAGCGCGGCGTGGGCTACCTGAACGATATCCAAGGATTTCCTGACCCTGCGCTCTATCCCGATATTGCTGAGGCGGACTGCAGGCTGGTGGTTATGCACTCAGCGCAGCGGGATGGCATCGCCACCCGCACCGGTCACCTTCGACCCGAAGACGCGCTCGACGAGATTGTGCGGTTCTTCGAGGCGCGGGTTTCCGCCTTGCGACGGAGCGGGGTCGCTGCCGACCGGCTCATCCTCGATCCGGGGATGGGATTTTTCTTGAGCCCCGCACCGGAAACATCGCTGCACGTGCTGTCGAACCTTCAAAAGCTGAAGTCGGCGTTGGGGCTTCCGCTATTGGTCTCGGTGTCGCGGAAATCCTTCTTGGGCGCCACCGTTGGCCTTCCTGTAAAGGATCTGGGTCCAGCGAGCCTTGCGGCGGAACTTCACGCGATCGGCAATGGCGCTGACTACGTCCGCACCCACGCGCCTGGAGATCTGCGAAGCGCAATCACCTTCTCGGAAACCCTCGCGAAATTTCGCAGTCGCGACGCCAGAGACCGAGGGTTAGATCATGCCTAGCATTCACCTTCCGGCCGCCCGCTA